>DASRFZ010000096.1:0-2740 GCA_035651275.1 Mycobacterium sp. | reverse complement strand
GAAGCGGCCATTCTGGCGGCTCACCGAACCGGTCGGCCCGACATAGAGGTTGTACGTGAGGCCATGGATCGCCGTCGAATCCGCGGCGAGCATGGCCGTGCCGTTGGCGATCTGCTGATACCCGGACAACGGCACGGTCGTCGGATCGTTCTCGATCTGACTCTCGCCAATGGCGATCGCCGCGTCGGCGGAGTAGCGCAAGTCTTTCTCGCTCTCGCGCGACTTGACGGTTTGCGTCGCGGTCGACGATAAGAGGATCGCCGAACCGGCGAGCGCCGCCAGCGCGAACGTGAGCAGCAGCACCAGGATCATCGCGGAGCCTGCTCGGCCCTTGGCTCCGGCGATGCGGTGGAGTCGAATCGGGGTCATGAGCGGCTCCGGGCTAGTTGGGTGTGATATTCGTCCGCGCGACGGCCGACGACAGCGCCGGCGTGCAATCGCGTGCGACGA
The DNA here is from genome assembly GCA_035651275.1 of Mycobacterium sp. GTDB lineage: Bacteria > Actinomycetota > Actinomycetes > Mycobacteriales > Mycobacteriaceae > Mycobacterium. The sequence continues at coordinate 2,290 of DASRFZ010000096.1, read as the reverse complement.
CTTCGTAGTCGTACGGTGTGCCCAAAACCAGCCCGCCACCCGCCTGCGTGTCGTCATAGGTGTACGTTGACGGCAGGGGCACCTGCGGGGTGACGCTGTTCAACTGCACATACGTGCTGTCCGTATGCTTTTTCCGGTAGATCAGGTACATGCGCACGGTCGCCTTGCCCGCTTGATCATCCGGGGAGGGAGCCCAGGAGAGGCCCACGGTGTCTTGGCCTCCAGCGCTGGGCATAGCCGACAAGCTCGGGATAGGATTCGGCGGGCTGTTGCACTGCGCGATCCGCGACATGTAGGTGTTCGGCATGCGGATCTGTTCATTGACCGTCCGATAGACGTTCTGGCCGTTGCGCGGATCCGTGAACCAACCGGTGAGCGTGATGCGCACCTCGCGAATCGAATCGAGGGTCGCCTGGGCGGTCGGGGTGCCCCGGTGGAAAATCCCGCTCGCGAATCGGGTTTGCGGGAATTGGTGCAGCGCGTTCAGCGAGTCGACGTAGTAGTACTGGAACGGGGCCGTCGAGGTCGAGGAGTTGTAGTAGATGTTCTTCGCCAGGATCGCCGGCGAGTTGCCGTTGACTTGTCGCATCAGATTGTACTGATTCGCCGTGCCGGTCGAAGCGAGCCAGAACTGGACGGTTTCGGCCGCGCTGATGACGCCCGCCGACTGGTGGAACGTCGACTCCGGGTACGCGACCGTCGAGCCGTGGAGATTCTGCGCCGAAGACCCCTGCCAGGCGAGCGCCACGGAGTCCGGGACACTCAAATCAAAGTAGGTCCCGGGCGCCGACGCCGACGTGTCGTGCGTGATCAGGTCGGCATTGAATCCGAGCGAGGTCGACGAGGCCGCAATGAACAGCGGCTGGGCCGACGCGAGCCCCGTGCCCGCGATGCGGAGATCGTGATCCATGAAATCGAGCGCGAACGACGCGTTCTGCTGCGCGTCGGCCCGGCCGGCGGTATTACTCACCGACCGCAGGCTCCGCAGGTAGAACGTGATAGCGCTGGCGCCGAACAGCCCGAGCATCGTGGTCGCGATGATCATCTCGGTCAGCGTGAACCCGCGTCTCTCTGTAGTACGCATAGTTAGAATGACCGGATGACGATGGATTTCTTCACCGTGTCAGCCGGCGTCAGCTGGCCGTTCACGACGGTGGTGGTCACGATGTAGTAATTGACGTTCGAGGTCACGGCGCCGCCGATCTGCTTGACCGCCGTTGTGCGGGTGAACGACGCCCCGTCGCGTGAGATCGTCGCCGTCTTCTGGAAGTCGCCGGGAATCGCCGCATACGCCGAATCATGCTGCACCGAATCCATCACGTCCGACGCCAGATCGACCGCGTCGGCATGAATGCCGGCGCGACGCTGCGCGTGCGCGAACTTGCCCATGAAATTGCCCATCGCGATCAAGGACCCGCTCAAGATCACGAGCGCGACCATCACCTCGATCAGTGTCATGCCGTTACGCGACGCCGGGCGGCGTCCGATCATCTGGTGAGACATCAGAAGCCTCCAAGCACCCAAGTGCCGGTCGTGGCGTTGTATTTGTACAGGTCGACACGTCCGGTCGCCTGCGTGACATCAATCGCCCGCGAGTCTCTCGCCTGACCACGGAGCGATGTGATATAGATCTGCGCGTTCGAGCTGACGGCCCCGTCGGCGCGGAACACAAACCCCGTTGTCACCGAGCTCAATGCGCCCGGGGCGATCGTCGCCGGCGTGGTGATCGCGACACCCAAGGTCGGCGCCGCATCACCCGGCAATGGCGACACCGCGCCGAGCCCGAGCTTCGCGCCTTCTTGCATCGGGATCGACCAATAATGGTCGGTGGTCACATACTGGTTACTGTCCGACGGATCTTGAACCGCAATGACGCGATTCTTGCCCGCGTCGACAATAACCCACACTTCATGCTGCGAGCTCACCGCGTACGCCTGCGCCTGCTGCAGCGCACCACGGACCGCGCGGGCCGCGCCGTCTTGCCGTCCGGCCTGATAATCGATGTGCGGCATCGCGGTCGCGGTGACGATCGCGATCAGCGTAATAACGATCATCATCTCGATCAGCGTGTACCCGCGGCGGTGTCTCATACGCATCCCTAGTCGGTTTGCACAGAACCTGAAAAGCGGACACCCCCGGGGATGAGGGTCCCGTTGTTACGAGGTCCAAGCTAGGGATTTGGGACGATCGCACCGTCACGCCCCGAGACTAGGGCGTCACACCATAACAGCAGAGGTCGTTCGCGTAACGTGCGGTCTTAAAAAGAGTTAACTCGCTATTAGCGGAGTTG
>DASRFZ010000095.1:0-4711 GCA_035651275.1 Mycobacterium sp. | reverse complement strand
GCGGCATCGCAGGTCTCGGTGAAGATGCCCAAGTGTTCGACACTTCCGGCCTCGACAATGTCGCCGGTCAGAAGCAGCCGCCGCGCCAGGACGGGACCGAGCCGGTAAAAGAACATGTGCAGGCTGCCGAGAGCGGGCCCGAGAAACCGCGTCGCCGGCATGCCGATCTTCGTGTCGCGGGCGATCACCGAGATGTCAGTCATCAACGCCATCTCGAAACCACCGCCCAGCGCATAGCCGCTGATCTCGCCGACGGTGACCTTCGGGAACCCCATCAGGTTGTGGTAGAAGCCGAATGACTTGCGGTCCACCGTAAGCCGCCGCCGCTGGCTCGGCCGGCTCTTCTTGTCATGCTCGCTCTTGCCGTACCAGCCGTAGGCGTTGTTCATATCGGCGCCCGTCGAGAAGACCCCCTCCGCACCGCGCAGTATCACCACGACCGTGTCGTCGTCCTCGGCGACTCGGTCGAGGCAGTGCGCGATGCCGTCTCGCATCGCTGCGTCGTAGGAGTTGCGCTGCGCCGGGTTGTTCAACGTGATCGTCGCGATGCGCTTGTCCGGATCCAGATCGAATAGGACGCGGTCATCCTCTGCGGTCATGCGTCGACCCTTCCGTTGCCTGAGATCCGTTTGGCCTCAATAGTTTTGTCCGCGCCGAACGCCAGCGTGTTGCTGCGGGCCACGCCGAGGTGGACCTGCGCCAGCCGCACCGACCGATCCCGGTTGCCGTCGCGGATGGCGTCGAGCAGACGCTGGTGGTCGCGCAGCGCGGCCCGCCTGATCTTGCGCGCAGCATGCGAGTCGGCGTGGGCGTCGTCGCTCCAGATCGACGACTCGTGCGCCGACCAGATCAGCTCGAGTGAGCCGATCAGCAGAATCATCGACTCGTTGCCACACCGCGACACGATCGCCTCGTGGAATCGCCGAGCATTCGGGACATATTGCGACACGTCGTCGAATTGTGCTGTCTGGTTGTCGATCTCGGCTTCGAGGTACGGCACCACTTCAGTCATCCGGTCGTCGCGAGCGGCACACATCCCGGCACAGATCGGCTCCAGATGCAGCAGAGCCTCGCTGACGTCGGCCGGTGTGGCGGCGCGCGCCTGCAAGACCATGCTGATCATGTGCGCGGTCCGCTCGGCCGAGGGAAGGTGTACGACGGCGCCGCCGACGTTGCCTCGCCGCACCGAGATCAGCCCGTCGGACTCCAAGATGTGGATGGCTTCACGCAGCGCAGGCGGACTCACCCCGAATTCGGAGAACAGCGACTCCTGCGAAGGAAGCACATCGCCTTCCTTGAGACGTCCCGACAGGATGTCGTCACGCAGCCGCGACGCGACGATCTCGGCGACCCTCGGCTGGCGGATCCGTTGTGGCGCAGGTCGGGTCATCGGCGCGGTTCTCGTCGGGCGAATCTCGACACGCTCAGTTGTTCGGGTGCTGTTGCCACCGCACGCATCTCGCCGATGCAGAGCACCTCGCCGTCGCGCAGCAACCGGATGGTCGACGTGATCGCCCGGTCCACCTCGGTGCGAGCGATGTCGAAGCGCAGTTCGGTCAGCACGGGGGTCGGTCGTTGATATGTCACGCTCAACGAACGCGTCTTGCCCGAAAGCGCGGCGGCGCAATTCTGATGCTGGGCAACGCAATCGAAGAAGACGGCGAGAAACCCGCCGTGCACCAGCCCCGGCGGTCCTTCGAAAACCAAGGGAAACGTGACGGTTCCGGATGCGGTTTCGGCGTCGAGGCGCTCGAAGCGGTATTCAGGAAAGCACGGATTGAACTCGCCGATGTCGAAGGCATGCGCGAGGTAGACGCGTTTGGTGTCACCGTCGCCATGCAGGCGGGGAGCGCTGTTCGGGGGAACGGCGGCGGCGAGTTCGCGTTCGGCGGCCGCGAACTGCGCGAGCAGCGTGTCGACGGCCGGATGCGGATGCTCCAGGGACAGCAGTAAGGCCGTGAGTCGACGGATCGCGGCGGCGGCAGCGACCGTCTGCGCCAGCGGCTGTTCGCCGAATCGGCGGTCGTCATTGGTCGCCAACTGCTCGGTGGCCATTCCGTCGCGGCCCTTTCCTTGCTAACTTATACAGGATAGTAATGGTATAGCCTACTGTAGGGTCAACCGTATTCAGAAGGGCGCGATGTCACGGTGGCGGACGACGGCTCGGTAACGGTGAAGCGTGACGGGGAGGTGCTGCGAATAACGCTGGCCCGTCCGGCGCGGCGCAATGCGTTGAGCTACGGGATGGTTGACTCCCTGGTCAGCACGCTCGCCGATGCGGCCACCGACGGCTCGCTGCGCGCCGTTCACCTCAGCGGCGCCGACGGCGACTTCTGCGCCGGAGCCGACCTGGGCGCACCGAACAGCGGCGGCGTGCGCCCGCGTACCGGTGACATCGTCCGCCGGATTCCGCACACCGCACACCGCATCATCGAGTTGGTCCATACCCTGCATCTCCCGGTCGTGTGCACCGTGCGCGGTTACGCGGTCGGCCTCGGATGCAATCTGGCGCTGGCTGCCGACTTCACCATCGCGGCCAATGACGCGGTGTTCTGGGAGCCGTTCATGAGTCGCGGTTTCAGTCCGGACTCCGGATCGACATGGCTGCTGCCGCGACTGGTTGGCGTCGCACGTGCCAAGCGGATGCTGCTGCTCGGCGAAAAGGTCAGTGGCGCAGCCGCCGCCGACTGGGGTCTGATTCACGAAGCCACAGCGGATTCGGAGCTCGACGGCGTCGCCGACGAACTGGTCTCGCGGCTTGCGGCGGGCCCGACCGTCGCGATCGGTTTGACCAAGCAGGCCATTCATCAGAGTCAGTCCACCACCCTCGGCCAGGCGATGACCCAAGAGCTGTTCAACGTCGAACTTTCCAGCCGCACCGCAGATTTCAAAGAAGGTCTCACGGCGTTTTTCCAGGGGCGGGAACCGCGGTTCGAGGGCCGATGACATGAAGGGAAATCCCGTGTCAGACAAGTCGTTCGACACTATCAAGTATGAACTCGACGGACACAAAGCCACCATCACACTGAACCGCCCGGACGCACTCAATGCGCTGAGTCCGCACATGATCACCGAACTGCGGGCTGCATACCAAGAAGCCGAAAATGACGACAACGTCTGGCTGCTCATCGTCACCGGCACCGGACGCGCATTCTGCACTGGCGCCGACGTGAAGGAGATCCCCGGCGACGGCAAGGTGATCAACGAGCGTCCCTACCTGTCGACCTACGAGCAGTGGGAGGCGCCGCAGGAAGGCACTCCGCCGTTCCGGACAATGGCCAAGCCCGTGTTGGCCGCAATCAACGGAATATGTTGCGGCGCAGGGCTGGACTGGGTGACAACCGCGGACATCGTGATCGCTTCGGACGAAGCCACGTTTTTCGATCCGCACGTCAGCATCGGGCTGGTCGCCGGCCGGGAGGTGGTGCGTCTGGCGCGTGTGCTGCCGCGCGCGATCGCGTTGCGCGTGGCGTTGACGGGCAAGCACGAACGGATGAGCGTGCAGCGGGCGTACCAGCTCGGGCTAGTGAGCGAAATCGTCGAACACGAGCGCCTGCTCGAACGAGCCCACGAAATCGCCGACATCGTGAATTCCAATGCGCCCCTTGCGGTACGCGGAACACGGCTGGCGATACTCAAGGGGCTGGACCTGCCGTTGCACGAAGCCGAGATGCTCGCCGAGGCGTTCCGGGAGCGCAACCTGCACACCGAGGATTCGCTGGAGGGGCCGCGCGCCTTTGTCGAAAAGCGGACGCCGAACTGGCAGTGCAGGTAGGCACGATGACCAGATTCGAAACGATCGAGCTCGACGTGGACACCGCCGACCGCGTCGCCACGATCACGTTGAACCGGCCCGAACGGCTCAACGCATTCAACCGTGCCATGTGTGAGGAGATGGCCGCGGCCTGGCGCGCCGTGAAGTTGGACGACTCCGTCAACGCTGTCGTGTTGCGCGCGGCGGGAACCCGTGCGTTCAGCGCCGGCCTCGACATCAAATCCTCCTACGGGCAACCGGCCAACGTCTGGAATCACGAAGACCCCGGCGAAGGGCTCAGCCCTAAGTGGCAGAAGATGTGGAAGCCCGTTGTGTGCGCCGTCCAGGGCATGTGCACCGCGGGGGCGTTCTACTTCGTCAACGAGTCGGATGTGGTGATCTGCTCCACTGACGCCACGTTCTTCGACTCACACGTCAGCGCCGGGCTCGTCTGCGCGCTTGAGCCGATCGGGTTGATGCGCCGCGTCGGGTTGGGTGAGACCTTGCGCACGGCTCTGATGGGCAATAGCGAGCGCGTCAGTGCGCAGACCGCGCAGCGAATCGGCCTTGTCACGGAAGTGGTTGCGCCCGAAGATCTCTGGTCGCGCGCACATGAGATCGCCGCGACTATCGCCGGCTACCCGCCGTCGGCGACCCAAGGCACGGTCAAAGCCATTTGGGAATCCCTGGACAGGCCGTACCGCGCGGCGATGGAACAGGGACTCATCTATACGCGACTGGGTAATCCGCTCGCACAGGCCGAACTGGAGTCCGGCTCCGGTGGCCCGTCGGTGCAGCCGAGGATTCGTTGATGGTTCATCCCCTCAGCCGTCGTATCTCCAATGTCTTGGCTCTGCAGCCCGATGCGCAGGCGATCGAATATGGCGGCCAGTGGTTTTCGTGGCGTCATGTCGGTGAGCTGGCGGCCCGGATAAGCACGTTGATCGAATCGGGTGC
>DASRFZ010000094.1:0-9651 GCA_035651275.1 Mycobacterium sp. | reverse complement strand
GTGGACGAGGCGATGGCCGGTTATGCCACCCAGGTCGACGTCAAGCTTTTGGAGAACGGCGGTGTTCAAGTCACCGATAACGGCCGCGGTATTCCGGTCGGCATGCACGCCACCGGCATGCCCACCGTCGACGTGGTGATGACCCAGCTGCATGCCGGTGGAAAGTTCGGCGGCGATGACAGCGCCTACGCGGTGTCCGGTGGGCTGCACGGCGTGGGCGTGTCTGTGGTCAACGCGTTGTCCACTCGACTTGAGGTCGAGATCTCGACCGACGGCTACGAGTGGTTTCAGCATTACGACCGCTCGATCCCCGGCACGCTCAAGCAAGGCGAGAAGACCAAGAAGACCGGTACAACGGTGCGTTTCTGGGCGGACTCCGACATCTTCGAAACGACCGATTACGACTTCGAGACTGTCGCGCGCCGGCTGCAGGAGATGGCATTCCTGAATAAGGGGCTCACCATAAAGCTGACCGACGAGCGGGTCAGCAACGAAGAAGTAGTCGACGAGGTCGTCAGCGACACCGCCGAGGCGCCGAAGTCGGCTGAAGCGAAGGCGGCGGAATCGTCTGCGCCGCATAAGGTCAAGCATCGTACGTTCCACTACCCCGGTGGGCTGGTCGACTTCGTCAAGCACATCAACCGCACCAAGAATCCGATCCACAGCAGCATCGTCGACTTTTCCGACAAGGGTGCCGGGCACGAGGTCGAGATCGCGATGCAGTGGAACGCCGGTTACTCGGAGTCGGTGCACACGTTCGCCAACACCATCAACACCCACGAGGGCGGTACTCACGAGGAGGGTTTCCGCGCTGCGTTGACCTCGGTGGTGAACAAGTACGCCAAAGACAAGAAGCTGCTGAAGGACAAGGATCCGAACCTCACCGGCGACGACATCCGCGAAGGCCTGGCAGCCGTCATCTCCGTGAAAGTGTCCGAGCCGCAGTTCGAGGGGCAGACCAAGACCAAGCTGGGCAACACCGAAGTCAAGTCGTTCGTGCAGAAGATCTGCAACGAGCAGCTGAGCCACTGGTTCGAAGCCAACCCCGCCGAAGCCAAAACGGTGGTGAACAAAGCGGTTTCGTCGGCGCAGGCACGTATCGCGGCGCGGAAGGCCCGCGAGCTGGTGCGGCGCAAGAGCGCGACCGACATCGGTGGGCTGCCCGGCAAGCTGGCCGACTGCCGCTCGACCGATCCACGCAAGTCGGAACTGTATGTGGTGGAAGGTGATTCGGCTGGCGGCTCTGCGAAGAGCGGCCGTGACTCGATGTTCCAGGCGATTCTGCCGTTGCGAGGCAAGATCATCAACGTCGAGAAGGCCCGCATCGACCGGGTGCTGAAGAACACTGAGGTGCAGGCGATCATCACCGCGCTGGGCACCGGCATTCACGACGAGTTCGACATCACCAAGTTGCGCTACCACAAGATCGTGCTGATGGCCGACGCGGACGTCGACGGTCAGCACATCTCGACGCTGCTGCTGACGCTGCTGTTCCGGTTCATGCGTCCGCTGATCGAAAACGGCCACGTCTTCTTGGCGCAGCCGCCGCTGTACAAACTGAAATGGCAACGCGCCGAACCGGAGTTCGCGTACTCCGACCGGGAGCGCGACGGTCTTTTGGAGGCCGGCAAGAAGGCGGGTAAGAAGATCAACGTCGACGACGGGATCCAGCGGTACAAAGGCCTCGGCGAAATGGATGCCAAGGAACTGTGGGAGACCACGATGGACCCGTCGGTGCGGGTGCTGCGGCAAGTGACGCTGGACGACGCCGCGGCGGCCGACGAGCTGTTCTCGATCCTGATGGGCGAGGACGTCGAGGCTCGCCGCTCGTTCATCACGCGCAACGCCAAAGACGTTCGCTTCCTTGATGTTTAGTCGAAGCTCCAACCAGATTCGGGGAATTCATGACTGATACGACGCTGCCGCCTGGCGACGACTCCGTCGACCGCGTCGAGCCCGTCGACATCCAGCAGGAGATGCAGCGCAGCTACATCGACTACGCGATGAGCGTGATCGTCGGCCGCGCGCTGCCGGAGGTCCGCGACGGCCTCAAGCCGGTGCATCGACGCGTGCTGTATGCGATGTACGACTCCGGATTCCGGCCGGACCGCTCGCACGCGAAATCCGCGCGCTCGGTCGCCGAAACGATGGGCAACTACCACCCGCACGGCGATGCGTCGATCTACGACACGTTGGTGCGGATGGCGCAGCCGTGGTCGCTGCGATACCCGTTAGTCGACGGGCAGGGCAACTTCGGTTCGCCGGGCAACGACCCGCCGGCGGCCATGAGATATACCGAGGCCCGGCTCACTCCGCTCGCGATGGAGATGCTGCGCGAAATCGACGAGGAGACAGTCGATTTCATCCCCAACTATGACGGCCGCGTGCAGGAGCCGACCGTCCTGCCGAGCCGGTTCCCCAACCTGCTCGCCAACGGCTCGGGCGGCATCGCGGTGGGCATGGCCACCAACATCCCGCCGCACAACCTGCGTGAGCTTGCCGACGCGGTCTTCTGGTGCCTGGACAACTTCGACGCCGACGAGGAGAAGACCCTCAAGGCGGTGATGAAGAAAGTCAAGGGACCTGACTTCCCCACAGCGGGCTTGATTGTTGGCTCCCAAGGCATTACCGACGCCTACACCACCGGCCGCGGTTCGATCCGCATGCGCGGCGTTGCCGAAATCGAGGAGGACTCGCGGGGCCGCACGTCGCTCGTCATCACCGAGTTGCCGTATCAGGTCAACCATGACAACTTCATCACGTCGATCGCCGAGCAGGTGCGCGACGGAAAACTCGGCGGAATCGCCAACATCGAGGACCAGGGCAGCGACCGTGTCGGTATCCGAATTGTCGTGGAGCTCAAGCGCGATGCCGTTGCCAAGGTGGTGCTGAACAACCTCTACAAGCACACGCAGCTGCAAACCAGCTTCGGCGCCAACATGCTCGCGATCGTCGACGGCGTGCCGCGCACGCTGCGGCTCGACCAGATGATCCGTCACTACGTCGAGCACCAACTCGACGTCATAGTGCGTCGCACGCAGTACCGGCTGCGCAAGGCGAACGAGCGCGCGCACATTTTGCGCGGCCTGGTGAAAGCCCTTGACGCACTTGACGAAGTGATCGCGCTGATCCGCGCGTCGCAGACCGTCGACGACGCGCGTCAGGGCTTGATCGAGCTACTCGACATCGACGAGATCCAGGCGCAAGCCATCCTTGACATGCAGCTGCGCCGGCTGGCCGCCCTCGAACGGCAGAAGATCGTCGACGACCTGGCCAAGATCGAAGCCGAAATCGCTGACCTCGAAGACATTCTCGCGAAGCCGGAACGTCAGCGCGGCATTGTCAAGGACGAACTCAAGGAGATCGCGAACAAGCACGGCGACGACCGTCGCACCAGAATCATCGCCGCTGACGGCGAGGTGTCCGACGAGGATCTGATCGCGCGCGAGGACGTCGTCGTCACGATCACCGAAACCGGCTACGCGAAACGCACAAAGACCGATCTGTACCGCAGCCAGAAGCGCGGCGGGAAGGGCGTGCAGGGCGCCGGGCTCAAGCAGGACGACATCGTCAACCACTTCTTTGTCTGCTCGACCCACGACTGGATTCTTTTCTTCACCACCCAGGGTCGGGTGTACCGCGCCAAGGCCTACGACTTGCCCGAGGCGTCGCGCACGGCGCGCGGCCAGCACGTCGCGAACCTGCTGGCGTTCCAGCCGGAGGAACGCATCGCGCAGGTGATCCAGATCAAGGGCTACGAGGACGCGCCCTATCTGGTGCTGGCCACACGCAATGGCCTGGTCAAGAAGAGCAAGCTCACCGACTTCGACTCGAACAGGTCAGGCGGCATCGTCGCGGTCAACCTGCGCGACGGGGATGAGCTTGTCGGTGCGGTGCTGTGCTCCGCCGAGGACGACCTGCTGCTGGTGTCGGCCAAGGGTCAGTCGATCCGATTCACTGCCAGCGACGAGGCGCTGCGTCCGATGGGTCGTGCGACCTCCGGTGTGCAGGGCATGCGGTTCAACACCGACGACCAGCTGCTGTCACTGAACGTCGTCCAACCCGACACATACCTGCTGGTCGCGACGTCGGGCGGGTACGCCAAGCGCACGGCGATCGACGAGTATCCGGTGCAGGGCCGCGGCGGTAAAGGGGTGCTGACCATCCAGTACGACAAGCGGCGTGGCACGCTGGTCGGAGCGCTGGTGGTCGACGACGACACCGAGTTGTACGCGATCACCTCGGGCGGCGGAGTGATCCGCACCGCGGCCCGTCAGGTCCGTAAGGCCGGACGCCAGACCAAGGGCGTTCGATTGATGAACTTGGGCGAAGGCGCGACACTGATTGCTATAGCGCGCAACGCCGAGGAAGGTGACAGTCCGGAGGCCGATGAGCGCTTGCGCGAAGAGTAGTCGTGCTGCGCCGGACTCGACCACGTAAGGAGCCGTAGGTGAGCTCACCGAACGAACCGGGCAACGGCAGTGCCCCGCGACCGCCCGGCCCGGTGACCGACCGCGGCGACGTCCCGCCGTGGCAACGCGGCCAGGCGCGCGCGCCGACGCCGAGGCGCCAGGAGGCAGCCCACGCGTCGTCAGGCGTCGAGGATCGGATCAACCGCTTCATCTCCGGGCCATCGGGCACGTCGCAGACGTCCGAGCCCGAATCCGCGCCGCGCCCCGATGCGGTGCCACGTCCCGACCCCGCGCCGCGTCCCGAGGCTATGCGCAGCGAGCTGCCAGACCTGTCCGGCCCGACCCCGCGGCCGCGCACCAAGCCCGCCGAGCGGCCGAGCACAGAGCCGTCGAGCCCGCCGTCGCGGTCGAGACGAATGCAGGTGGCGTCGGGCCCGGTTCGCGCGAGCATGCAGATTCGCCGCGTCGATCCGTGGAGCGTGTTGAAGGTGTCGCTGGTGCTGTCGGTGGCGCTGTTTTTCGTGTGGATGATCGCCGTGGCGTTCCTCTACCTCGTGCTCGGTGGCATGGGGGTGTGGAGCAAGCTCAACAGCAATGTCGGTGACCTGCTGAACAACAGCGGCGGCGGTGGCGAGTTGCTGTCCAGCGGCACGATCTTCGGCGGGGCGGCGCTGGTCGGGCTGATCAACATTGTCCTGCTGACGGCGATGGCGACCGTCGGCGCATTCATCTACAACTTGACCACCGACCTGGTCGGTGGGGTCGAAGTCACGCTGGCTGATCGGGACTGAGATTTCGACGCCGAGCGTCGACTTATGGTTGAGATCGAGCCCGTACGCCGACAACAACTCGACATTGGGCGTTTGGGACGCTTCCCGGAGGTGCGGTAATCTCGTCGCTCGGTCCTAGGCGCGTACGGGGCTATAGCTCAGGCGGTTAGAGCGCTTCGCTGATAACGAAGAGGTCGGAGGTTCGAGTCCTCCTAGCCCCACGACATGAAGTGGGTTGTGGTGTTCGCCTCGCTGGCGGTGGCCGTGGTGATCGTTCGATCACGGCGGACCGCGGAGGTCTGGCACACCTTGAGCGAACTTCGGGGGCCTTAGCTCAGTTGGTAGAGCGCTGCCTTTGCAAGGCAGAAGTCAGGGGTTCGAATCCCCTAGGCTCCACAAATCTTTCACAAATTTTCGGGTGTTAGCGCCGCTCTACCTGTGCCACTTGCACCACACGAAGGAACCCTCCATTTGCGAGACCTGGACGCCGTCAACCTCGATCGAGCAGCGGGCCGCCTGGCCCGACGTCCACCCCTTAAGACTCAGCGACGTAGTTTCGGGACCGATCGTGATGTCCCGGCTCCAGGGGGCCGTGCTTTCCCACCGCTCGTCGATGCCTGGCGGCTCGATCGCAAAGTGAACGAGCCTGGTCGTGTTGAAGGTGGAGATCGCAAGGTGGACAACGTGCTGACTGTTCTCCGGTGGGGCCGCCGGGGCTGCCTTAACCACCCGAGACGCTGCCGCGGCATTGTCAGCCCGTACTTGTTGACGGAAATCCGGTGTGACGCAAACGTGGTCGCCGTCGAACGCCTCACGCCACACGAACCCGGAAACACAGGTGTCGCTGTCGGGGACTTGGTTGGCGGCCGGGTGCAAGTTCTGCACGTGAACCTCGTGGGCCATCCCGCCGTTGACGCACACGCGGTCACCAGCAGTCGCTTGCCTCCAAATGAACCCCTGGACGCAGTCGTCGGCGGGGGGCTCGGCTCGCACGACCGCCGGCGCCGCCGCCGCGACGACCGCGACAGCCAGTGGCAGCGTGACAGCTCCTGCCCGCGCCAACAGTCGCAAGCGTTTCCTGGTTGACATGTGTGACCTCTCCCGATCCGTCCGTGCCTCAGCGGCGTGAGCGGAGCGGGGTGCGCGGTGCCCACGGCCGAAAAACTGACGGTACGGGCGGCACGTGCGCAGAGAAATCGGGTGTTTCCCTACAGATTTCGAAGCGGTCCGCTTCCGAGTCTGTTACGAGTCTGTTTGTTACGGCCGCGATTCAACGTCCACGCTTGGCGGCCGCGGCGACGGCTCCTTTTGCATCGACCGGCGAACTATCGAGAACGCGACCGCGCCTCCGGCCAATAAGCCGACCCCGAGTGCGGCGAACAATGCCAGCCGTCGCCGATTGTGCTTGGGCTGGCGGGCATCTTGAAACGCTTGCGGCAGATTCGCGACGACTTCCTGAGCGGCGGCGAGGTCGCGCGCGATGGTGTCCTGGGCGGCGCTGAGTTCCTGGGCGACCCGGCTTTCCCGATATCGACGACGCAGCGCACTGCCCGCTGATTGCAGACCGTGTGCGCTCAGGCCGACGGTGCCGCGGGTGATGTCAACCGGACCGACGGCGGTGTACTGCAAGCCTCGGGTCAGACGCTCCCTGGGCGTCAACCTGCTTTCGATAGCCACGTCTTCGCCTTTCTGCCGGTCGCGTGAACCGAGACTATCCGACGATGGCACACTGTCATGCCGTGACGAGCCCCATACAAACCGCAACCGCCACCCTGCACACCAACCGCGGCGACATCAAGATCGCGCTGTTTGGCAACCACGCGCCCAAGACCGTCGCCAATTTTGTCGGGTTGGCAACTGGCACAAAGGAATACGGCACCGAGAATGCATCGGGCGGCAACTCGGGGCCGTTCTACGACGGCGCCGTCTTCCACCGCGTGATCCCCGGCTTCATGATCCAGGGCGGCGACCCGACCGGCACCGGCCGCGGCGGCCCGGGCTATCGATTCGACGACGAGTTCCATCCCGAACTGCAATTCAACAAGCCGTACCTGTTGGCGATGGCCAACGCCGGCCCGGGGACCAATGGGTCGCAGTTCTTCATCACCGTCGGCCAGACGGCGCACCTGAATCGCAAGCACACGATCTTCGGCGAGGTCGTCGATCCGGACTCGCAGCGGGTGGTCGACGCCATCGCGACGACCGCCACCGACCGCAGTGACCGGCCGACCGAGCCGGTCGTGATCAATTCCGTCACTGTCGAGTAGCCGCGAACGCGCACGCTCGACGGAAAATCAGCAGTAGCCCGCTTCGGTGAGGGCGTCGAGGACGTTGAGCGGGTCGGTGCCGAGGTCCCATCTGCTGAACACGAGCAGCCGGCCGTCGACCGTGTCGACTTCGAGCAAGCGCACCTTCCGCGCAAGGCGACGGAATTCCGTGATGCGGATGAGCTTGATCGCGGGCTTCTCGACGGTCCGGGCGCGCCACCAACCGCGGACCACCAGACCGCCCGGCGTGATAGCCAGCTTGGGGCGTGCCCGGAACGAGAAGCCCGCAAACACGAGCAGACCCACCGCGGCAATCCCTACCAGCAGTCGTCCCGGCGGGTCTGTGACCAGCGTCACAGCTGAGACGCACATCACAATTCCCAATAATCCGCATGCCGCGCTGGCTACCGGATTCGGGCCCCAATCAGTTTGCTGCACGGGCAGTCCACACGCGATTACCACACCGGATGAAGTTATCCACAGGTGCTATCCCCAATGGGGATGAATCACAACGTTGTGATTGGGTAACGGCAACGTTTCGGTCGGCGAAACAGGGCGGTAACACTAGGTGCGGCAAGCCCATCAGCTTCGGGTCAGTGCCACCGCATCGTGAGCAACAACCCGGTGATCATGAAAGCAAACGCGATCGCGTAGTTCCACGGGCCGAGGTCGGCCATCCACTTCAGCGGCCCTGGCACGTCGATCCCGGTGGCGCCGAGCTGGAACACCAGCAGCCAGACCAGCCCGATCAGCATCAGGCCGACGAATAACGCAACGAACCACACGCTTGACGGCCCGGCCTTCACCTTGACCGGCGTGCGGCTCACCGGCCGGACGGTGAAGTCGTTCTTCTTGCGGACCTTGGACTTGGGCATGGGCTCCTCTCCCGCTGGCGGGGTCAATGAGATTATGCACGCGTGACGACGCGGCGCACCGCCTGGCGCTTCGCTGTGCCGGCGGTCTGCCTGCTGGCCGGGGCGCTGCTCGCCACCGCGCACGGTGTGTCAGGCGGCAGCGAGATCCGCCGCAGCGACTCCCCGCGGCTCGTCGACCTGGTGCGCGAGGCGCAGCAGTCGGTGGACCGGCTCAGTGCTCAGCGCGACAACTTGAGCAAGCAGGTCGACGCCGCCCGGGCCGGACCCGCCGCGAACGACTCCCAGGTCGCGGCTCTGCTGGACAAGGTGGCCCCGCTGGCCGTGGACGCCGCCCTCGTCCCGATGCGCGGACCGGGCTTGGTGGTGACGCTGACCGACGCGCAGCGCGACGCCAACGGTCAATTCCCCCGCGACGCCTCCCCCGATGACCTCGTGGTGCACCAGCAGGACATCGAGGCCGTGCTAAATGCGTTGTGGAGCGGCGGCGCGGAGGCCATCCAGATGCAGGATCAACGGCTCATCGCGACCTCTGCCCCGCGGTGCGTCGGAAACACGTTGCTGCTCAACGGCCGAACGTACAGCCCGCCCTACACGGTGACCGCGATCGGAGACATCGGCGCGATGCGGGCTGCGTTGGCGGCCGCGCCGCTCGTGACGTTGTACAAGCAGTACGTGGTGCGGTTCGGCTTGGGGTACACCGAGGACGTCCGAGCCGAGGTCGACGTCGTGGGTTACACCGAACCGGTCGCGATGCACTCCGCGCGTCCTCGGTAACCTCAGTTGATGCGAGTCCTCGTCGTCGACAACTACGACAGCTTCGTCTTCAACCTGGTGCAGTATCTGGGGCAGCTGGGTATCGAAGCGACGGTGTGGCGCAACGATGCCGACGAGCTCGCCGACCCGGGGGCGGTCGCAGCGGATTTCGACGGGGTCCTGCTGAGCCCGGGCCCCGGAACGCCGGAACGGGCGGGCGCGTCCATCCCTCTGGTGCGCGCGTGCGCCGCAACCAACACTCCCCTGCTGGGAGTCTGCCTGGGACACCAGGCGATTGGCGTGGCGTTCGGTGCGACCGTGGACCGCGCACCGGAATTGCTGCACGGCAAGACCAGTACTGTCTTCCATACGAACGCCGGTGTGTTGCAAGGGCTTCCGAACCCGTTCGTGGCGACGCGCTACCACTCGTTGACGGTGTTGCCGGAAACAGTGCCAGCCGAGTTGGTGCCGACGGCGCGCACCGAAAGCGGCATCATCATGGGGCTGCAGCACGCGCAGCTGCCGATCCACGGCGTGCAGTTCCATCCGGAGTCCATCCTGACCCAGGGCGGCC
>DASRFZ010000093.1:0-8830 GCA_035651275.1 Mycobacterium sp. | reverse complement strand
GCGACACTCGCGTTTGCGCAGGTCACGACGAGAAATTCGGCTGGCTGGCGAGCGACATCAGTCGCAGTCGTCGCAGGTTGCCGGGCTGTCGCTAAGAGTCGGGCAATCGCGACTGTCCCCGGACTAGATCAGCCGTAGAGCATGGCCGCCTGGACGACGACGTCGGCCGCTGCATCGCAGTCGTGGCCAGCCACGTCGTCGACGGTCACGGACGGGCGCGCAACGGTATCCGCAACATCGACGTACCTGCCGTCGGCCAGTCTGTGTTGCATCGGCGCATCGACGAACGCCACCGCGGAGCACGAGGCCGGGTCGAGATACGCCTCGGTTCCCGCGGCGTCGATGCGCTGCACGCCCTGGGTTCCGACGATCTGAGGCCTCAAACCCACGTCTAACACGGTGTCGCGCATAGTGAATTGGCAGTGATACGCCTGCGAGTCGCGGACCTTCCAGTCGGCGACTTGGCCGGCCAGTGCAGAGACCACCTCACAGGGATCGCGTTCGGCGAGCCGAACCAGATAGCTTGCCGCCGCGTCCCTGGGCGGCAGTGTCCCGGAGTCGAGTCGCGCCGCCAGCGCGGTCGCGATCGGCTTGGTGAAGTCGCAGTCATCACCGCCGACCTCCGACAAGATGACTATTGGCTGCGCCGAGGTCGGCAGCGGCGGCGCACCGGGCATCCGCGACAGCGGAACCGGCATCAGCCACGAGCAGGACTCGCCGGCGACCACCCCGGTGTGGCCGACCTCGAAAGCCGGCGGCTTGCCGAGCGTGCGCGACATCTGCAACTCCGCCGAGACCAACCGCGGAGCACCTGACCCGCTGACCTTCAGCTGCGCGTCGCAGTCGTCAAAGTCGAAAAACGTTCCATACGAGACGATTTCGCCCACCTTGGCCAGCGCATCGTCCGTCAGCAGTCCGCACACGTCGACGCGGCGCAGCGCACGCAGATACGCCAGATAGGCGACGTCGTCGGCGCTCACGGACTGTCCGTAGAGTGCAACGTCGCCTGCGAAGAAGTACGCCTGGTCGCCGAATTTCGGCCCACGCACCCCCGTACCGCCGACCGAGTGGGAACAACCTGCGAGAAGCACCGTCGTGACCACGGCGACAGCAGTGCGGTAAAGTGTCCGACGTGCAGCGGGTTCTGCTTCTCGGCAGCCGCGGCGGGGTCTGATCCAGACCGGCTTCCCGTCGCGGGTAGTCGTGATGCGCCGGTCGTTCACAGACCTCCCGGAAAGCAACCGCAAAATGACACCCACTGATCCTCGTGTCGACGTAGTCGGTAACGCCGACGCCTTCGTGTCGGCTCGAACCATCACTACGCCATCTGGCCCGCCGCGCGCAGGCCAACCTGCCTGGAACACCCAGCGCGGCTCGTCAATGCCGGTGCATCGCTATCGGCCGTTCGCCGAAGAGGTGCCGGGCGGCAGCCCGGCGTCAGGCCCAGCGCCGATTCCATTTGATCGCACCTGGCCCGAGCGCGTCATCACCCACGCCCCGATGTGGTGTGCGGTCGACCTGCGCGACGGAAACCAGGCGCTGATCGACCCCATGAGCCCGGCCCGCAAGCGCCGCATGTTCGATCTGCTGGTCCGCATGGGCTACAAGGAGATCGAAGTCGGGTTCCCGTCGGCAAGCCAGACCGACTTCGACTTTGTTCGCGAAATCATCGAGCAGGGCGTGATTCCCGACGACGTAACGATCCAGGTGCTGACGCAATGCCGTCCGGAGTTGATCGAGCGGACGTTCGAGGCGTGCGCGGGCGCAAAGCGCGCGATCGTGCACTTCTACAACTCGACGTCGATCCTTCAGCGACGCGTGGTATTTCGCGCCGACCGCCAAGCCGTCAAGCAGATCGCAGTGGACGGCGCCCGAAAGTGCGTCGAAGAAGCCGCGAAATACCCTGGCACACAATGGCGTTTCGAGTACTCACCCGAGTCCTACACCGGCACCGAACTGGAATACGCCAAAGAGGTCTGCGACGCCGTCGGCGACATCATCCAGCCGACGCCCGACAACCCGGTCATCTTCAACCTGCCGGCGACGGTGGAAATGGCAACGCCGAACGTCTACGCCGATTCGATCGAGTGGATGCACCGCAACCTGGCTCGCCGCGACAGCGTGGTCCTGAGCCTCCATCCGCATAACGACCGCGGAACCGCCGTCGCCGCAGCCGAATTGGGCTTCCAAGCGGGCGCCGATCGGATCGAAGGCTGCTTGTTTGGCAACGGCGAGCGCACCGGCAACGTGTGCATCGTGACACTGGGCATGAACTTGTTCAGCCGCGGCATCGACCCGCAGATCGATTTCTCCAACATCGACGAGATCCGGAGGACGGTCGAGTACTGCAACCAGCTGCCGGTCAACGAACGTCACCCGTACGGCGGCGATCTGGTGTACACGGCGTTCTCGGGCAGCCACCAGGACGCGATCAACAAGGGCCTCGACGCCATGAAGTACGCCGCCGACGAGGCCGACGCCGATGTCGACGACCTGCTGTGGCAAGTCCCGTATCTGCCGATCGACCCGAAGGACGTCGGTCGCACGTATGAGGCTGTGATTCGGGTGAATTCGCAATCCGGCAAGGGCGGCGTCGCCTACATCATGAAGGCCGACCACGGGCTGATGCTGCCTCGCCGGCTGCAGATCGAATTCTCGCAGGCGATCCAGAAGATCACCGACGGCGAGGGCGGCGAGGTGTCGTCGAAGGAGATGTGGGACGTCTTCGCCGACGAGTATCTGACGCCGGTGCGTCCGCTGGAGCGGGTGCGGCAGCGAGTGCACGCTTCTGAGGTCGACGGTGGCACCGACACGATCACCGCGACGGTCAAGATCGACGGCGAAGAAGTCGAGATCGTCGGTGCCGGCAACGGACCGCTGGCCGCGTTCGTCGACGCGCTCGGCGCGGTCGGCTTCCACGTCAACGTGCTGGACTACAGCGAACACGCGTTGAGCGCGGGCGAGGAGGCGCAGGCGGCCGCATACGTCGAGGCATCGATCGGTGGCCGCACGGTGTGGGGCGTCGGGATCGCGACGTCGATCACCACCGCGTCGCTGCGGGCCGTCGTGTCGGCGGTCAACCGGGCGGCGCGCGCCTAGGGGCGAGGGGGCAGCGCCGACAGCCACGCGTCGGCGAGCAGCTCGATCAGCTGGCCGTCCGGGTCGCGGATCATTGCCGACTGCTCCGAGACTGTCTCCCCGACCACCGACCCGCCGAACTCGCCGACCATCCGCAGCACTCCGCTGAGGTCCGACACCGAAAACGACAGGTGGGTCAGGCCGGTTTGGTCCATCACGCGTGCGGGTCCGGCATGCACGTCGCGGTGGGTGTAGTCGAGAAGCTCGAGCACAAGGCCGTCGCGGAGCAAATATGTCGCGTGCAGGCCGACCGGCTTGGTCAGCCGCAGAAGTTTGTCGGTGCCGTCGTCGGGCGGTTCGAGCTCCCACCAGAACGCGAAGCCGAGCAGGCCCTCGTAGAACCGGCGCGACCGCACGCGATCGGTGACGCAAAGACCCACGTGGTTGAAAACCGTTCGGTGACTGGACATTACGGCCTCCTGTAGCGCGTGAGTACCTCAGGTCCGGCACCGCCGATCCGCAGGGTGGCGCGCTCCAGGCATGCGCCGACACCATCCTGGGTGACCCACGATTGAACGCATAGGACCATGCCCTCATCGAGGCGGGCGGTCCGTCCCCGACCCAGGCCGATCAGCGGTGGTTCCGCACCCAGACCCAGCCCATGCGCCAGCGGTACGACGGACGCTTGCTCGCCTGTGTTCTCCCATGCGCGGTACAGGTCGGCGCCGGTGCTGCCTGCGCGGCACGCGGCGACCAAAGCATCCATCCCGCGGGCGCATCTGCTCGCCAGATCCATTGCGGCCGAGGACATGACGCGCCCGGCGACGCGCGTGCGCGCCAGCCCGGCCTGATATCCGGCATAGAGCGCGCCGGGTGCAAGCACCACGAGTTCACCATCGCGGATGGCGCGCTCGGAAGCCAGATGCCGGAACCGAACCGGGCCATCAGAAGGCACAGCGAAACACACGCTTTCCGACGGTGCGATTGGCGCGCCGAGGCTCGCCACTGCCTCGTAGTACACGCCCAGCAGCTCTCGCTCGGTGATGCCCGGCGTGAGTGCGTCTTCCATCGCGGCCAGCGCAGCTTCCGCCATGGCCGACGCGACTTCGAGGCAGGTGATCTCGTCGGCCGTCTTGGTGCGTCGCGCTGCCTCCATGGCCGGTGCCGCATCGGTGAGCTCGGCACGTGTGACGCGTTGCGAAATCAGTTCCGCGAACATCGGATTCAGCCCGTCGGTGCCCACGCGCTGCGCCTCCCGCAGGCCCGGGATTTCGGCAAGTTCATCTGCCAAGTTTGCGGGGTTCCACTTGAGCGCATAAAGATCGTCGCGGCCGATCTCAGGCGGCACACCCTCGTCCCACGTCGACAGAAGATGGGTGCGGCCTGTCTTCCCGACGACGACGGCGACGGGAGCGAACGGCAGCACCCCGGCCCGCCCGAGCTGGCGCGCACCTGACACGTACCGCGCGTTGCCGACGCCACCGAGCATCAGCGCGTCGATGCCGTGGGTTTGCATGCCGGCCAACACCTTTGCCCGCCGCTCAGCACGCAGCCTGGTGAAGTCCACCCGCGCGTCGTCCTCGAGACCCATCGTCCCGATGAGCACGCCATGGTCGCGCGGTGCGGGACTCATCGGCTCAGTCCGTACGGTTGGTAGGTGGAGCCGCTGAGCTTCACCCATCCCGTATCGGTCACTGCCACAATGTCTTCTGACCGGTAGCCAGCGGCGCCGTCCTCCCAGATGACCGGCTCGAACACGACGACCATTCCTGGCTGCATGATCATCCGCTCGTCGAATTGCTCGCCGAGGTCCGTTCCGATCAGCGGCATCTCGGCGCTGTCCGTGCCGACGCCGTGCGCCAGGTAGAAGTGCTCGATCCACGGCCGGACTCCGTCGTTGGCGCCGATGGCGGCCCGCCCGAGCTGCAGCGCCGTCACCCCCGGCTTGAGTATCTCCAACGCGGCGTCGACGACGGTGCGCCAGCGCCGAAAGTGCTCCTGCTGCTTCGGATCTGGTTCTGGGTCGGTGCTGGTGATCCAGGTGCGTCCGTAGTCGGAGGCGTAGCCCTCCCAGGTGATTCCCGCGTCCACCCAGATGACGTCACCTTCGCGCAGGAACCGGTCCGTGGTGACGGTCGGGTAGGCGAGGTCGCCGTGCAAAGTCCACGGGTTCGCGTCGCGCGTCGGCGCCATCACCTGCCAGATCGGGTCGATGCCGTTGGCGTAGGCACCGAGCTCGATCGCCCGGCGTAGGAACACTGCGCTGAGATCGGTCTGCCTGACGCCCGGCCGCAATGTGGCCAGCGTGTCCGCCATCGCTAATTCGTTGAGCCACTGTGCGTTTCGGATGCATGCGACTTCGTCGGGCGTCTTGACGATCTTGGCGGCACCCATCACGGCGCCGGCGTCGATCCACTCGAAGTCTGTCAGCCGGCGCAGCATTGCGTGAGTTTGATCGTCGACTCCGAGGCGAGCACCCGACGAGAAGTGGTCGGCAAGGGCGGCGGCGAACTGGTCGATACCGTCGTCGAGATCAGGAAACAGCGGCTCGTGGACGTGGTCGGCAGGAAGCTCAGCCGGCACGCCGCCGGCGTGAAGCGTGTAGAGGTGCGGTGCCGAATCACCCTCGGCGACAACGGCAACCGGGCGGAACAGGGCCGCTTGGTCGCCGTCTTGGGCGGGCATCGCGGCGCCCGTGGCATAGGCCACCGAGCTCGACGCCATAAGCACCAGGCCGTCGATACCGTGCGCGTCGATCTGGTGCTGCAACTTCGCGAACCGCTCCCGGCGCATCCTGACCAGGTCGGGCCGAGCCGGAACCGGCGATCCGCCGATCGTCGCACCTGCCGACCACGCGTCGATGATCCACACTCCAAAGAAGGGGCTTAAAGATGCAAAGATAGCGTAATAGCACCCTTGGAGGTCTCAATGGCACGTCCTGACGTCAGCCCCGACGTCGTCGTCGACTTCGACCACCACTCCGACGAGTTCAACCTCAACGAACTTCGGATCAACGCCGACCTACGTCGCCGTTGTCCGGTGGCGTGGAACGAGCACTACGGGGGGTTCTGGTTCGTCACCGGTTATGACGCCGTCACGCAGGCTGCTCGCGACGGCGACACGTTCGCGCACAAATTTGAACCCGATGCCGCCGACGGCGTGAATTACCAAGGCGAGATGGGAGTTCCGCGACCCGAGGGACAGCCGGCGCTGGGCATCGGGGAGGTCGACGGCCCGTACCACCAGGCGTTGCGACGCGCGCTGACCCCGTTCTTCTCGCCGGGCGCAGTCGACAAGATGAGGCCGTTCATGGAGCAATCGGTGCACTGGTTCCTCGACCAGCGGATCGGCGACGGACGAATGGACCTCGTACTCGACTACGCAAGTCCGGTGCCGGCGATCCTCACAATGCGGTTGATGGGGCTGCCCTACGACAACTGGCGGCTCTACGCGAACCTGTTCCATTCGGTGATGGCGGTGTCGCAGGACAGCGACGAGTACGCCGCAGCGATCGCCGAAGTCCCGGCAATGATGGAGGGGCTGTTGAAATTCGCGGCGGCCCGGCGGGAACATCCGGGAGAGGACCTGACCAGTTTCCTGGTGCAGTTCGAATTCGACGGTCGGCGCCTCGACGAGACGCAGCTGCTGGACATTCTCTGGAATCTGATCGCGGGGGGCGTCGACACCACGACGTCGCAGACCGCGTTGACTCTGCTGCACCTGGGAATTCATCCGGCTCTGCGGCAACAACTCATCGACGATCCCGACCTGTACCGCACGGCCACCGACGAATTCCTCCGCTACTTCTCGGTCAACCAACAACTCAGCCGGACAGTGACCCGCGACGTCGAACTCGGCGGTCAACACCTGCGGCGCAACGACCGCGTCATCATCAGCTGGCTGGCCGCCAATCACGACGAGCGGGAGTTCGAGCGGGCCGGCGAGGTGGTCCTGGACCGCTCGCCCAACCGCCACGTCGCCTTCGGGCTCGGGCCGCACCGCTGCATCGGGGCACACCTCGCGCGGGTGATGTCCGCGGTGATGGTGAAGGCCGTCCTCGATCGCATTCCCGACTACCGGGTCGACGTCGACGGCGTCCAGCAGTACGTCGGCAACCCGAGCATGACGGGGTTGGGCACGCTGCCGGTCACGTTCACACCGGGGCCGTCTCGCGAAACGCCGGCGCTCCTCTAGAAGAGCGCGAACTGCTCGCCGGCGACGGTCGGGTCGATGAACTCCTCGATCGACGTACCACCCGACACCGCGTCGAGCGCCGCCATGAACTGCGTGTCGGTGATCGTCGGCACCCCGAGCTCGCGAGCGTGAAAGCCCTTACCCTGCTCGGCATTTGGATCGTTGCAGATCACTACCGAGGTCTCGGCGTCGACCATGTCGGTGTACGCGAGGCCAGCGTGCATAATCCGCTCGATCAGCTCCTCGTGAGTGCGCTGGACCTCAGCCGACAGCGCGATCCGCATGCCCTGCACCAGCGGACGGCCGGGTACATGCTGTCCGGGGTTCAGCCATGGGCATGGCACTCGGGCGGCCACCATCTTCAGCGGGCGCAGGTCGTCGTGGGTGACGCGGCCGTTGGGCCAGCGCCGCCGCGTCGCCGGGCGAACCGGCAGCCATACGTCGAGCTGGCGCGCCCGCTCGACCGCGGGTGTCAGCACCTGCGACAGCACCAGAGCGTCGTCGAGCGCGTCGTGAGGTTTGAGCTGCGTGACGCCCCAGTGCGCGGCGAGAGTCTCCAGCCGAAGGTTTTCGGTGCCCAGGCCGAGCCGCCGGGTCAGCTCGACCGTGCACATCACGGTGTCGACCGGCAACTCAACCTCCACGAGCTCGGCTTCCGCGGCCAGGAACCCGTAGTCGAACGCCACGTTGTGGGCCACCAGCGTGCGGTCGCGCATCATGTCGGCCAGGTCTGCGCAGATGTCGGCGAACGTCGGCTGGTTGGCCAGCATCTCGGAGGTCAGCCCGTGGACATGCGTCGGACCTGGGTCGACGCCGGGATTGAGCAGGCTCACCACGGACCTTTCCACGCAGCCGGCGGAGTCGAGTGCGAGCGCCGCCAGGCTGATGATCCGCGCGTGGCCCGGGCGGAAGCCCGTGGTCTCGACGTCGATGACCACCCAGCCGGCGTCATGCTCGGCGACGGGCTGGCCCCACGGCGTCTGCCTCAGCTTCGGTGGCGCTGTCATATTCCCCAGGGTCGCACGGCGGACCGACAAAACCGCTGATCGCGACGCTCGTGTCGCAGGTCAGTACCCGTTTCGTCATAAACTGCCCGGGTGATCACGCCTCGCGGTCGTTTTGCGCTCGCGGCCGGAGCCACCGCGCGGTGGGCGTCGCGGGTGACCGGCCGCGGCGCGGGCTCGATGATCGGCGGCCTGGTGGCGATGTCGTTGGACCGATCGTTGTTGAGCCAACTGGGTCAGGGGCGCCGGACGGTGTTGGTCACCGGAACCAACGGAAAGTCGACGACGACGCGGATGACGGCGGCGGCGCTGAGTTCGCTCGGTGGCGTGGCCACGAACTCCGAAGGCGCGAACATGGACGCCGGGCTGATCGCCGCACTGGCGGTGACGCGAGACGCCCGGCTGGCCGCGTTGGAAGTCGACGAGATGCATGTGCCGCATGTGGCCGATGCGCTGGACCCGTCGGTGATCGTGTTGCTCAACCTGTCGCGCGATCAACTTGACCGCGTGGGTGAGATCAACACGATCGAGCGGACGCTGCGGGCGGGGCTTGC
>DASRFZ010000092.1:0-8745 GCA_035651275.1 Mycobacterium sp. | reverse complement strand
CGGCTGCTGTACCGGAACCCCGACGCGCGTTCTGCATCAACGGCGAACGGGCCGGTGCCTGACGCTAAAAGCTTTGCGGCAGAGGCGATTTCATCGCCAGTGACGGTCAGGTCCGGCACGCCGTCGGCGGGCTGCAAGAGCGGCGTCGCCTCCGGCTCGACCGCGTCCGGCTCGCGTTCCTCTTCTGGCGCGCTCACGCCCTCGTACGCGACCCCAGGTCGGTGACGCCGACCGGCGGCAGTCCCGCGGCGTGCTCCAGCACCTCACAGAACGCCTGCACGTGCACACCGAGTTCGGGAGTGATCGCGGTCCACGACGCGCGCAGCTCGAGCTGATGCGCGCGGGCCGGCCCGGCGATGTCGCCGTAGCGCACCGACGTCGTCGCCGTCACCGTGCCGCCCAGCGCGGTGGCCTGGCCTTCACGGGAGTTCAGCGCGTCGACCAGCCAACTCCAGGCCACCTCTGGCAGCAGCGGGTCGATGGCCTCACTGGCTTCGAGATCGGCCTGGATGTAGGCGACCAGCCGCATCGTCCCGTCCCAGGCTTCGGCGCCCTCGGGGTCGTGCAGCAGGATGAGCCGCCCGAACGCGTCGCCCTCGGACTGCTCGGGCACCACGGCGGCGTCGGGGTGGCGCACCTCCGCGCCTAACGCATAGCTGAACGGCGCCAGCCGCTGCGGCGGGCGGATCGGCCCGAGCTCGATCTCGGGACGAACCTCTGCGGCGTTCATCGCCGCGACGGCATCCTTGAACTGAGCCGGTTCGACGGAGCTCACGAATCTCGACGCTAGTCCATTGGCCGCCGCGTGGGGGCAGGCGCGCCGGATCGGCCGTGGCAGCATGAGAGGAACATGAACACCCGCCGTGACCTGCCCAATGCGCCGTACCTCGCCGCCGCGACCGGACGCAAGCCGAGCCGCGTCCCGGTCTGGCTGATGCGCCAGGCAGGTCGGTCGCTGCCGGAATACCGGGAGCTGCGCGCGCAGCACAGCATGCTGGCGGCCTGTTTCGACGCCGAACTGGTCTGCGAGATCACCCTGCAGCCGGTGCGCCGACACGGCGTAGACGCGGCGATCTTGTTCTCCGACATCGTCGTGCCGCTGCGGGCGGCGGGCATCGCGCTGGACATCGTGCCGGACGTCGGACCGGTTATTGAGCATCCGATCCGCACGGCTTCCGACGTCGCTGGGGTTCGGCCGTTGGAGCCGGGCAACGTTGCAGCCGTTGCCGACGCGGTGAGGCTGCTGGTCGCGGCCCTCGGTGACGTCCCATTGATCGGTTTCGCCGGCGCGCCGTTCACGCTGGCGTCGTACCTCGTCGAGGGCGGCCCGAGCCGTCACCACGAACGGACGAAAGCGATGATGCTCGGGGATTCGCACACCTGGCATGCGCTGATGTCCGCCCTGACCGATGTGACGATCGCGTTCCTGCAGGTGCAGATCGACGCCGGCGTCGACGCCATCCAGGTGTTCGACTCATGGGCGGGCACGCTGTCGCTCGCGGATTACATGGAGTACGTATTACCGCACAGCGCAAGGGTTTTCGCGTCACTTGCGTCGGAGGGGGTTCCGATGACGCACTTTGGCGTCGGCACCGCCGAGTTGCTCGGAGCGATGTCCGATGCGGGTGCGACGGTCGTCGGTGTCGACTGGCGGACGTCGCTCGTCGACGCTGCTGCGCGGGTACGCGCGGGAACGGCGTTGCAGGGCAACCTTGATCCGGTGGTGCTGCTAGCAGGGTGGCCGGTCGTGGAGGCGGCAGCCCGGCGCGTGGTCGACGACGGCCGTGCCGCGGTTGACGCCGGCGCGACGGGCCATGTGTTCAACCTGGGTCACGGCGTGCTGCCTGACACCGACCCTGGAGTCGTGACGGATTTGGTGTCGCTGGTGCACTCGCTGTGACGTCGTATGCCGTTGTCGGAGGCGGTATTTCGGGACTGAGCGCCGCGTACGCGTTGCGTCGTGAAGCAGGAACCGACGCGCGGATCACGGTGTACGACCCTGCGGAGACGCTCGGCGGGACGCTGCAGACTGTGCGGGTTGCGGGTCATTCGGTCGACGTCGGCGCTGAGGCATTCGTCGCGCGCCGGCCCGAAGTTCCTGCGCTGCTTGCCGAACTCGGGATGGCCGACGCGCAGATCGGCACGACGGGCGCGCGTCCACTTGTCTACGCCGGCGGCTGTTTACATCCGCTGCCGGCGGGCACGGTCAACGGCATTCCGACGTCGGCGGAGTCGCTGGCCGGGCTCGTCGACGACGCGTCGCTTGCTCGCGTCGCGGCGGAGCCGTCGCGCCGGATCGCCTGGCGGCCCGGCGCCGACCCGGCGGTCGCCGACGTCGTCGGCGAGCGGTTCGGTGCCCAGGTCGTCGCGCGGTCGGTCGACCCATTCCTGGCGGGCGTCTACGCGGGATCGGCGGCAACGATCGGCCTGCGCTCGGCCGTGCCCGGTGTGGCCGCCGCACTCGACAACGGAGCGCCGAGCCTGACGGACGCCGCGCGCGCGGCACTGCCACCGGTGACCGGAGCGACGGTCTTCGGCGCGGTCGACGGCGGCTATCGGCGCCTCGTCGACGAACTCACGCGACAGAGCGGGGCCCAACGCGTGCAGACGGCCGTGACGCGGCTGCACCACGACGGCGAAGGCTGGCATCTCGAGGCTGCCGACGGCAGCGGACGGAGGGCCGACGCGGTGGTGCTTGCCGTGCCAGCGCCGGCGCTGGTCAGTCTGATCGCCGACATCGCGCCGACGGCCGCCGCGGCTGCAGGGAGTGTTCCGGTCGCGTCGTCCGTGGTGGTCGCCCTGGCTTTGCCTCGCGCGACATCGGTGCCCGAGCAGTCCGGGGTGCTGGTGGCACACGGAGAAGCGTTGCACGCCAAGGCAATTACGCTGTCCACCCGCAAGTGGGGTCGGCCTGGGGATGTCGAGCTGCTGCGGCTGAGCTTCGGCCGGTTCGGCGATGACGTGGCCACCACCGTCAGTGACGACGAGCTGGTGTCGTGGGCGGTCGACGACCTGGCGGCAGTCTTCGGGATCACCGCGGACCCGGTCGACGTCCATGTCGCGCGGTGGATCGACGCGATGCCGCAGTACGGGCCGGGGCACCGCGAGCTCGTCGAGCAGATCCGTGCATCGCTGCCCAGGACGCTGACAGTCGCCGGCAACTATCTCGACGGCATCGGGGTGCCGGCGTGCATCGCAACCGGTGCGGCGGCGGCCGAAAAGCTAGTCGCCGCGATCGTGGCACGATAGAGGCATGGCCAAGCTCGACTTCGACGCGCTCAACTCCGCGATCCGCTACCTGATGTTCTCTGCGTTCGCGGTGCGTCCGGGAGCGCTCGACGACGACCGAGCGGCCGTCGTCGACGAGACCGCGACATTCCTCAAGCAGCAGGAGGAAAACGGCGTCGTCGTGCGCGGCGTGTACGACGTCGCGGGCATGCGGGCCGATGCCGACTTCATGTTCTGGACGCACGCAGACAACGTCGAAGCCCTGCAACGCACGTACTCCGAATTCCGCCGCACGACGACGCTGGGACGGATCAGCACGCCGGTGTGGAGCAGCGTCGCGCTGCACCGACCCGCGGAGTTCAACAAGAGCCACATCCCGGCGTTCCTCGCCGGGGAGGAGCCGGGCGCCTACGTGTGCGTGTACCCGTTCGTGCGGTCGTACGAGTGGTACCTGCTGCCCGACGACGAGCGGCGGCGGATGCTCGCAGAACACGGCATGAAGGCGCGCGATTACAAAGACGTGCGCGCGAACACCGTTCCGGCGTTCGCGCTGGGCGACTACGAATGGATCCTGGCGTTCGAAGCGCCGGAACTGCACCGGATCGTCGACCTCATGCGGGATCTGCGGGCCACCGATGCGCGCCGGCACACGCGGCTGGAGACACCGTTTTTCACTGGCCCGCGGATCTCGGTGGAACAGCTCGTCGAGAAGCTCCCATAGCTGTGATTTCGGTGCGCTAACGTGCGCTGAGCGCCGGTAAACGCACCGAAAATCGCTAACTGGGCGTCAGCCGCAGCGAAATCGAGTTGATGCAGTAGCGCTGGTCGGTCGGCGTCGCATAGCCCTCGCCGGAGAACACATGGCCGAGGTGGCTGTGACAGTTCGCGCAGAGCACCTCGGTGCGGGTGGTCCCAAGCGAGTTGTCGGGCCGCAGGATCACCGCATCTGACCGTGCGGGATCGAAGAATGACGGCCAGCCGCAATGGGATTCGAACTTCTCGGTGCTGCGGAACAACTCGGCGCCACAGGCCCGGCATTCGTAGACGCCTTCGGTGGTGGTGTCGGTGTACTCGCCGGTGAACGGCCGCTCGGTGCCCGCGCGCCGCAACACGTCGAACTCCTGCGACGTCAGCCGCTCACGCCATTGCGCATCGGAGAGTTCAAGTTTCGGCTTCGACAGGTCAGAGCTCATGCGTTCACGCTAGCGCGCTGCTCGTCGGGCGTCATCCACGGCCGGTCGATGCCGAACTGCAGCCGATTCTCCGCTTTCGCGTCGAGATAGCGGAAGTACAGCACCGCGAACACGACCACCAGCATCAGCGACCAGCCCCACGTCACCTTCATGTACTCAAGGAAACGCCCCGTGCTCAGCCAATGGAACAGCAGCCATTTGTCCGCGGTCATGAAGCCGTAGATCGCCAGCCACGCCGGCCAGTTCCGGATCACCGAATTGCGCAGCGCCACCGTCATCAGGAACGGGAACAGCATCATCGAGTAGTACGCCTGACCCAGCGACAGCACCAGGAACGACGAAATCAGCAGCACGCCAGACGATGTGCAGAACCAGAACAGCGGATCGCGGGTGCGGTAGTAGCGGTACAGCAGCCACAGCGACACGATCGTCAACACCACAAACACGATGCGCAACAACAGGATTAGCCACATGGGCAGGCCATAGTAAATCCCGTTGCCGGAAATCGAGCTGTTGAAGTAGTCCCGCGTCCTGAAGATGTACGGCACCGTGTTCTTGAAGAAACTCATCGGGTCTTTGATCAACGGGATCGCGGCGAGATTGAACGCCACCGGAACCGCGACCGCCGTGACGATCGCCCGCCACTGCCGGTTGAGCAGCGGCAGCAACAGCAGCGGGGCCAGCAGCGGTTTGACCACCAACGTCAATCCGATTGCGATGCCTGCCCACCACTCGCTTCTGACCTTGCCGTCGAGCAGCCATCGGAAGAACAGCAGCTCGAGAAACAGAACACAGCCGTTGATGTTGCCGAAAATCAGTGTGTTGGTGACGCTTTCGGTACAGAACATCGCGGCGATCAGCGCCGGGGTGGCTACTGAGGTAAGAGAGAACTTGAACAGCCGCACCAACAACAACGCGGCAAGCACGATCGCGAGGGTGTTGAAGAAGATGAACCAGTAGCGAGACGCGTCCACGGGCAGATAGCCGAACGCCGCCATGATCAGGGTGCCGCCGG
The DNA here is from genome assembly GCA_035651275.1 of Mycobacterium sp. Taxonomy (GTDB): domain Bacteria; phylum Actinomycetota; class Actinomycetes; order Mycobacteriales; family Mycobacteriaceae; genus Mycobacterium. Next base: position 3,309 of record DASRFZ010000092.1, on the reverse strand, counting down.
GGGGATAGAGGTAGTGCGGGTCGACGTAGTCGAGGTGCTCGTTGTAGATGTCGAGGCCCCGCTTGAAGTTGACGACGGCGCGGTAGACGGGCGCGTAATCGTCGGTGATGAAGCCGTTGGTTGCCAGGATGTAGCTGCGGTGGAGGACGAACAGGATCGCCAGCGGCCACAGGATCGTACGCAGGACTTGGGCCGCCGTCGGCGGGGTGGTCCGGGGCCCGAAGGCCGCCAACACGGAACCCCGAATCGATCTGCGTTCGGTCGACTCTGGCAGCGCCACCAGCGCACCGTACCTTGCGGGGCGGGTCGGATCAGGCCGGGCAGTACGTGTCGGTGCGGGGCAGATTTCCACTGTCCAAGTAGCCGATCATCGGCGGCAGCGCGCACGCGGCGTAGATGCTGACGCCGTGCCCGGTGCCCTGCCACATCACCCGCTTGCTGGACACTCCCGCGTTGATGACGGCCGCCGACACCGCGCCGACGCCCTCGTTGCCGACCATCGCGTCGTTCTGCCCGCCCATCAGCAGAACATTGACCTTGAGGTTCTTCGGGTCGGGCGGGGCGTTGCCACTGGGCCAGCTGAGGCACTTGACGAGGTCCAGCGCGCCGACGGCGCCGAACTGCGGATAGGTTTTGCCCCACGCGACGTACAGTTCGCGGACACGGTCAGGGGTGGGCCTGTTCAGCGAGTCGCTGCAGCGGTTGACGAACTGGCCGTCCGTATCGCGCAGTGACTGAGCCTGGTTGATGAGGTTGTTGAGTTGGTTGACGTCGCCTGAGCGGGCCGACGCCAGCGCGGCGGCAAGCGCATTGGTGGTCGACGTGAGGTCACCGCTGGGCAGTGCCAGCGCGGTCGCGATCGCGTCGGTGATCGCCGCGACCGACCCGCCGCCCGGCCCGTGACCCCCGCGCGCAGACGCCAGGATGCCGTCGATCGCGCCCTTGGGGTCCGGCCCGAGCGGGCAGTTGACCGCCACGCACTGCTGCGCAAATGCATCGAGCGCTGCCTGCTCGCCCTTGACTTGCTGTTCCTCAGCCGCCTCAGCGCTGACCGCGGGCGGGATCGGAGAGTCGAGTACCAGGCGAGCGACGTTGTCGGGGTGGCGTGCCGCATAGGCGAGTGCCACCTGCGCGCCGTTGCCGATGCCGAGCAGCGCCAGCGCCGGCACATCCCATGTGGTGCGCAGCCTTTCGATGTCCTCGGCCGCATGGACGTTGTCGTAGGCGCCGTCGCCCGGCGCGATGACGTCGGTGCAGTTGGTGGTCGCGGTCACCGTGATCGCGGCGAGGTTCGCCACGGGGTCGTCGCCGGATTCGGACTGCGCCTGGTCGTGCATCTCCTGGCGGTCGTAGGCGTCGCGGCAGTCCAGTGCGTCCGACTTGCCCAGGCCGCGGCGGTCGACCGCGACGATCGGACGGCTCTTCAGCACGTCAGCCCCCGCGCGCGTCAGCCACACCGGCAGCTGCACCGACGTCGGGGTGCCCCAACCGGTCGTCACCACCAACGGCCCGGCATCGGTAGGCGTCTGCGCGGAACGCGCCCGGACCACGCCGACGGTCACCGTGCCGGTCGCGTTGTTGATCGGGTCGAGGTCGGAGTCGAACGTCGCGCAGTCGAGCGTGACGCCAGCGGGCGGCGGCACCGACGCCTCGGAGAACAACTGCGACGTGCAATCGCGCCAAGAGAGATCGTTCTTCGGCGCCTGGATCTTCGGCGGTCCGGGCGGGGCGGCCGGGGTCGTCGCCGCGCCGCCGTGCGGCCCGTGGCCGGAATTGGTGACGAACTTCGGGTTGGCGGCAATCCCGGGCGCGCATGCAGCCAGCACGACGACCGTCGCAACCGTCACTGCGGCGCGACGTGGCCCGGAAAAAGGCATGCCGCCCAGAGTAGCGATCGTTTTCACCTGTCCCTGGTGTAGCGCAGGTACAGGTAACCCTGGTCGTCAGTGAGAATGTGCGCGGTCCGCAGGTCGGTCGTTCGCGGCACGCGGCCGGTCACCATGCGCGGCGCGCCGCCGCCGACCAGCTTCGGCGCGACGGTCAACGCGAGTTCATCGAGCAAGTCGTGCTCGACGAAATCGCCGAGCAAGGTCGGGCCGCCTTCGCACAGCACCCGGTGCAGCCCGCGCTGCGCGAGTTGGCCTAACACCGCGGCCGGGTCGACGACGATGGGGTCGCTCGTCGATGCGTCCAGGACGTCGGCGCGGCCCTGCAGACGGTCGCGGGTCGCGGCGAACGACGCGTTGGTGGTGAAGATCAGCGGGGGTGTCTCGGTGCGGGTGAAGAGTCTGCTCGTGGGTTCGAGTGCGCCGGAGGCGGTGACGACGGCGATCGGCGGCACCTCGGCCTGCCCGCGCGCCTGCCGGTTTTGCCGCGCCGCCACGCTTAGCTGCGCGCCCGAATAGTTCTCGGTGCGGACGGTGCCGGCGCCGACGAGCACGACGTCGGCGAGGTCCCGCAGAACTTTGAACAGCGCTCGGTCTCCGCGTCCGGCGAGGCCGCCCGCCCGGCCGTCGAGCGTGGCGCCGCCGTCGACGCTGACGATCATGTTGGCGCGCACCCAGCAGCGGGTCAGCTCCCGCGGATAGTCGTACAGCCGCGGCAGGTCGGCGGTGTCAACCGTCGTCAGCGAATCCAGCCGGGTGAACCGCGTGACGGCGTCGTCGGGCACGGGAACGATTGCAACACGTCTTACAGTTCGACCATGCAGCACCTGGTCGATCGGCATCCGAGCGTGTCGCCGGAGCGGTTGATCGCGCAGCTGGTGCCGCCGCCAACGTTCGCCGAGGTGAGCTTCGACAACTACTACCCGGACCCGGCGGAGCCGTCTCAAGCCGCGGCGCTGACCACGTGCCGCGAGTTCGTCGAGGTCGCGAGCCAGCGACGTGCCGGCAAGAAGCGGCTGCTGGGCAAGCCGGCCGTGCTGCCCGGCGCCGGACTGTATCTCGACGGCGGCTTCGGGGTGGGCAAGACGCACCTGCTGGCATCGTTGTATTACGCACTGCCGCAAGGACATCCGAAGGCGTTTGCGACGTTCGGCGAGCTGACACAATTGGCGGGGGTGTTCGGGTTCGTCGAGTGCGTCGACCTGCTGGCCGATTACGTGATCGTCTGCATCGACGAGTTCGAACTCGACGACCCGGGCAATACGGTGCTGGTGTCGAGGCTGCTGTCCGAACTCGTCGCGCGTGGCGTGTCGGTGGCGGCGACGTCGAACACCTTGCCCGAGCAATTGGGGGAGGGCCGCTTCGCGGCCGAGGACTTCCTGCGCGAAATCAACACGCTCGCAGCAATTTTCACGACGGTACG
>DASRFZ010000091.1:0-11447 GCA_035651275.1 Mycobacterium sp. | reverse complement strand
CGACGGTCTCTTCCGCCGCGCCAACGGTTACCGGCTTCTGCGCGTCCTCGGTCTGGGCGGCGTCGTCGGTCTCGGGTTCTTCCGGTTTCTCGGCCTCGGCCGTCTCAGCCTCGGCCGTCTCAGCGTCGTCGGCGGCTTCGTCGTCACCCTTGCCGCGACGGCGTCGACTCTTACGTTCCTTCTTCTTCAACGGACGCGGCGGTGGAGGTGGCAGCTCAGCGATGAACGCCAAGTAGAAGGAGAAGATCCCGAGCACGCCGATCGCGGCCGCCGCGCCGTAGATCCCGAACAGCCATCCGCCGACGCTGTCGAGGCTGAGCCAGATTTCGCTGATCGCTGTGCCGATGATCAACACCGCGCAGACCACGTGCAGCACGATTGAGCAGATTCGCAACCGCAAGGCCAGCTGTGGCGTGCCGTACTCGGGCCGCCGGGTGCGCAACCAGGTGAACACCACCGGAAGCGCGGCCAGGCCGATCACCACGCCGGCGACGATCCGCAAGGCCAGGCCCCAGTGGAACGTGATGTCGCCGTTCAGCTCCCACCAACGCGGAAGGACGAAGAAGAAATACAAGGCGCCAGCAACAATCGAAGCCAGTGCGTGCAGAACCACCGCGAGAGTGCGGCCCATGCCCCTCCTCAGGCGCCGAGTGTCGGCGCACATCGTTCTTGGTGTGTAGGACGGTGGAGATACGGTCTTCCCGTCGCAACAGCGGAGGATGCGGGATTTGAACCCGCGAGGGCTGTTAACCCAACCCGCGTTCCAGGCGAGCGCCATAGGCCACTAGGCGAATCCTCCGTCGGTCATGGTAGCCGACCTCACTGGCCACGCCCGGCCGTGCCGTCGGCGCCTGGTACTAGACTCTCCGTGGACCCCGTGCGGCGTCTATCCTGTGAACTCCCCCAGGGCCGGAAGGCAGCAAGGGTCAATGGGCTCTGGCGGGTGCGCGGGGTCCCCCTCATGTTCCCTGCGGTTATCGGAGGTGACGCGCGTGCCCGCCTTCCACTCCCTTGGCCGCGACGAGCTGATGGCCCAACACGAACGTCAGCAGGAACACTATGCCGAGTTGCGGGGCCGCAAGCTCGCCCTGGACCTGACCCGCGGCAAGCCGTCACCCGCGCAGCTGGACTTGTCGAACGCACTGCTGAGCCTTCCTGGTACGGACTTCCGCGACGGCGAAGGCACCGACACTCGCAACTACGGCGGGCTGCACGGCCTGCCCGAGTTGCGGGCGATCTTCGGGGAGCTGCTCGGCATTCCCGTGCCGAACCTGATCGCGGGCAACAACGCCAGCCTCGAGTTGATGCACGACATCGTCGTCTTCTCGATGCTGCACGGCGGCGTCGACTCGCCCCGCCCCTGGGGTCAGGAGCCAGTCGTCAAGTTCTTGTGCCCGTCACCCGGCTATGACCGGCACTTCGCGATCACCGAAACGATGGGGATCGAGATGATCACCGTCGGCATGCGTGAGGACGGTCCGGACGTCGACATGATCGAGGAGTTGGTCGCGGCCGACCCGGCGATCAAGGGCATGTGGTGCGTGCCGGTGTTCTCCAACCCCACCGGCGTCACCTATTCATGGGAGGTCGTGCGCCGGCTGGTGCAGATGCGTGCTGCCGCCCCGGACTTCAGGTTGTTCTGGGACAACGCCTACTGCGTGCACACTTTGACGCACGACTTCGTGCGTCAGGTCGACGTGCTGGGGCTGGCCGCCGCCGCGGGCCACCCGAACCGGCCCTATGTATTCGCGTCGACGTCGAAGATCACGTTCGCCGGAGCGGGCGTCAGCTTCTTCGGCGGCTCTCTCGGCAACATCGCGTGGTACCTGCAGTACCTGGGCAAGAAGACGATCGGGCCCGACAAGGTCAACCAGCTGCGGCACTTGCGGTTCCTCGGTGACGCCGACGGCGTGCGCCTGCATATGCAGCGTCACCAGCAGTTGCTCGCGCCGAAGTTCGCGCTGGCGCTGCACATCCTCGAAGACCGGCTTGCTGATTCGAAGATCGCGTCGTGGACGGAGCCGAAGGGCGGCTACTTCATCAGCCTCGACGTGCTGCCCGGGACGGCTCGGCGCACTATCGGGCTGGCCAAAGACGCCGGCATAGCGCTGACCGAGGCCGGCGCGGCGTTCCCCTATCGAAAAGACCCGGAGGACCGCAACATTCGGCTGGCGCCGACGTTCCCGTCGATGCAGGACCTGTCGCAGGCTGTCGACGGGCTGGCGACCTGCGCGCTGTTGGCGGCCACCGAGTCGCTGCTGCTGAACCGTTAGTGATTTCGGTGCGTTTGCATGCGCTCAGCGCCGGTTAGCGCACCGTAATCGCACGGCGTCGGAGCGCGTCGGTAGCCTGCTGACCGTGGCCCTGTACCGCAAGTATCGACCGGCGACCTTCGCCGAGGTGGTGGGCCAAGAGCACGTCACCGAGCCGCTGTCGACGGCATTGACGGCGGGGCGGATCAACCACGCGTACCTATTCTCGGGGCCGCGCGGATGTGGCAAGACGTCGTCGGCGCGGATCCTTGCCCGCTCGTTGAATTGCGCGCAGGGCCCGACGGCCACGCCGTGCGGTGTCTGCGAGTCGTGTGTGGCACTGGCGCCCAACGGGCCGGGCAGCATCGACGTCGTCGAGCTCGATGCAGCCAGTCACGGCGGCGTCGACGACACCCGTGAACTTCGCGACCGCGCGTTCTACGCCCCGGCTCAATCGCGCTACCGCATTTTCATCGTCGACGAAGCCCACATGGTCACCACCGCAGGCTTCAACGCACTGCTGAAGATCGTCGAGGAACCGCCCGAACACCTGATTTTCGTGTTCGCGACGACGGAGCCGGACAAGGTGCTGCCGACGATTCGGTCGCGCACGCATCACTATCCGTTCCGACTGTTGGCGCCGCGGACGATGCGGGCATTGATCGAGCGGATCTGCTCACAGGAGGGTGTCGCAATCGATGACGCCGTCTACCCGTTGGTGATTCGGGCCGGCGGCGGCTCACCGCGCGACACGTTGTCGGTCCTCGACCAGCTCCTCGCCGGCTCCGAAAAGAGTGCAGCGGGTGATCACATTTCATATTCGCGCGCGCTGGCTCTGCTTGGTGCCACCGACGTCGCGTTGATCGACGACGCGGTCGACGCGCTCGCGGCGGCGGACGCGGCAGCGCTCTTCAGTGCGGTGGAGTCCGTTGTGGATGCCGGTCATGACCCGCGGCGGTTCGCGATAGACCTGCTGGAGCGGTTCCGGGATTTGATTGTGCTGCAAGCAGTTCCGGACGCGGCAGCGCGTGGGGTAGTCGACGCACCTGGTGACGTGCTTGATCGTATGCGCGATCAGGCGGCGCGCCTGGGGACTGCGACGCTGACGCGTTACGCCGAAGTGGTGCACGCGGGTCTGGGGGAGATGCGGGGTGCGACAGCGCCACGGCTGCTGCTCGAGGTCGTCTGCGCCCGGCTGCTGTTGCCGTCAGCCAGTGATACGGAATCGGCTCTGCTGCAACGGATTGAGCGGATCGAGACGCGTTTGGACATGTCGGTGCCGGAGTCGCCGGTCGTCCGGGCCGCCGCCCCTCCCGCGCCTTCGCGCAAGCCAGCGCCGGTGGCCGCGCCCGTCGAGCAAGCGCCCGCGCCCGTTGAGGCGGTCGAGCCGGTCGAGCCGGTCCCCGTGGATGTCCCGTCGGGTGAGCTCGATGCTGCGGCCGTGCGGCGGCAGTGGTCGATCGTGATGGACAAGTTGCGGGAGCGAAGTCGGACATTGGCGGCGATGCTCGCCGATGCGGTTGTCTCGGCCATCGACGGTGACACGCTCGTGCTGTCGCACCAATCGGGAAACCTCGCGAAACGTCTTGGCGAGCAACGCAATGCCGATGTGATTCGCGATGCGCTCAAGGATGCGCTGGGGGTCGACTGGAAGGTTCGGTGCGAGGCTGGCACGGCCGCGTCAGACCCTCGCCCGGCTGACGAGGTGCAGCGCGCCGACGAGGACAGCATGCTGGCGGAGGCCGGATCGGCTGACGACAGTCCGCGCCGCGATCCCGAAGAGGCCGCGCTGGAACTGCTGCAAAACGAGTTGGGCGCGAAGCGAATCGATAACCCCTAAGGCGTCCACCATGGCCGCAACGGCACACCGCCGTCGCCGCCGCGCTCGTCGAGCCTGACCGCCAGTACCTGATGCAGCTGAATTGCGTTGTGCTCGAACCCGACTCGCGAGCCGGCCATGTACAGGCCCCACACCTTTGCTGTAGGCAGCCCGACCTCCTCGACGGCCTCGTCCCAATGCTCGACGAGGTTGGCGCACCAGTCGCGCAGCGTCATCGCGTAATGCTGCCGCAGGTTCTCCTCGTGCAGCACCTCGAGGCCCACGTCCTGGATCTCGGTGATGATCCGGCCCGAACCCGTGAGTTCGCCGTCGGGGAACACATAGCGGTCGATAAAGCCTCCAGCACTCGCGTTGTGCCGGTTATCGTGGCGGGTGATGCAGTGATTGAGCAGCAGTCCGCCCGGACGCAACTTCGATTGCAGGAAGCGGAAATACGACGGGTAGTTCGCGACGCCGATGTGCTCGGTCAGTCCGATCGACGACACCGCGTCGAACTGTGTCTCGGCGATGTCGCGGTAGTCGCCGTGACGGACTTCCGCCAACTCCGTCAGGCCGTCTTCGGCGATCGCCTTCTGCGCCCACTCCGCCTGGTTCGCGCTCAACGTGACGCCAATGGTGTTGACTCCCTGGCGTGCTGCGTAACGGACCATTCCGCCCCAGCCGCAGCCGACGTCGAGCAGCCGATCCCCGGGCTGCAGTCGCAGCTTGCCGAACACCAGTCGGTATTTGTTCTCCTGCGCCTCCTCCAGCGTGGCATCGGCAAGCGGATAGCACGCGCAGGTGTACGTCATCGACGGCCCGAGCACCCACTCGTAGAACCTATTCGACACGTCGTAGTGGTGATGGATAGCTTCGGCGTCGCGAGTCTTGCTGTGCCGCAGTCCTTCTGCGATCCGGCGCCATCGCGGCAGAGCTTCCTGCGGCGGCGGCGGCACGGGCAGCAGGTGCTCGAAGCCGATCGAGCGCACGATGTCGACCATCACCCGGGCCGGTGGGCGCTTGAAGTCGAGCTTGTCGGCCATCGCCTTCAGCAGCTCGTACGGATCGCCGGGATGGACGCCCTGCGGCTCGAGGTCACCTGCGACGTAAGCCCGGGCAAACCCGAGGTCGCCCGGAGCGGTAGCGAGATACGTTGTGCCCCGAGGTGTTCGCAGCTCCAGGCCGACCTCCGCGTCCTCCGGACCCGCAGTGCTCCCGTCGTACGCGGTGAACCGCAGCGGCAACCGGCCGTCGGCGAGTATCTCCATGATCTGCGCGAGCGTCATCTTGTGGGAGTCCGTGTGCGCTGCGTTCTCGCGAAATGTCGTCATCGTCGTTGCACCGCCTTTGCATAGAGGTCAAGGAATCGTGAGTCGGGGTCGTAGGTCTTCTTCAACGTCTTGTAGGTTTCGCCGCCGTACAGATCGTCGAACTCGTCGGGCGAGTAATACGCGTCCGAGTACAACGACTTGTGCCCGTCGAGTTCGCTGACCGTCTTCTCGATCAGCCGGTTGGTTTCCCCTTCGGTGGCGCCGACGGGCACCGACGACCAGAATCCGACGTTGACGTAGGTGCGTCCCGGCCGGATCGGATACAGCGGCCACCCTTCGGTGTCGCGAAGACGCAACGGGCACAACCAGATCGGCTCAATTGGAACGTTCTCCAAGAACCAGTCCACGAACTCGGCGCATCGCTCGATCGGCACCTCGACGTCCTGAACCACGCGCTCGCGCGGTGGCCGTCCGTTGCGCTTCTCGATGCGGTCGGCGATGTTGAACCGCTGGTCGTAGGCGATCAGCTTCCAGTAGAAGCTGCTGCGACGCAACCGACGCGGCCATAGTCGGCGCAGTCGTGGATTCTGCGCCCCGAATGCGCGTGAGCACCAGAACCAGTCGGTGTCCCAGCGCCACAGATAGTCGTGAATGGTCAACCTGTCGGCCTTCTCGCCCGCAGAGTGCTGAATCGAGCGGTAGTAGATCTGCTGGCCGGTGTAGTCGCTGACTGGCCCCGGGGTACCGGTCTTCACGCCGACGCACAGGTAGCTTTCGTCGGCGCTGAACACCACGCCGTCGAGGTAGTCGACGGGCACGCCGTCGTATCCGCCCGTTTCGATGATCCGGTCCATCTGCGTGACCAGATCGGCTACTGAGTGAAATCTCAAGTGCCGCAAGGCGACAAATGGCTTCACCTGTTCCAGCTCGATCTTTAATCGAACCGAGTAACCCAGCGTGCCATAGGAATTCGGGAAACCTCGGTACAGGTCGGCGTGTTGGTCGGGCGATGCCGTGACAATCTCGCCCGTGCCGGTGAGGATGTCCATCTCCAACACCGACTCGTGCGGGAGGCCGTTGCGGAACGACGATGATTCGATCCCAAGACCGGTGACCGCACCGCCCAGCGTGATCGTCTTCAGCTGCGGAACCACGAGCGGCGCCAAGCCATAGGGCAGCGTCGCGGCGACCAGATCTTCGTACGTGCACATGCCGGCGACGTCCGCGGTGCGGGCGTCAGGGTCGACCGCGATCACGTCGGTCAGCCCAGACGTGTCCAAACCGGGAGCGTCGCGCTTGGCGCGCGCGCGGAAAAGGTTGGAGGTCGGTTTGGCCAGCCGCACGGTCGCCGACGGCGGGATGGCGCGATAACTGGCAATCAACCGGCGCACGCCGACGTCGTGAGCTGACACGCATATACGCTAGTCCGCGGTCGCGGCTGATGCGACCGATCGCGTCGTAAGTAGAGGAGTCTTGCCTGATGGGACAGGTCAGTGCGGCCAGCAGCGTCCTGATCGATGCGGCGCCGGAGACGGTGCTCGCCGCCGTAGCCGACTACCAGAACGTTCGCCCGAAGATCCTGTCGTCGCACTACAGCGACTACCAAGTGCTGCAAGGCGGCCAGGGCCAGGGCACCGTCGCGAAGTGGAAGCTACAGGCGACCAAATCTCGGGTGCGCGACGTGCAGGCCACCGTCGACGTCGCCGGTCACACGGTGATCGAGAAGGACGCGAACTCGTCGATGGTGACCAACTGGACCGTCGCACCCGCAGGCAACGGCTCGACCGTCACCGTCAAGACGTCGTGGGACGGCGCCGGCGGCGTCAAGGGCTTCTTCGAGAAGACGTTCGCGCCTCTTGGCTTGAAGAAGATCCAGGGCGAGGTGCTCGAGAACCTCAAGAAGGAAGTCGAAAGCAGTTAGGCGGCGGGAGTCTGGCCGAGGAAGCCGGCGATGCCTTTGACCACCGCCTCGGCGTACTTCTGACGCCCGTCAGGTGACGTGATCAGCGCGTCGTCCGCAGGGTTTTTCATGTTGCCGAGTTCGACGAGCACCGCGGGGTATTGGGCCAGGTTGAGCCCCGCGAGGTCAGCGCGGCCGTAGAGCCCGTCGCTGCCGATGTAGTTCGCCGGGGGGATGCCCGATGCCTGGAGCTGGTCGCGCATGATGCGGGCGAGCTGCACCGCCGGGCCGGCCTGTGCGGCATTGAGCGGCGGTGCGGAGTAGTTGACGTGGAAACCGCGGCCGGAGGTCGGGCCGCCATCGGCGTGGATCGACACAATCGCGTTGGGGTGCAACGCATTTGCCATCGCGGCGCGCTCGTCGACGCAGGGTCCGAGCGCGTTGTCGTTCCCACGTGACATCGCCGTTCGGACACCGAGCTGGTTCAGCAGCGCGCGGATTCGCAGCACCACGTCCCAGGTGAACGTGTGCTCGGGGTACCCGTCGGGAGTGCTGGTTCCGGTTGCCTGGCAATCCTTGGTGCCGCCGCGGCCGTTGGGCACCTGCCGGCTGATCGACGCGTCGTTGGCTCCGTTGTGGCCGGGGTCGAGGAAAACGATCCTCCCGGCGATGCTGGTGGGTTGCGCGTGTACCTGGGGTGCCTCGACCAGCGAGGCGGCGACGATCACCGCGGCGGCAGCAGCAGCCCCGACACGCAGGCGAAGAGCGTCCGGCACCGCGTCAAAGTAGCCTGCTCGCGGCTAGTCTTGGGAGGTCGAACCGCCACCCGCAACGAACTCGATACCAACAGGCAAGAGGACTGTGATGCAACCCGGAGGATCACCGGACATGTCGGCGCTGCTGGCTCAGGCGCAGCAGATGCAGCAGCAGCTGATGGAAGCACAAGAGGAACTCGCCGCCACAGAGGTTCACGGCGAGGCCGGCGGCGGGCTGGTGCGGATCACGATGAAGGGCAGCGGGGAGGTCGTCGGGGTTTCGATCGACCCCAAGGTTGTCGACCCATCGGACGTCGAGACGCTGCAAGACCTGGTCGTCGGGGCGTTCGCGGACGCCTCTCAGCAAGTGACGGCGTTGGCGCAGAGCCGGCTGGGCCCGCTGGCCGGCGGGTTGGGGATCTGATTGTTTGAGGGGCCCGTCCAGGATCTGATCGACGAGTTGGGCAAGCTGCCGGGAATCGGCCCGAAGAGTGCCCAGCGGATCGCGTTCTACCTGTTGTCTGTCGAGCCGCCGGACATCGACCGGCTGACGGCGGTGTTGGGGCGGGTGCGCGAGGGCGTGCAGTTTTGTGCGGTGTGCGGCAACGTGTCTGACGCTGAGCGGTGCCGCATCTGCAGTGACCCGCGGCGCGACGCGTCCGTGGTGTGCGTGGTCGAGGAGCCGAAGGACATTCAGGCCGTCGAGCGCACGCGCGAATTCCGGGGGCGGTACCACGTCTTAGGCGGGGCTTTGGATCCGCTGTCGGGGATAGGGCCGGACCAACTGCGAATTCGCGAGCTGCTCAACAGAATTGGCGAACGCGTCGACGACGTCGAAGTTTCCGAGGTGATCATCGCGACCGATCCGAACACCGAAGGCGAGGCCACGGCGACGTATCTGGTGCGGATGCTGCGCGACATTCCGGGGCTCACGGTGACGCGGATAGCGTCGGGCTTGCCGATGGGCGGCGACTTGGAATTCGCCGACGAGCTCACGCTGGGCCGTGCACTGTCCGGCCGCCGCGCAATGGCCTAGCACTCAAGTCCCGCCGCCTCGCCGCCGCGACACGTAAATCTCTGCGACGACACGCCGACGCGCACCGCAGAGGTTTAAGTCTGGAGGATTGTCGGTCCCGCCTGGCACCGTCGGTGGCATGGGGGAAGTCTTCATCGGAAGCAAAGCGTTGAGACAACGCAAACTGACCGCGCATCAGCTGCGCACGCACTATCGGGCGATCTATCCGGACGTGTACGTGAGCCGCTATGTGTCGCCGTCGTTTGACGACAAGGCGTATGCGGCCTGGTTGTGGTCAAAGCGACGGGCCACCGTCGCGGGCCTGGCTGCGGCCGCATTACACGGTTCGCAATGGATTGACGACGACGAACCCGTCGAGTTGATCTGGCGGAACCCCAACCCACCTCCGGGGCTGGTAGTGCGCAACGAGAGCCTGGCGGACGACGAGATCACGCGTGTCGACGTGTTGGCGTGACGACCCCGGCACGCACGGCATTCGATCTGGCCCGTCATCTACCGCGGGACGAGGCGATTGCGCGGCTGGACGCGCTGATGTACGCGACGCCGTTCTCCGCTGAAGACGTACTCATGTTGGCTAAGCGCTATCGCGGGGCGCGGGGTCTGCGACGGTTACGGACGGCGCTGCCTCTCGTCGACGGCGGCGCGGGCTCACCGCGCGAAACGCGATTGCGCCTGCTGTATATCGACAACGGTTTTCCGCGGCCGACGACCCAAATTCCGGTGGTCGAGGAACGGGGGCGACTGGTCCGCATGCTCGATATGGGTGGGAAGAATTCATGGTCGCCGCTGAATACGACGGCGACTTGCATCGCTCGAATCGCAACAAGTATGTGAGGGACATGAAGGTGCATCGCAAGCTGGAAGCCCTTGGGTGGAAAGTGATCCGGGTGATTGCCGAAGACCGCGACGACGAAATAATCAGGCAAACACGGGAGGCATTGCGACGCCGCGGCTGGCGCGACTCGTAAACCTCTGCGACGACATGCCGACGCACATCTCGACGAAAGGCTAACGGGCGGCTAGGCGTTCGCGGCGTAGCTGCTGCACCTCGTCAAGGTCCAACTCAGGCAACGAGCCGACGACCCGAGCCAGCAGCAAGTCGGCCAGCTGCGGATTGCGCGCCAGACACGGGCCATGCATGTACGTCGCGACGACGCTGCCTTGCACCGCGCCGTCGAACCCGTCACCGGCCCGGTTGCCCGCCCCCTTCGTCACCGCACCGAGCGGCGACGCCGAAGTGCCCAAAACCGTTCCGCCCCTGTGGTTTTCAAACCCGGTCAACGGGTCAGTCAAGCCATCAAGCAATGGCCTGCTCACCACTTCACCGATCGTCCGCGTCGGCTGCGGCGACGTCACCAGATCCAGCAGCCCGACCCCGTCGACGCGCTCACCCGCCGATGTCTCGTACCACTGGCCGAGCACCTGGATCGCCGCACAGATCGCCAGCACCGGCGCGACCTGCGCCGCCGCCTGCTGCAGCCCGGGATAGCGGACTAGATGCCGAGTCGCCAGCCGCTGTGCGTAGTCCTCGGCCCCGCCGAGTGTGTACAAGTCGAGCGACGACGGCACTGGATCCGACAGCGTGATCTCGACGATCTCAGCATCAATCCCCCTGAGCCGCAACCGCTGTCGCAGCACCAGCGCATTTCCGCCGTCACCGTAGGTTCCCATGACATCAGGCAGCACCAGACCGATCCGGACGGTCATGAGATCCGCCGCTGCAATTGGAGAAACGCCGTGTAGTTTGCGATCACTTCGACGTGCCCAGGCGGGCACGAGTCGATGGCCGCCAAGGTGTCGTGCACCAATGTGTGCTCGACACCCGCATACGTCAGCCGCACGGCGAGGTCGGTACCGCGCTCACCAGCGGCCACCACCGCCGTATCCTCGAAATGCTCGAACCGCACGTCCCACAACCACGACAAGTCCTCGCCGTCAGGAACCTGCCCGTTGACCGCGATCACTACGCCGGCACTGTGCTTGTCGATCATCGACAGCGCCTCCTGCCACCCGGCCGGGTTCTTCGCCAGCAACACGCGCGCCGTATGACGGCCAAGCTCGACGGTGCGGTAGCGCCCCGCCACCTCGGACACCGACGAGGCCGCCCCCACCGCAGCCACTGGATCCGCCCCCAACGTCACCGCCGCTGCGACCGCCTGCGCCGCATTGCCCCGGTTCACCGCTCCCGGCAGTGCCAGCTTCATCGGCAACGCCAAACCGTCTGGGCCGTAGAGCATTTCGTCGTCGAACCACCATTGCGGGGTCGGCCTCTTGAAGTCGGTGCCTGTGCTGTACCAATGCGAGTGCTCCCGCATGATCACCTCGCCGGACCGTGGACAGCTCACTGAATCGTTGGCCCAGCCGCCGCCCGCGCTCACCCAGACGACGCGACGGCAGTCGTACGCCGCGGACGT
>DASRFZ010000090.1:0-23054 GCA_035651275.1 Mycobacterium sp. | reverse complement strand
GCCCGTCGGGGATGGGTCTGTCTGCCCCAGCTGCGGGGCATACCGGATCGGTTCTGCGTGGCACCGAGGTGGTTTCGCCGCCGCGACGAGTCCACAGCCGCAGCTCTACCCAGATTCCTTTCCGAACGCCTCACCGCCTCGACGCCGCCGTGTCTGGTTGCTGCCGAGCGTGGTGGTCGCGGTCGCCGTTGTCGCGGCGGCGGGGGTGGCGGTGTGGCTGATGCGCGGTCACCGGGAGAGCGCTGACGACAAGTACCTCACCGCGTTGAAGTCGAACGGCCTTGCGGGGCAGTTCCCGTCGGATGCCAACGCAATTGCCGCCGCGAAGAAGACGTGCCGCGATCTGGAAAACGGCGGCCCGCCGCATGGGATGCCGGTGGACAAGATCGCGGTCGACATCTACTGTCCGCAGTTCTCCCAAGGGTTTCACGTGCTCCAGACAGTCACGGTCACAGGAACTTTCACGCTTCGCGACAGCGACCCGAGCACCTACTATCCGTCGATCACTACGAGCGGGTCGAGTTGTTGGGGCACGCGCGGCTACAGCGACATCGGTGCCGGCACGCCGGTCGTGGTGAAGAACGGGAAAGGCGAAGTCCTCACCACCACCGAACTCGGCACCGGCACGGGCACAAGCTCCAGTTGCGTCTTCACGTTCACGTTCAAAGCCACCGAAGGACAGGACCGCTACATGATCACGGTCAGTCACCGGGGCGACATCAGCTTCTCGTTCGACCAGTTGAAGGACAACGACGTGGCTCTCACCCTCGGTCAGTGAGGTCTGTGACCTTCGTCAGTGCGTCGACGGCCTGGCGGAACATGGTTTGTTTGATCGCTCCCAGCGTGCCGGGGTCTTTGTCGCCGAGGGGTCGAAGCATCTCCGCCGCTGCACGCGGTACCTCGCCGTCGGCCGCCGTCGCGTCGACAAGGCCGATGGCCGCCGCATCCGGTCCGCCGAAGCGTCGACCCGTCGTCATCGAGGCGACGGCGGCCTGCGGAGTCAGCTTGGCTTGTATCAGCGCGGCCATCCCCTCGGTGAACGGGATCCTGATGTCGGCCTCGGGAAAGCAGAAGTAACCGCGGTCTTCACGCATGACCCGGAAGTCGTGGGCCATTGCAAGCATCGCGCCGGCCCCGAAGGCGTGGCCGGTCACCGCGGCTGCCGTCGGGATCGGCAGCGTCAGCACCCGCGCGAGCGTGCCTTGCACGCGGCCGACGTACCACGGGCCCTGGTCGCTGTGCGCGGCGAGCCAGTCGAGGTCGAGCCCGTTCGTGTAAAACTTGCCTGCGGCTGTCGTGACCAAGCCGTGCGCTTCGCCGTCGACGACCCGATCGAGGCATGCGTCGAAATCCTCGAGAAACTCAGGCGAGAAACGGTTTTCGTCGCTGCCCAGATGCAGGATCGCGATCTTGTCGTCGAAGCTCAGGTCAATGGCCATGGTCAGTCCTTCCTCGGCCTGGGTGTTGGCGGTCCGATTTCGGCGACCGCTCGTACTGCCGCCCGCAGATGTTCGCGGGCCGCCGGGCTGTCGAGCCGGTGACGCTGCAGCAGGATCGCGGTGGGCAGGTCGACAACGCAGGTGGTGATCACGTCGACGGCGGCCGCATCTTTGCGGTCCCACACCATCCGGGCCAGCTGAATGAGCAATGCGACGAGTTGTTTGTCGAGATCCTTTAGCTCCGTGGCGATTTCGGCCGGCATGTCCGACCCGAGGAGCTGGTCGCGCGGCATGGTCAGCACCAGCCGCGAGGACGCCGGGTATCGGTCGGCGAAGACGGCCGGCGCTTCGGCGGCTGTGACCACGGCCTCGACACCGCTGGTCTTCCCATGTGAGGCTTCGTCGACGAGCTCCTGTTGCGCCGCGAGGAATCGCCGCGCGGCTCGTAACCATGCCTGGCCGAGCAAGCCGCTGCGGGACGTGAACGTGTGATACAGCGCGCCGTTCGAGACACCGACGGCCGCGCTGACGGCACGGATCGTCACGGCAGCGGGCCCCGACTCCACGGCCAGCGATTCGACCGCGTCGAGAATCCGGTCGCTCTGGTGTAGGCGAGGGCGAGGCACCATCGCACCATAACAGAGCAATCGCTCTATTATCCAGGCCCCTCCGTGCGGTAGCGCTCGACCAGGTGGCCGTAGCCGCAGGCGGCGGCAAGGGATAGTTCGCCTTCCCTGTCGGCTTCGTCGAGTTCCTGCATCCATTCCCGAAGAACCGCGGTGCCCTGATGCAGCCGGCGGAGGTACCGGTCGGCGAGCGCAAGCCGGTGCGCCTCCGTCACCAACTCAACGGCTTCCCCGGCCCACAATCGAATCTGCCGCCGGTACGCGGTGAGGTGATCGGCCGGAATCTCCGCTTCACGCAATGCTTCCCGTGCGTTCGCGAGCGCGGAGAGTGCGATGGCGCGCCGGAACTTCAACGCGTCACGCACTTGCCGAAGCTCGGTGCGAGCATCCCTTCTCGAGGGTTGCGCGAGCGGTTCAACGGCCGCGGGATAGATCGCGCGGGTGGCGTCGACGGTGGCCCAATCGCCGAAGCTCTGCGCCCAGATCGCGAATTCGCCTATCACCACGTTCAATTCGGCCCGGTGCTGGTCCAGATGCGCGGCGAAGGCGTCGTAGCCGTAGGCGGCAGTCACCTGCGTGGCCCGCACCACCTCAGCGGTCAGAGCGGTGTGCGCGGCGATGATGGCGGCGACTTGCTCGCGGGCACGTACTTGACGCCGGCTCGTCATACGATCTCGTGCTCGTGTACGTAGAACAACGACGAGCCGGCCAGGTCGATGAACGTCCGCTCGTCTTCGAGCAGTTCGCGCCCGGCCGCTCGCCCTTCCGGTGTGGCGCTGGCCTCGATAAGATCCTCGATACTGTCCCAATACACTTCTGCCACACCATCATACGGCGGAACGGCGCACCCGCGGGCAGCGACCGCCGGCTCCGTGCGGGGGTCCGTGAACGTGTGCCCCTGGGTGTAGCGGCGAATTCGCAGCGTTGCCGCGTGGCTGCGTACCAGCGGCCCGTGGTGGTCACGCCAGTACTGGTAGAACTCGTCAGCAGGCATTGTCGGCATACGCTTCAGGCAGAAGACGATCTTTATCACCCGTCAAGCGTCCCACGGCTGGTAGACCTGACCGATGGGTTCAGCACGCCTTGCCGGGCGAGTGGCGGTGGTAACCGGAGGTGCGCTGGGCATCGGCGGAGGGATCAGCCGGCGTCTGGCCTCCGCGGGAGCGCATGTGGTCCTGGCTGACATTAACGCGGCTGCTGCCGACGCGACGCGCCGCGACATCGTGGCTGCGGGCGGAGAGTGCACAACGGTGGTCGGTGACATTCGCCAGCCGGAGGTTGTCTCGCTCGTCGCCGGCACCTCGTTGAAGGTTGGCCAGTCGCGTGTCGATGTCTTGGTGAACAACGTCGGCGACTTCCGCCCGGCCGCCAGGACCTTCCTGCACAGCACCGAAGATCAGTGGCAGCAGATGTACGAACTCAATTTGCTTCATGTCTTTCGCATGTGCCATGCGCTGCTACCCGCGATGGTCAAATGCGGCAAGGGGGCGATCGTCAATAACGCCACCGTGGAAGCGTTTCGCGGGATCCCGTACGCCGCCGCGTACGCCGCCTTCAACGCCGGGGTGGTGGCATTCACCCGCAGCCTCGCGGTCGATGTCGCCCAACACGGCATCCGGGTTAACGCCATCGCCCCGGACCTGGCCGACACCCCACAGACCCCGGCCGAACTGATGCTGCGGGGACGTGACCCGGACCTGATCAGAACCTGGATTCCCGTCGGCCGGTTTGGGCAGCCCGACGACTATGCGGCCGTCGTCGAGTTTCTCGCCTCCGACGACGCCAGGTTCATTACCGGACAGACGATTCCGGTCGACGGCGGCACGCTGGCCGCGTCGGGTTGGTATGCGCGTGCGGACGGCAAAGGTTGGACCAACATGCCGAACGAAGCGTGATCTAGGCCGCCGACTTCTCGAGGATGTGAACCCCGCACGCCGAACCCAGTCCGATGACGTGCGCCAGCCCGACCTTCGCGTTCTCGATCTGTCGGTCGCCGGCTTCGCCACGGAGGTGGTGGCAGATCTCCCAGATGTTCGCGATGCCCGTCGCGGCGATCGGGTGCCCCTTGGACTCCAGACCGCCTGACACGTTCACCGGCGTCGAGCCGTCGCGCCATGTGGCGCCGGAGTTGAAAAAGTCTGCGGCACCGCCCTCTTCGCACAGCATGAGGTTGTCGTAGTGCACCAGCTCGGCGGTGGCGAAGCAGTCGTGAAGCTCGACGAGGTCGAGATCGCTCGGACCCACACCGGCTTGCTCGTAGGCGGTGGCCGCGGCACGGCGAGTGAGCGTGTTGACGTTTGGCAACACCTGACAGCCCTCCTCGTAGGGATCGGTGGTCAGCACCGACGCCAATACCTTCACCGCCCGTCGCTGCTGCTCTTGCGACAGTGACCTGAGTGTCTGCCCGTTACACACGACCGCCGCTGCGGCACCGTCACAGTTCGCCGAACACATGGGACGAGTGTTCGGGTAGGCGATCATGACGTCGTTCATGATCTGGTCCAAGGTGAACTTCTTCTGGTATGCGGCAAGCGGATTCAGCGTCGAGTGGGCGTGGTTCTTCTCACTGATCTTGGCGAACAGCTCGAAGCTCACCCCGCCGTACTTGTGCCCGTACTCCATGCCGATCTGGGCGAAAACGCCGGGCATGGTTTCGGTGCCGATTCGCCCGTCGACAGGCACCACCGCGCCGTAACGACCGGACGGCGACCACGTCTGCGCATCGTCTCGCTTTCGGCCGCCCGCACCGAGAAGACCTGCGCCGGCGAGCTTTTCGACGCCGACGGCCAGGCCGTAGTCGACTTCACCGGCCTTGACCGCCATGATCGCAGTCCGCAGCGCCGTCGCGCCTGTGGCGCATGCGTTCGCGACGTTGTAGACCGGGATGCCGGTCTGGCCGATCTGCTTCTGCAGCTGCTGGCCGATGCCTGCGCTCGCGTTCATCAGGTTGCCGGCCGCGATGACACCGATGTCGGCCATTGTGACCCCAGCGTCGGCGAGCGCTGCGGTGGCGGCCTCGGCGGCCAGGTCGACGGCATCGAGGTCGGGGTGCTTTCCGAACTTCGTCATCTTGATGCCGAGGATCCAAACCTCGTCGCTGGCACTCATCGCTGGCCCTCCTTTGCTGCGGGTTCTGCGGGTTCGAACGCGAACCCGACGGCCTCGGTCCCCTCGGAGTCCTCCCCAAGCGAATACGTCGTCAGCCGCACTTTCATTCCGGTGCGGATCTGTTGCGGGTCAGGCTCGACGTTCGCCAGGTTCGCGCGCACCTGGGTGCCGTCGCAGTCGATGACGGACGCCACGAACGGGGTGGGGATACCCGGCGCGGCGAAGGTGACGATGGTGAACGCCCGCACCGCGCCCTCGGTCGCGACCGGGACCGTCGTGAAATCCGTGCCGAAGCACTTGGCGCACGCGTTGCGCCGGTCGAAGAACCGCGCACCGCACTTGGCGCACTCTTGCGCGACGAGGTGCGGCTCGCCGTCGTCGAGCACCAGGTAGTCGACCATCGGTATCTGCTTGGCCATGTATCCGACCGTACTAACTCCTCATCCACTGCGGCCCGCTGTACCCCTCCCACGGGTTGTAGTCGGCGAGGAGGTCTTCTTGAGGCGGCCGCTGAGCTTCGGGGACGTGTTGGAGGTTGATCCGGATGCGGTACCAGATCGAGCTCGGTCCGCGCATGCCGTCGACGAGGACGTCGGCCGGTTGCAGTTTCTCGGCGGCGTCGGGATGCCTTGCGCGCCAAGTATCTAACGCTGCCAACGCCTCGTCCTTGGTCTTGGTCCGCGCAACTTCGATCAATGGCATCGTGGACTGTCTGCGACCCGCTTTGCTCGCGCCCTTCGGCGGCTTCTCGGCCGGGCCGAGTCTTTCCGCCAACTCGAGCAGCGCGTCGAGCGATCCGGCGTAGTCGTCCATCGGCTCCCACGGGTCGCCGACATCGGCGAAGCGCGCGGGCACCGTGTCCACGGTGAACGCCTCCGGGCGGCAGCCGGGGACCTCGTCCCAGCGCAGCGGCGTCGACACCCGCGCGTCGGGCGTCGCGCGCACCGAGTACGCCGACGCCGTCGTCCGGTCCTTCGCATTCTGGTTGAAGTCGACGAACACGCCTTCGCGTTCCTCTTTCCACCACCGGCTCGTCGCCAATTCCGGTGCCCGCCTTTCGACTTCGCGGGCCACGGTTTCGCCCGCCAGCCGCACCTGCTTGTACGGCCACCGCGGAGTGATCCGCGCGTAGATGTGGAAGCCACGCGAGCCCGACGTCTTCGGCCAGCCGGTCAATCCGTTGTCCGCCAGCACGTCGCGCACCACCAGAGCGACCTCGACGATCTGCTGCCACGCCACACCGGGCACCGGGTCGAGGTCGATACGCAACTCGTCGGGGTGGTCGAGGTCGCCGGCCCGCACGGGATGCGGGTTGAGGTCGATGCAGCCGAGGTTGATCGCCCACGCCAGTCCGGCGGCGTCGGATATCACGGCTTCCTTGGCCGATGTCCCCGACGCGTACTTCAGCTCGGCGACGTCGACCCAGTCCGGCCGCTTCTGGGGAGCGCGCTTCTGGAAGATCGCCTCTTCGGTCAGGCCTTTGACGAACCGCTTGAGGATCATCGGCCGATCCGCGACGCCGCGCAGGGCGCCGTCGGCAACGGACAGGTAGTAGCGGATCAAGTCGAGTTTCGTACGCGGGGGATGCCCGTCGGCGGCGGGGAAAACGACCTTGTCGGGGTGGGTGATCGCGACCTTGCGTCCGGCGACGTCCAACGACATGGGGCCGGCCATCAGCCCATCGTAAGTTCGACCGCCTGGTGAGACGCCCGTCACATAGGGTGGGGTCATGCCTACGCTGAACCCCGCTGAGCTGGTGACACAGGCTGTCGCGAAGGCTCGGCAGTACGCCGAACGCGGATCCGCCGAATTGCACTACGTCCGCAAGATGCTTGAGGCGGGCGCACTGAAGCTGGAGTCGCCCCAGGCCATGGCGGCGATGGCCGCGGACATCGCGCGGTGGGGTGAGATCGGGATGATCCCGTCGGTGAACGCCCGTCGCACGCCGCACCGGGTCGCCGTTCACGACGACGAGGGCTCGATGACGTTCCGCGAACTCGACGACGCGGTCAACGCGGTCGCCAACCGGATGGTCGAGATGGGGGTCAAGGGCGGCGACGGCGTCGCGATCCTGGCCCGAAACCACCGGTGGTTCCTGGTGGCGAACTACGCGTGCGCGCGCGTCGGCGCCCGCACGATCCTGCTGAACACCGAGTTCTCGGGGCCGCAGATCTCCGACGTCGCCGACCGCGAAGGCGCGCGACTGCTGATCTACGACGCGGAGTACTCGAAGCCGGTGTCGGAGGCCAACTTCGAGCTGGGCAAATTGCGTGCGCACGCGGAGACGGCCGACGGCGACGACGCGCTCGCCGACGTCGTCAAGCACGGCAACAAGGAGCCGGCGCCCAAGCCGTCGAAGCACGCGTCGCTGATCATCCTGACGAGCGGCACCACCGGAACGCCCAAGGGCGCCAACCGAAGTGCGCCACCGACGCTCGCACCGATCGGTGGCGTGCTGTCGCACGTGCCGTTTAAAGCCGGCGAGGTGACCGACCTGCCGTCGCCGATGTTCCATGCGCTCGGCTATCTGCATGCGACGCTCGCAATGGCGTTGGGCTCCACTTTGATTCTGCGGCGTAAGTTCCGGCCTCTCACGGTCGTCGAAGACATCGAAAAGTACCGCGCCACAGCGCTTGTCGTGGTGCCGGTGATGCTGTCGCGGATACTCGACGCACTGGACAGCGCCGAGCGCAGCTACGACCTGACATCGCTGCGGATCGTGTTCGTGTCGGGCTCGCAGCTGGGTGGTGAGCTGGCGACCCGCGCGACGAAGCGGCTCGGACCGGTGATCTACAACCTGTATGGCTCCACCGAGATCGCGTTTGCGACGATCGCGCGGCCGAAGGACCTGGAGATCAACCCGTCCACGGTGGGTCCAATTGTCAAGGGCGCCAAGGTCAAGATTCTCGACGAGCACGGCAAAGAAGTGCCGCAGGGTGAAGTCGGCCGCATCTTCGTGGGCAACTTCTTCCCGTTCGAGGGGTACACCGGCGGCGGGGGCAAGCAGATCATCGACGGGCTGCTGTCCTCGGGGGACATGGGCTACTTCGACGACAACGGGCTGCTGTACGTCACCGGCCGCGACGACGAGATGATCGTCTCCGGCGGCGAGAATGTGTTCCCGGCCGAAGTGGAGGATCTCATCAGCGGGCACCCAGAGGTCGTCGAGGCGACGGCGTTGGGTGTCGAGGACAAGGAGTACGGCGCGCGACTGCGGGCTTTCGTTGTGAAGCAAAAGGATTCGAGCATCGGCGAAGACGAGATCAAGAGCTACGTGAAGGAACATCTCGCGCGCTACAAGGTGCCGCGCGAGGTGATCTTCCTCGACGAGCTGCCGCGCAATCCGACGGGCAAGATCCTGAAGCGAGAGCTGCGCAAGATCGACGCCGACTGAGTTTTTGCACGGGCCGGCGCCTGCGCCGGACTGTAGCGATTGCCCGCCTCTGAGCGGCAACTGGATTAGCTCAGGTCAGCATCCATTTTGCAAGGATCAATTGCGCGACAACTGACCGCCGTCGCTGCAGGTCAGCGAGTTGTCGCTCAAAGGCGGGCACACTGCACCATCCCACCAGCGCTAGTTCGCGGCATTCTTCGCCGAAATCTGCGTCATGGCTGTGAATTCGCGAAAACAACAGCCCTCGTGCAGAATTCGGCGTCACGGGCAAGCGGGTCTACGGGTCGCGGGGCAGCCCCAGCAGCCGCTCGGCAATGATGTTCAACTGCACTTCAGATGTCCCGCCGTAGATCGTCGTCGCGCGGCTGGCCAGAAGCTGCTCGGCCCACTTGCCCTGCTCGGTGTCGGTGTCGCCGATCGCGCCGTCGACACCGAAGTGCGACACCCCGAATTCCGCGTAGCCCTGCGCAGTCCGCATCGACAACAGCTTCGACACCGCCGCCGACGGCATCGCGTCCAGCCCGGCCAGCGTCAGCAGCGTCGACCGCAGATTGAGCAGCTTCGCCGCGTGCCCCTCCGCGATGAGGCGGCCAGCCCGGTTCTGTGCCACCTGGTCGAACTGTCCCTCGCGCAGGAACTCGACAAGCCCATTGAGGTTGGCCAGGAACGGCGCCTCGCTGCTGCCGATCGACACCCGCTCGGCGGTCAGCGTGGTGCGGCTGACTTCCCAGCCCCTGTTCACCTCGCCGAGCACGAGATCGTCGGGCACGAACACGTCGTCGATGAACACGGTGTTGAACATCGCGTTGCCGGTCAGCTCGCGCAGCGGCCGAACGTCGACGCCCTCGC
Source organism: Mycobacterium sp. (assembly GCA_035651275.1). Lineage (GTDB taxonomy): Bacteria > Actinomycetota > Actinomycetes > Mycobacteriales > Mycobacteriaceae > Mycobacterium. Next base: position 13,638 of record DASRFZ010000090.1, on the reverse strand, counting down.
TGGACATGTCCAACAGGAAATAGGTGATGCCGTTGTGCTTCGGCGCCGACGGGTCTGTGCGCGCCAGCAGCATGCCCCACTGTGAGAACTGTGCCGCGGTCGTCCAGATCTTCTGGCCGGTGATCCGCCACCCGCCGTCGACCTTGGTGGCCTTCGTGGACAGGCTTGCCAGGTCCGATCCCGCGCCGGGTTCGGAAAACAGTTGGCACCAGAAGATTTCGCCACGGAACGTCGGCGGCAGGAAGCGCTGCTTCTGCTCTTCGGTGCCGAACGCGACGACCGACGGCACCAGCCACGCCGCGATGGCCAGGTTCGGCCTCTTCACGCCGCCGGCCGCGAACTCCTGCTGGATGATGATCTGCTCGACCGGGCTGGCCGAACGCCCCCACGGCTTCGGCAAGTGCGGAGCCACCCAGCCGCCCTCGGCGATCGCGGCAACCCGCTCCTCACGCGGAATCGCTTTCAGCCCAGCGACTTCCGCGCGGATCTCCTCGCGGAGCTTGTCGGTTTCGGCATCCAGGTCGATGTCGATCTTGCGCATGCCGGTCGTCGTGGCGGTGTCGACGACCAGCTGTGGGTAGTCGGCCGCGCGGCCGAATGCCGCCACGATTCCAAGCGCACGCCGATAGTAGACATTCGTGTCGTGCTCCCAGGTGAACCCGATGCCGCCGTGCACCTGGATACAGTCCTGTGTGCAGCGCTGCGCGGCCGCCGGAGCCAGCGTCGCAGCAACTGCTGCCGCGAATTCGGCTGCCGCACCGGGGTTTTCGATGCCCTCGTCGATTGCGCGCGCGGCATCCCAGACGGCGGCCACCGCCCGCTCGGTGTCCGCGGCCATGTCCGCGCACTTGTGCTTGACGCCTTGGAACTGGCCGATCGGGCGGCCGAACTGTTCACGGATCTTCGCGTACGCGGCGGCGGTGTCGGTGGCCCACCGCGCGACGCCCACGGCCTCTGCGGACAGCAGCGTCGTCGCCAACGCCCGCGCGGCCGGCGCGTTGAGCGTGCTGAGCACGCGGTCCGCGGGAACCTCGACCGCGTTGGCGCGCACGTGCGCGACCGGCCGCAGCAAATCCACGCTCTTGACCGGTTCGATCTCGAGTTGGTCGGCGTCGATCACCACCCACTCCGTGCCGCTGGTGTCCGGGTCGAGGCCCGCGACCGGCAGCACCAACGCCGACGCCTGCGCGGCCGACGGAACCGAGCGCGCTTCACCGCGGACGACCAGGGTGTCCCCCTGCCGGGTCGCGGTCAACGACGACTCGAGTGCGTAGGTGGCGATCGTCGCGCCCGACGCCAGGTCGCCGAGCACCTTCGCCTCCGGATCGTGCGCCGCGATCAGCGCGCTCGCGATCGCCGACGGGACGAACGGGCCGGGTACAGCGCCGCGGCCGAATTCCGCAAGCACGACGGCGAGCTCCAGGATTCCGAAGCCCTGCCCGCCGACCGCTTCGGCCAAGTGCACACCCTGCAGGCCCTGCTCAGCGGCAGCTTTCCAGTACGGCGGCGGATTCTCGACGGGCGTCTCCAGCGCTTCGTGCAGCACTTCCGACGGGGCGAACCGTTCGACCAAGGCGCGGACCGATTCGGCGAGGTCGTGGTGCTCGGGAGTGATCGCGATAGGCATTGGCTCGTGCCTTTCCTCTGGACCCTAATAACCGGTGGGTTGGGACCGAGGCTACCTGTTGACGACGTGCGCCAGTTCACCGCCGTCGCGCAGTCGCACGCAGTTGTCGAGGGCCATCGTCAGATACCGGCGCATCGTGTCGGCGGTGTGCCAGGTGACGTGCGGAGTGACGACGACGTTGTCGAGCGCCAGCAGCGGGTTGTCGCGCGTGACGGGTTCGACGGCGAAGACGTCCAGGCCGGCGGCGGCCAAACGCCGGGTTCGCAGCGCCTCGGCGAGCGCCGGCTCGTCGACGATTGGTCCGCGCGACGTGTTGACCAACACGGCGTCCGTCTTCATCGCGGCGAGCTCGAGGGCGCCGAGCAACCCAGCCGTCCGCTCGGTCAACGGCAGATGCAGCGACACGATGTCGCTCTCGGCAAGCAGCTGGCGCAGCGGCCGCCAGCTCGCGGACCCGTCGTCGCGCGTGCTGGTATGGACGACGGTGGCGCCCATCGCCGCGACGATCCGCTCGACTCGCTGCGCGATGTTGCCGTAGCCCACCAATCCGACTGTGCAGCTTCCGATGTCGCGCACGGTTTCACCGAGCGACGGGTCCGTGGGCCAGCCGCGTCCTTCGCGCGTCAGCCGGTCCAACTCGGTCAAGCGGCGCAGGGCGGCGAGCATCAGCAACACGGTTCCCTCGGCGACCGACGGGGCGTTGGCGCCCGGCATGTTCGCGACCGCGATACCCAGCGTCGTCGCGGTCGCCACGTCGATCGTGTTCACCCCGGCTCCGAGTTTGTGCACCAACCGCAATTTGGGGGCCGCCCGTAGGTCCGATGCCGACAGCGGTCGTAGCACATGCCAAATGACCTCGGCATCGGGCAATTCGCGGTAGAAGGTTTCGTCGTCGTCTTCGGCACAGTAGCGTACGTCGAGCCAATCATCATGGGGCGCAAGGAAGTTCAGTACCTTCTCGCCGGGAGTAAAGTGGGCGAGGACTCTTACCGCCACCGCTTGGCGATCCACTTGGCGATGGTATCCGCCTGCTCGCTGCGCGCCCCCGGGGTGGTGAAGTAGTGGTCGGTGTCGATCGACGTCAGCGTCTTGTCGCGGCTGGCCAGCGCCTCGTAGATGCGGCGCGCGTCGGACGGGAACACGCCCGTATCCTGGTCGGCGTTGATCACCAAGGCCGGGCAATCAAGCCGCGCAAGGTGCGGTTCGGCGCGGGTCTGCGCGGTACGCAGGCTCCACATGCCAAGCCAGTTGCGCAGTGTGCACGCGGCGGCGATGCCGTGTGCCGATCGGTTCGCCTTCGCGGGCACGCCCGCGTAGCACATGTTGGCCGGGCGCTTGGTGGGCTCGAGCGTCGGGTCGACCATCCTGGGGTCCGCCCATGTGCGCATCACGGTGAACGGTCGATCCGAAAACCCCGCTGCCCGAACGCGTTCCATCTCCGCCAAGACCCAGTCGGTGATCGCGTTGTTCCGCGCGACCTGCGCGGCGCGGTAGCTGTCGACGAACTCCGGTGAGAACGGCGGACCGTTGCGCTCGTCGAAAATATCCAGCTCAGGGTCGGTAGCGACGGCGTCGTTCTCGTCGACGACGGCACCGTCCATCCACGCGGTCAGCACGTCGGGTCGGCCCGGGTGTGCCGCACTCGCCACATAGCCGTCGGCGGGCGGCAGTTCGGTGATTCCGGCGGCCGGGCGCATGCCCTCCAGCGGTGTCACATTCGGTTCCTTGGCCTGCGACTGGTATGCCGCCATCAACGAACCGCCGCCCGAGTTGCCCAGCAGCACAATGGTTTCCACGCCTTGGACGTCGCGTAACCAGCGCACGCCGACACCGATGTCGACGAGCGCGTGGTCGAGCAGGAAGCTGCTTTCGAACCCGCGGAAGCGGGTGTTCCAGCCGAGGAACCCGATGCCGCGGGTGGCCATGTAGTCCGCGAGATAGTGCTCGGAGAAATCGATCTGGTAGTGCGTGGCAATCATCGCCACCTTCGGCTTACGACCCACACCGCGGTAGTAGAGGCCCTGGCACGGGTGACCTCCGGCGCCGGCCCGCCGCGCGGTGGGCGACGGCAGGCCGACGAACTCACGGATCACTCCGGGCGTCGACGCCATCGGCGGCCTCCTTGCTCGCGAGCCGACACAGGTGTACGTAGCAAACTGATTGAACATCGACATCAGCGCCTCCGCCACCTAAACAGAGCGGCGGCGCTACATTCAGAAATGGATCTTGACGACTGGCGCGGAGGAGACGGTTCATGATCAAGCCGCAGAACACCAACAGCGAGTTCGCGCTGAGCGGGATCAACCACGTCGCGCTGGTCTGCTCGGATATGGAGCGAACTGTCGACTTCTACAGCAACGTCCTGGGCATGCCACTCATCAAGGCGCTCGATCTGCCGGGCGGGGTGGGCCAGCACTTCTTCTTCGACGCCGGCAACGGCGACTGCGTCGCATTCTTCTGGTTCCGCGACGCACCCGACGGGGTGCCTGGCGTCTCGGCGCCGGAGCATCTGCCCGGCCTCGGCGACATCGTCAGCGCTGTCAGTTCGATGAACCACTTGTCGTTCCACGTGCCGGCTGAGAAGTTCGACGAGTACCGGCAGAAGCTCAAGGACAAGGGCGTGCGCGTCGGGCCCGTGCTCAACCACGACGAGAGCGAGATGCAGGTCGCCGCGAAGCTGCACCCTGGCGTCTATGTGCGATCGTTCTATTTCAACGACCCCGACGGGATCACGCTCGAATTCGCCTGCTGGGTCAAGGAATTCGGCGAATCCGACGTCAAGACAGCGCCGAAGACCGCTGCCGATCGCAGGCGGCCGGTGACGGCATAGCCGTCGGCTCGCGATGAGTGAGGACACTCTGTCCGACGCGACGATCGCGGCGATGTCTGGAGCGCAGCGCCGAGATCTGATCCGTCGTCTCGAACGGCCGCTGGCCGAAGTGATGCCGACGTCGGTCCTTCAGAGAGTCCGGCGAATTCGCTTGGTGCTCATGATCGGTGCCGCGATCGCTCTCGTGCCGTGGATTGTCTATCTCGCGTTCACGCTGCCGGACAAGTACACGACGTACAACTGGACCGCGACGTGGGTGGGCTTCGACATCCTGTTGTTGATCTTCATCGTCGCGACGGCCGTGCTCGGTCTGCTGCGCCGACAGCTGTTGATCCTCACCGCGTTCACAACGGGTGTGCTGCTGGTGTGCGACGCCTGGTTCGACGTGATGACGGCCGGGCCGGCGGACCGGTGGCTGTCGATCCTGACCGCGGCGCTCGCCGAGCTGCCGTTGGCGGTCATCCTCATCGGCGGTGCACTGCGCATTTTGCGGTTGACCGCCACCCGGTTGTGGCTGCTCGATCCGCACATGCGGCTGTGGCAGGTCCCGATGCTGCCGTGAAACGGGTATAGCTAACCGATGACGTGCAATGCGTTCGTGATCGGTGGCGGCGGCGTGCTGGGTGCAGCTGAGGTTGGCATGGCGCGTGCGCTTCTCGAGGCAGGAATCCGACCGGACCTTGTGTGCGGTACGTCGATCGGCGCGATCAATGGGGCGGCCATTGCGGCCGATCCCTCGCCCGAAGGCGTCCAACGGTTGATGGGCATCTGGGCGGCGCTCGCCGACGACGGAATCCTCGATCGGTCGATGCTGCGGCAGGTGGCCGAGATCGTCCGCCACAGAACGTCATTGCACGGCAACGACGAGCTTCGTCGATTGCTTCGCGACAAACTGCCGGCGCAGACCTTCGAGGAGTTGGCCGTGCCGTTCGAGTGCGTCGCCGCGAGCGTTGAACGCGCCCGCGAGCACTGGTTCACCAGCGGAGACCTGATCGAACCGGTTCTTGCGTCGTGCGCGCTGCCGGGCGTCTTTCCGCCCGTGCTTATCGGTGACGAGCACTTTTTCGACGGCGGGTTGGTCAACAGCATCCCGTTGGATCGGGCCGTTGCCCGTGGCGCCGACACCATATGGGTGTTGCACGTCGGACGCCTGGAGGAGGACCTCGCCAAGCCGCGCTATCCGTGGGAGGTCGCGTTCGTCGCCTTCGAGATCTCCCGTCGGCACCGATTCCTTGGCGATCTCGAACGCGTCGGCTCCCAAGTCACCGTCCACGTGCTGCCGAGCGGATTGCCGCAACGACCGGCGGAGACCTGGTCGAATCTGCGGTATCGCGACACTCGCCGGATCGCTGGGCGGGCGGAGATGGCCTACCAAGCGACCAGCGAGTATCTGGAGGAGCGGCGGTGACCGCGCTGCGCCGGATGGTCACATTTCCGCTGACGATTCTCCTCATGTCTCTCGTTCTGGCAGCGGGGCCGCTGCTGCTGATAGTCGGCGGCCTCGGGTCGCTGGCGGCGCGGTCGACCCGGCCGGTGCGGACGGCTGCTTTGCTAATCGCTTATGCGTCAATCGAATTGCGCATGTTGGGGCGGTTTTTACTCGGTGAGCGTGACTGCGATGAGCTGATGCGCGACTTCCTGGTCAAGGCGTACGCCGCGGTGCGCAAGATCCTCGACGTGGAGGTTGTGCTCGACGCGGGTTCGCTGAGTCCGGATGCGATTCCCCGCGCGGAGCCATTGATTGTCCTGTCTCGGCATTGCGGCCCGGGCGACAGCGTGCTTGTCGCGTGGCTGCTGGCGATCGAATACCGGTTGCAGGTGCGGATCGTGCTGAAAGCCGTACTGCGATGCGAGCCGGCTCTCGATCTCGCCGGTGGACTAGGAGGCCTTTGCTTCCTCGGTAGGGGCGATCGGGCACGAAGGCAGATTCGAGACTTTGCCGCGTCGCTTGGTGGCGGCCAAGCCTTGCTGCTGTTTCCCGAAGGGGCGAACTTCACCTGGCCGCGATGGCGCGAGGCGATCCGCGCACTGCGATCCACCGGCGGGATACGGGCAGCCAATCGTGCTCTGCGCCAGTCCCATACGCTGCCACCGCGCTCGGGCGGTGCGGCCGCCGCCGTGTCCGGTGCGCCGAGCGCGAACGTTCTGGTGTTGACTCACAACGGATTTTGCGCAGATGGCCGTGCCCGGCCGTGGTGGCAGATGCCGATCCACCGACAATTGCTCATCCGCACGTCCCTGGTTCCTGCAGCGCAGATTCCGCCGCCGGATCAGCTGGCGCCGTGGCTCGACCAGACCTGGAGCCAGGTGGATGCGTGGGTCGCCGCGCATACTGACGAGGCGTAACCAGCCTCACGCACGCGGTTGGCCTGCGCGGTTCGGTTGCCCGCTGAGGCGGTCGAGAAACCAGGCCAGCTGATCGACCAGTTCGTCTGGCGCGAGCGATATCTGCCCGCCGAGCCACGCACTCAGCGTCTGACCCACCCCACCGACCGCGAAATGCGACGTAGCCCTGACGAGATCGTCCTCGGGCAGCCGGAGGGCCTGGCCCACGTGCTGGCCGAACAACATCGCCAACAGCGCGCCCGACTCGCCGCGCTTGCGCACCACGACCGGGTCGGCCAGCTTCGTGCTGAACAGCAGCCGCCCCACGCGCCGATCGCCCGCGATGGAACGCACGATGTTGGCCATCCCGGCGCGCGCCTTGTCGGCCATGCGTGCCGCGGCCACGGCGGCTTGTGTGGTCGCCGCGAGATCGGCAATCACCCACTCGAAGATGGCGCCGACGAAATCGTCTCTGTCGGAAAAGCTTTCGTAGAAGTAGCGCGCGGAGAGGCCGGCTTCTCGGCAAACACCGCGCACGGTCAGCGCCTCAGGACCGGCTTCGGACCCGAGAATCGTCAGCCCCGCGTCAAGCAGCCGGGAGCGTCGCTCGGCGCGGCGATCCGCCGGCTGCACTCCGCGATACGGCCTCGCGCTGGTCTGGGCCATGTGGACCATCTTGACACCTCAGCCGCCCGGCGCATACGATTTAGGAAACGCGCGTTATCAGATTCAAGATAGGGGTGCCCATGACGGTCACCGAGCCGACCCGGCCGGCTGAGCTGGCCGAAGTGCCGATCCCAGAGCGGCCTGTCTTGTCACCGGCGCTTCTGGGCGGACGGAAACGGCGCCGCGGCGCGGGCATGGACGACGGCTTGATGGGCATCGCGCTTTTGGCCGGCCCGGCGAACGTCATCATGCAGCTGGGCCGCCCCGGGGTCGGGTACGGCGTGATGGAGAGTCGCGTCGAAAGCGGTCGCGTCGACCGTCACCCGATCAAACGGGCTCGCACGACGTTCACTTACCTTGCGGTCGCAACCCAGGGAAGCGATGCGCAGAAGGCGGCGTTTCGCCGGGCCGTTAATCGCGCGCATGCGCAGGTGTACTCGCTGCCCGACAGCCCGGTGTCCTACAACGCGTTCGACCCAGAGTTGCAGCTGTGGGTGGGCGCGTGTTTATACAAGGGGGCCGTCGACATCCATCGGATGTTCATCGGCGAGATGGACGAGGAGACCGCCGAAGAGCACTACCGCCAAGGCATTTCGTTGGGCACCACATTGCAAGTGCCGCCCGACATGTGGCCGAAGGACCGTGCCGCGTTCGACGAATACTGGCAGGCTTCGCTCGAAAGGATTCACATCGACGACGCCGTGCGAAAGTACCTTTACCCCATCGCCACCAACAGGATTCGGGGCGTGAAGCTACCGCGCGCCCTGCAACAGCGCAGCGACAACTTTGCGCTGTTGATCACGGGAGGCTTTCTGCCGCAACGCTTCCGCGACGAAATGCAGATACCGTGGGACGAGCGTCGTCAGCGTCGTTTCGACCGGCTGATCGCCGTGCTGCGGTTCGGCAACAACCTCGCGCCACGCTTCATTCGTCAGTTCCCGTTCAACGTGCTTCTACGCGATGTTGACAGGCGCATCAAGACGGGACGGCCACTCGTTTAGAACCGGCGATGCGCCGACGAACTCGTCGACAAGCCTGGCAAGCGCTGCGGGACAGTCGAGTTGAGGGTGATGCCCGGCCCCGTCGAGGATCTCGAGCCGGCTGCCCGGTAGCGCTTGGTGCGCGGCGCGGGCATGCGCCGGCGGGATCACCCGGTCCAGCGCGCCCGCGACGATCAGCGTCGGAAGATCGCCCACCAGCGACTGCAACCGGTCGAGTGCACAGACGGTCTGGCCCCTCACATCGACCACGGCCCGCAACGTCCGCATGAAGGCGTGGCGGCCAGGCGAATCGGCCAACGCCGAGTACTTGCGAACGCGCTCTTGCATTCTCGGCGACGGCAGCGTGCGAGCACGCCGGGACAACAATGCGTTGCCCACGAAAAGCGCCGGCCGCGACGTGATTACGGGAAGAACGAGTTCGCCGCCGGGCGCCGAGAGCAGACGCAGCGGCATACCGACGTCGACACCGAGGCCACCGCTGTTCACCAGGACGAGGCGCCGGCAGTGTTCCCGATGCTGATGGATGAACTGCAACGCGACGCCGCCGCCGAGGGAGTGGCCGACGAGCGTCGCACTCGGGATGTCGAGTGCCTCGAGGAAATCGCGAAGCCAGACCGCGAACGCGCCGAGCGAATAGTCGGTGCGGGGTTTGTCGGATTCGCCGTGGCCGAGAAGGTCCGGGGCGAGCACGCGGTACTTCTGCGCGAGATGCGCAATGAGCGGATCCCAGGCGAGTGAGCTGCCTGCCATACCGTGAATGAGCAGCAAAGGCTCGGCAAGCCGATCGCCCTCGTCGCGGTAGGCGACGCGGTTGCCGTACATCCTTACAAAGCGCAGGTCACTCATATGCCGACCCAGTCTAGATCTTTGCTAACGTTTGCGTGCGGAAATTGATAGCAAACCACAAATTGCGAAGAATGCCACCTCGCTCACTGTCGCATGGCCGTGGCGCAATTCCGGCCTAGAAACGGTCAACATTGCTCGTCTACTTCATTAACGACTGATAACGAAGAGGCGTTCAACGGCCCACTGATTGCCGCGTGGCACGGTGGACGACATGAAGGTCGGGTTCATCGGGTTGGGGAACATGGGTTCGGGCATGGCGGCGAACCTGGTCAAGGCCGGGCACGAGGTCATCGCCTACAACCGCTCGCAAGACAAGGTCGACGCGCTGGCCGAAGACGGGGCAACCCCGGCGCGCTCCGTGGCCGAGGCCTGCGTCGCCGGCGTCGTCGTCACGATGCTTGCCGACGACGCCGCGGTCGCCGGTGTCACGTTCGGTGACGGCGGAATCCTGCACTCCCTGCCGCCCGGCGCGATTCACGTTTCGTCGTCGACGATCAGCGTGGCCTTGTCCGAGCGACTGACCGCCGCGCACGCAAATGCCGGGCAGCGTTTCGTCTCCGCTCCTGTGTTCGGCCGTCCCGAGGCAGCGCAGGCCGCCAAACTCTTCGTCGTCGCCGCAGGCGATCCCGCTGCCGTCGACGACGCGTCGCCGGTGTTCGACGCCGTTGGCCAGCGCACGTTCGTGGTCTCCGACGAACCGAAGGCCGCGAACCTCGTCAAGTTGAGCGGCAACTTTCTCATTGCCTCCGTCATCGAATCGCTCGGCGAAGCAATGGCGCTGGTCGCGAAGGCCGGCGTCGACAAACATCAATATCTTGAAATACTCACGTCGACGCTGTTCGGCTCGCCCGTTTATCAGACGTATGGAGGGTTGATCGCCGACGAGCGCTTCGAGCCCGCAGGATTCGCAGCGACATTGGGCGCCAAGGATATTCGCCTCGTACTGGATGCTGCCGAGAGGCTGCGCGTACCGCTGCAGATCGCGAGCCTGCTGCGCGATCGCTTCCTCTCGTTGTTGGCCCACGACGGAGCGGATCTCGACTGGTCGGCGGTTGCCGCACTGGCAGCATGGGAGGCCGGAGGCCAGCCTCCGCCAACGAGCAAGTAGCCGGCTTCCGCGGGTATGGTCGGCGATGTGCGTACCGACCATGACACGTGGGACATCACCACCAGCGTCGGCGTGACGGCGCTCAACGTCGCGGCCGCGCGCGCCCTGGAAGCGCAGCGCGACCGGCCTTTTGCCGTCGACCCGTTCGCGGAGATGTTCTGCCACTCGGCCGGCGCGCCCTGGGCCGACGTGATCGACGGTCGCGCGTCAGATCACTTCTTGCTCTCGGAATTCGGCGAGGTCTTCCAGGGCTACAACGGCGCGCGCACCCGCTTCTTCGACGACCACTTCCGCGCGGCGTCCGCGGCCGGGGTGCGTCAGATCGTCATCATCGCAGCGGGCCTCGACTCGCGTTCATACCGACTCGACTGGCCCGACGGCACGGTTGTTTTCGAACTCGATCAACCCAAGGTGCTGGAATTCAAGCGCGAAGTGCTGGCCGAACACGGCGCCGCACCGAAGGCGGTACGTCGAGAGGTGGCCGTCGACCTACGCCAGGATTGGCCGAAAGCGTTGCGCGACGGTGGGTTCGACCCGTCCAAACCATCCGCATGGCTTGCCGAGGGACTCCTGATCTACCTGCCGGCCGCGGCCCAAGAGCAGCTTTACACCGGTATTGACTCGTTGTCGGCGTCGGGCAGCCGCGTTGCTCTGGAGGAGATGCAGCCCTTTGCCGCCGAGGATCTCGAGGCCAAGCGCGCCGAGGAGAAGGCCGCTGGTTCGGTGAACTTCTTCAACCTCATCTACAACGAGCGCCACGGCGACGCGGCCAGTTGGTTCGGCGAGCGGGGCTGGGACGGCGAAGCCGTGTTGGCGGCGGACTACTACGAGCAGTTGGGCCGGCCACTGCCGCCGCCGGACACTGACGGCGGTCAGATCCTCCGCACGGGCTACCTGATGACCGGCAGGAAACGCTAGCCGCCGAACCGAACTGCGGCCTCGTTCAACGTCTCCCAGCGCGCCGACCGGACGTCGGAGTCCGAAATGATCGCACGCACGGCGTCTTCGAGCACGCTGTCCTGGCGTGACGTGGCCGACAGCTCGGCGCGTAACCGGACGTCGTTCGGTGACGTGCTGCCGCCCGAACTCAACGATTTCAACTGCAGCGCCGAGACGGCCTCGACTATCAGAGCGCGGACGCGCGTTTCCGCGCCGACGACGCACTCCACCTCGAAAACGTAATCGGCAGGCGGGATTTCACGGCCCGCCTCGATGCGTGCGCGATCCATCAGGTTCGCCAACGGATGCAGCAGTGTGTTACCGGCGATCACGATTGCCGCGCCGGCGATGGCCTCGCGCCACATCCATGCACCGGCCAGCGCCCCTACGGCCGCGGTGGCCCATAGCGTGGCCGCCGTGTTCAGCCCGACGACAGACGATCCCTGCTTCATGATGACGCCGGCGCCGAGAAAGCCGATGCCCGTGACGATTTGAGCGGCCACTCGCGTCGGGTCCTGTTCTCGGTGAAACGTGTAAGCACCGAGAATCAAGAACAATGCCGCACCCATGCTGACCAACGCCATGGTCTGCAGTCCGGCCATCCGTGCGCGCCACTGCCGTTCCACGCCGATCGCGACGCCCAGCAGGGTGGCAAGCCCGACGCGGACGATCAACTCCACCGCGGGCATCGTCATGCCGAGATCATCCCGCACCTCTGCGCCTGCGGGCGTGGGACACGCTTACGCGAACATGAAGTCGCGCAGGAACCGTGTCATCCGTCGCAGATATTCCGGCTGGCTGACGTGCAGGATGTGGTTGCCGGGGAACCAGTGCAGGGCGCAGTGATCCCAGTGGTGCCACAGCATTTCCGCCTGCTCCGGCGGGGCCAGGCGGTCACCGAGCCCGGTGATGATCAGCCGGCGGTCGCGCGGCACCACCGGCTTGTAGTTCAGCGGCGAATGATAGGCGGCAGCGGCGATGAACTCGTCGCGGTCGATGCCACCGATCTTGCGTCCCGCCCTGAAGAGGAGGTTGGCGGGGAACCACTCGTCCATCTCCGCCTCGACTGAGACCACCGGCACGTTGGGAATGACCGCGTCGACCCGGTCTTCGACGGCCGCGATCAACGCCGTGGTGTACCCGCCGAGCGAAATACCCGTCAACGCAATCTTTTCCACGCCCGTGAATCTGAGATAGTCGACGATCGACCGGAAGTCGTAGACGGCTTGGCCCATCGCCTCGGCGAAACCCGTCAACCCGTGCGAGAAGTATCCGTATCCGCTGAAGGGCGAATATTTTTCAGCGCGCCGGCCGTGAAATGGCAACGTGTACAACAGCACGTCGTAGCCGGACCGGTAGAACCACGGCAGCGACATCCACAGCCCGTTGAGCAGGTACGGCGATCCCATGAAGCCATGGATGAGGCACAGTGTGGGATGCGGGCCGTCCTCATGGCGCCAATGCTGTGCTCGTACAACGTTGTTGTGCTGCAAGCGACTCCACGGCTCGCGCATGTCCGGGTTCACCGGCTGGAAGCTGCTGTCGAACTGGATGTTGTGCACCCGCCCGTGAGCGATCCACTCGGCGACGGGGTTTGCGGGCCGCGAGTAGATCCGCGGCGGCTCCGTCGGCGCCGGAAAGGACTTGACCGGGTCGTGTTCAGCAGCCAGGTCGGCGTAGAACCGCATCCTGGCGCGCTCTCCCGCGGAGTCCTTGCGGCGGACCATCTCGGCGGCGATCGGGGGCAGCATCGCCGCGCCCACGAGCGACGCGACGAACGTTCGGAGCCCGATGTCGGCAATTGCCGACGCGTCGACGATCAGCCGTTGGCGGGCCGTCAGTTCGGAGCGATCCGGCAGTCCACGCTCGTCGGCGTCGGCGCCGGGAACATTCGGGACGGGAACTGGGGGATCGACGGGGTCAGCGGTTGACGTCATTTGCCGCCTGGCCTTTCTGTCACCGGGCGATACACCCGCTAACCGAAATGTAACTCAGGAGGTGGGGGTTGGAGGTGCGGGTTGCAGCGACGCGCAGGCCTTCTGGGCGTTCGCCCAGGTCGTCGGGTCCACGCCCGGCGGTGGCGGCGGGGCGGCGGTACTGGGCGCGGCTCCGGGTTCGGTGCCCGGCGGCGGACCGGGGAGCGGCCCCTGCGGCTGCGGGCCTGGCGCCGGGCCCGGGGGAGGTCCAGCGGGTGGGGACGGGACGCCATGGTCGGTGAGGCACTGCTCGTAGACGCCGTGAGCCTGTGGCGCGGCCGACGTCGTCGTCGCCGTGGTGGTCGTCGACGACGGTGACG
>DASRFZ010000089.1:0-2947 GCA_035651275.1 Mycobacterium sp. | reverse complement strand
GTTGCAGGCGTACGGGGGGCTGATGAGCGTCAATGGTTCCCCGGGCGGTGACCCGTTACGCGTCGGGGTGCCGATCGTCGATATCACGGCCGCACACCAGGCTTTTTCCGGGATTTTGTTGGCGTTGCTGGAACGGACGCTCAGCGGCAGAGGCCAGTTGGTCGACATCGCGCTGATCGACGCCGCTGTCTCGATTACGCATCCTCATTCCGCCGCCTATCTGGTGTCCGGCGAGGTTCCGCGTCGCACCGGTGCGGCGCACCCAGCCGTCGCGCCCTACCAGGTGTTCAACACTGCGGAGGATGGCCGCCTTTTCGTCGCTGCCGCAACCAACGGCCAATTCACCGCGCTGACTGAGGTTTTGGGTCGGCCACAGTTGGCTGCTGACGTGCGGTTCAAACGGAACCAGGACCGGGTCAAGAACCTTCGCGCGCTCTTGGACGAGCTCGAGCCGCTGTTGCTCCGGTGTCGTGCGGACGAACTCGCCGCCGCGCTCACCGCGCGCGGAGTTGCCTGCGGTCCTGTCAACGACATTGCCGCTGCTCTGTCAGCACCGCAGGTGCTGCACCGCCAAATGGTGGTCCGCGACGGTCATTATCGCGGGATAGGAGTGCCGATCAAACTGCGCCGGTCCGGTTCGATACCGCCGCGCGCACCGTCCGCACAGGGCGCCGACGCCTCTTCTCTGCCACCGAGTTGGCAACGCCGAACAGGCCTCATTCCCAGCCGGTAACGTCGTTGCCGACGACCACATCCCAGACCTTGTCACTCGCAAAGGCCATGCGACCCAGGCGACGTGCGTGCCAGCCAGTGCTGCCGTAGTCGGTGATCGCGCTCTGCGAACGCATGGTAAACAACGGCAGGGGATGTTCCAGCGTCACCCCGATTGCGCCATGGAGTTGGTGGGCGATTGTGCACACCGCCGGGACCGCTTGACCGGCAACGACTTTGGCGACGCTCACGGCGTAGTCGGTCTGGTGTGCGGCGAAGCCGAAGTCGGACGCCGCAGCGACGGCGAGCGTAGTCGCCGCACGCGCGCGCTCGATTTCGCCGGCCATCGCCGCCAACGCCTGCTGGACGGACTGAAAAGCGTTGAGGGGCCGACCGAATTGGATGCGGTGGCGGGTGTGAGCTACCGCCAGCGCTGCGGCGGCGTCAAGGTTTCCGACGATCTGCACACACCGTGTCCAAGCACCACGGCGCACGAGTTCATGCCCGACAGCCGGATCCAACTGGGTGAGATCTCCCGCCAATATGTCGAAGGTGAGCCGGCCGCTGGGCTCACCGGCGACGTTGTAATGCTCGTCGACGTTTAGACCGCGCAGGACACCGACGTGAACAGCTTTGTCGGTTCGCGCTGCCAGCACCACAGCATGTGCGATACGGGCCCACGGCACCTCGGTGGCGGTGCCGGTGATGCGACCGCCATCGATGTCAGCATCGGCTATCGCGACGGTTAGCGGACCGTCGGGGAGCGACTGCCCGGCTCTGCCGGCAAGCCATGCCGCCAACTCGGTTTCAGCGATCGGCACCGCGGCGGCATGTCGGGCCAGCCCGCGCAGCACAATCGCCAGCTCGGATGGTCCCGCTTCTAGATCCGGTGTGCTGGTCAACCGGCTCAAACCGGTCTGCTCCAGCTGGTCCCAGAGCGCATCGTCGAACTGCTCGGGCAGGCTGCGCGGGCGCGGGCGCGCGTCGAATGCCCATGCGCCGAGCTCCTCTACTAGCCGTCGCAGGTCGGTGTCGTCGTCCTCAGGGGCGGACGTCGCGAAAACTCCTCCCGCCAAAGCATTTAACGCACTCACCGAACCCCCATTCCGCGCGCGACCAAACCCCGCAATACCTCATTGGTGCCGCCGCGCAGGGTGAACATCGGCTGGTGCAGGCGTGCAGTGTCCACCATCGACCGCATGTCGGCGTCGAGCGTGGTGCCGTCGAGAAGCTCGTCGATTGCGTCCACGGAGTTCTGCTCAAAACGGGTGCCGAGGTCTTTCACCAGTGCTGCTTGATTCGCGGCCGGCCGTCCGTCAGCCAGCGCGCGCGCCACCATGATCGAAAGTTGACGCAGGGAAATCAGGCGGGCCAGCAGCTCGCCGACTTGGCCGACGGTTCGCTCATCCGACGGTGGTTCCGATCGCGTGGCGGAGATTGCCGCGGTGATCAGGCGCGCAGTGGACAGGATCCGCTCGGGTCCGCTGCGCTCGAAGGACAGTTCGGCCGTCGCTTGGCGCCAACCGTCACCGATCTCGCCGAGCACGGCAGCGTCGGGCACGAACACGTCGGCGAAGTCGACTTCGTTGAAATGATGCTCGCCCGACATGGCGGGGACGGGACTGATGGTGAGACCGGGCGACGCGCGCGGTACCAGAAACTGGCTCAAGCCGGTGTGCCGATTCGTCGGATCGGCTGGGCTACTACGGGCAAGCACGACGATGGTATGCGCGAGATGCGCACCACTCGTCCATACTTTCGTACCGTTGAGAATCCATCCGCCGCTAGTCAGCGTTGCCTTGGTCTGGATACCCGCGAGGTCTGACCCGGCGCCGTGCTCGCTCATGCCGATCGCCGAGTACAGGCGTCCCGCGGCGATTGCGGGCAGCATCTGCCCACGTTGCTCCTCGCTGCCGTAGGCCAACAGTGCCGGTGCGAGTTGTCGGTCGGCGATCCAGTGGGCAGCCACGGGCGCGCCGGCCGCCAGCAGTTCCTCGGTCACCACATAGCGATGCAGATGACCAAGGCCTTGTCCGCCGTACTGCCGCGGGATGGTCAATCCCAGGAATCCGGCGCTGGCGAGGCGCACCGAAAACTCCTCGTCCCAGCTGGACATCCAGCTATCCACGCTCGGTCGCCACCCGTGCTCGACCATGTCGACATCTAGGAATTCGCGCACGGACATCCGTAGCTTGGCGAGTTCGGGTTCGTTCGCGCACAACGCATCGAATGCCTG
>DASRFZ010000088.1:0-26195 GCA_035651275.1 Mycobacterium sp. | reverse complement strand
AGCACCTCAGGCCACGTCAACCCCACGCGCCGATGGTGCCACGAGCCCGACTTTGCGACTAAATCGGTGCCCCGCTGGTATTGGACAACTACAAAGCGTCATACTTCTTCCTGTGACGAGCGCTGTAGGCACCTCGGGAACCGCGATCACGTCGCGAGTACATTCGCTCAACCGCCCCAACATGGTCAGTGTCGGCACCATTGTGTGGCTTTCCAGCGAGCTCATGTTCTTTGCTGGGCTGTTCGCGATGTACTTCACGGCCAGGGCCCAGGCGGAGCCAAATTGGCCGCCGCCGCCCACCGAGCTGAACCTGTACCAGGCGGTCCCGGTGACGCTTGTGCTGATCGCGTCGTCGTTCACCTGTCAGATGGGCGTGTTCGCCGCTGAGCGCGGCGACGTGTTCGGCCTGCGGCGCTGGTATGTGGTGACGTTTTTGATGGGCCTCTTCTTCGTACTGGGGCAGGGGTACGAGTACTACCACCTGGTCGGCCACGGCACCACGATCCCGAGCAGCGCCTACGGCTCGGTGTTCTACCTGGCCACCGGCTTCCACGGCCTGCACGTCATCGGCGGTTTGGTCGCCTTCATCTACCTGCTGTTGCGCACCACCATGAGCAAGTTCACCCCGGCGCAGGCCACCGCGGCGATCGTCGTGTCGTACTACTGGCATTTCGTCGACATCGTCTGGATTGCGCTGTTCGCCACGATCTACTTCGTCCGATGAGGAGCCGTCCGCGCACGCAAGGAGCGAATAAGCGAATGGTGAAGAGACGCCGGTTGCGCCGACGCCTGTCGGCCGGCCTGCTGCTGGTGGTGGCGCTCCTGATCGCCGGTGGCCTGGCCGCGACGCTGACACCCAAGCCGCAGGTGGCCGTCGCCGACGAGTCGCTGTCTGCGCTGGTGCGCAACGGCAAGCAGCTCTACGAGACGTCGTGCATCTCGTGTCACGGCGCGAACCTGGCAGGCGTGCCGGACCGCGGGCCCGCGCTGATCGGGGTCGGCGAGGCGGCCGTCTACTTCCAGGTGTCCACCGGCCGCATGCCGGCGATGGGCCAGGGCGCCCAAGAAGCCTCGAAGCCGCCGAACTTCGACGAGAACCAGATCGAGGCGCTGATGGCCTACGTCCAGGCCAACGGCGGCGGGCCGACGATTCCGCGGTCGGCGCCGGGCGGTCCGATCGACCAGCACGCGCTGGTCGGCAACGACGTCGCCCGCGGCGGTGACCTGTTCCGGCTCAACTGCGCGTCGTGTCACAACTTCACCGGCAAGGGCGGCGCGCTGTCGTCGGGCAAGTACGCACCGGACCTCGGGGGGGCGAACCCCGCGCAGATCTACACCGCGATGCTGTCGGGCCCGCAGAACATGCCGAAGTTCTCCGACCGTCAGCTCAGCCCCGAAGAGAAGAAAGACATCGTCGCCTACGTCAAGATGGCCAGCGAAACCAAGAACGAGGGCGGCTACGGCCTCGGCGGTTTCGGGCCCACCTCGGAGGCGTGGGCGATGTGGTTGATCGGCGTGGTGGCCATCGTCGGCGTGGCCCTGTGGATCGGATCGCGCGCATGACGAGTGAAACGCCAAAGATGCCCTCCGACAAGGAACTTGGCGAGATGTCCCGCGACGAGCTGGTGAAGCTCGGCACTGAGCTCGACGGCGTCGACGTCATCTACCGCGAGCCGCGATGGCCGGTCAAAGGCACTCGAGCCGAAAAGCGTGCCGAACGCCGTGTCGCATTCTGGCTGCTGCTCGGCGGGTTTTCCGGGCTGGCGCTGCTACTGATCTTCTTGTTCTGGCCGTGGGAATGGAAGGCCGACAACGACCCCGGCAATCTGGTGTACACGCTGACGACGCCGCTGTACGGGTTCACGTTCGGACTCTCGATCCTGTCGATAGGCATCGGCGCGGTGCTGTTCCAGAAGAAGTTCATTCCCGAGGAGATCGCGGTCCAGGACCGCCACGACGGCCCGTCGTCAGAAACCGATCGCAAGACGATCGTCGCCGAGCTGTCCGACACGCTCGACACGTCGACACTGCCTCGTCGCCGACTGATCAAGATGTCGCTCGGAATCAGCTTGGGCGCGTTTGGACTTGGGACGCTCGTCGCCCTCATCGGTGGGATCATCAAGAACCCGTGGCGGCCCGCAGTCAAGACGTACGAAGGAAAGACCGCCGAATTGTGGACCACCGGGTGGACCCCGAGGTTCAAGGGCGAAACCATCTACCTGGCCAGCTCGGTGGGCGACGGCGGACCGTCGCAGCTGTTGATCAAGATTCGTCCAGCGGACGTCGACGCGGGCGGCATGCTGACCGTGTTCCCGTGGCGCGAGTCCGACGGCGACGGTTCCACTCCCGAGTCGCGCGAGAACATCAGCAAGATCATGATGGGCGTGCGCAACCCGGTCATGTTGATCCGCATCAAGCCCAACGACATCGTCAAGGTGGTGAAACGTCAAGGGCAGGAAAGCTTTAACTACGGCGACCTGTTCGCGTTCACCAAGGTCTGCTCGCATCTGGGCTGCCCGGCGTCACTGTACGAGCAGCAGACCTACAAGATCCTGTGCCCGTGTCACCAGTCGCAGTTCGACTTGCTGCACTTCGCCAAGCCGGTGTTCGGTCCGGCGGCACGGGCATTGGCGCAGTTGCCGATCACGATCGACAAAGAGGGTTATCTGGTCGCCAACGGCAACTTCGTCGAACCCGTCGGGCCGGCATTCTGGGAACGGAAGACGACATGAGTCCCACACTGAAACCTCCAAGCCTGGGCGAGATCGCCGCCGAGCAGGGCGAGGCGATGGATCAGCGCTACCACCTCGCCGCGGGCGTGAAGCGTCAGATCAACAAGGTCTTCCCGTCTCACTGGTCGTTTTTGCTCGGTGAGATCGCGCTCTACTCGTTCATCGTGCTGCTACTGACCGGCGTGTACCTCACGCTGTTCTTCGACCCGTCGATGACCGAGGTCGTGTATCACGGTGCGTACCAACCGCTTAACGGCATCGAGATGTCGCGCGCCTACGAGAGCGCACTGAACATCAGCTTCGAGGTGCGCGGCGGGTTGTTCGTCCGCCAAATCCATCACTGGGCCGCGCTGCTGTTCGCGGCCGCCATCATGGTGCACCTGGCCCGCATCTTCTTCACCGGCGCCTTCCGCAAGCCGCGCGAGGCCAACTGGGTGATCGGCTCGCTGCTGTTGATCCTGGCGATGTTCGAGGGCTACTTCGGCTACTCGCTGCCCGACGACCTGCTCTCCGGCATTGGGCTGCGCGCGGCGTTGAGCTCAATCACGTTGGGAATGCCGGTGATCGGCACCTGGTTGCACTGGGCGCTGTTCGGCGGCGACTTCCCGGGCGACATCATCATCCCGCGCCTCTACGTCATCCACGTGCTGCTGTTCCCGGCAATCATCCTGGCGCTGATCGGCATTCACCTCGCGCTCGTGTGGTACCAGAAGCACACCCAGTTCCCCGGCCCGGGCCGCACCGAGAAGAACGTTGTGGGCGTGCGCATTCTGCCGGTGTTCGCGGTCAAGTCGGGCGCGTTCTTCGCGATGGTGGTCGGCATCCTCGGCCTGATGGGTGGTCTGCTGCAGATCAACCCGATCTGGCAGCTCGGGCCGTACAAGCCGTTCCAGGTGTCGGCCGGCAGCCAGCCCGACTTCTACATGATGTGGACGGAAGGTCTCGCGCGTATTTTCCCGGCCTGGGAGCTGTACCCTTTCGGCCACACCGTGCCCGCGCCTGTCTGGGTGGCGCTGATCATGGGCCTGATATTCGTGCTGCTGCCGATCTGGCCGTTCATCGAAGCCAAGGTGACGCGTGACCGCGCGCACCACAACCTGTTGCAGCGGCCGCGAGATGTGCCGGTGCGCACCGCAATTGGCGCGATGGCGATCGCGTTCTACATGGTTTTGACGATGAGCGCGATGAACGACATCATCGCGCTCAAGTTCCACATCTCCCTGAACGCGACGACGTGGATCGGCCGTATCGGCATGGTGGTGCTGCCGCCGATTGTCTACTTCATCGCCTACCGGTGGGCAATTGCGTTGCAGCGCAGCGACCGTGAGGTCCTCGAGCACGGCGTCGAGACGGGCATCATCAAGCGGCTGCCGCAGGGCGCGTACATCGAACTGCACCAGCCGCTCGGGCCGGTTGACGACCACGGCCACCCGATTCCGCTGGAGTACCAGGGCGCAGCGGTGCCGAAGCGGATGAACAAGCTGGGCCTGGCCGGCGCCCCCGGCGAGGGGTCACTGCTGTTCGCCGACCCGCCGGCCGAGCAGCAGGCCATCTCCGAGACATCCCATGCGGCCGAGCAGCGCGCGATCACCGCTCTGCGCGAACGTCAGGACGACATCGACGAATCGGGCAACGGGCAGCACCCGCACGTCGAAGGCAACGGCCAGCACTAACGCGACAGCTCGCGCAGGTGCAGCCACGGAATCACCGGCATCGCGACCGTGATCAGTCCGGCGATCACCAGCGCTGCCCATGCCCCGCCGTCGGTGTGCGCGGCCATGCAGTAGGTGGCGACGGCCACGGCTAAGGTCGCCGCACCCGTCGCGGTGGCCATCGACGCGACAAACCGCAGGATCACCCGGTCGACGACGTCGGCGGCCAGCCCTGCGGTGTGCTGCATCGCCTGGCGCCGCTCGCGTTCCCGCGGGTCGGCCACCGAGCCGAACACCCGAAGCTTCTCGGTGGGCGCCTCGACCGGCGCCCGGCTGGCCACGACGGGTCGCGGCTGCTCCTGCGGCGCGCTGCGGCGGGCACGCAGCAGCAGCGGAATGGCCGTCGCGATGATCACCACCGAGATGCCGATCACCGCGTACAGCCCCCACGGCGTCTGCGAGTCGACCCGCGCCTCACCCGCGTGCGCCGACCCCAGCCCGACCAGGGCCACGATCGCCGCGACGCTCACGCCGATCACGGCGAGCCAAATCACCGCGGCGGCGATCAGCAGCCAGCGGCCGACGTTGTCGATTTTTGACATCAGCAACTGGTCACCGGCGAATTGTCTGCCCGCTGCGACAGCACGGTTCCGTCACTCGCGGTGATCGAGCAGTTCAGCCGGCTCACCCGGAAGAAGCTGCTGGCCTCGAGCGAACCGACATCGGACTGCGAAATCGGCGTGAGCGTGATCGCCCACGGGATGTACACATTGCGCTGGGTGCGGCTGCGTCCCGACGCATCGGTGTACGTGATCGAGATGATGTCTCCGGGCGCCTTCGTACCTGTCACCGTGTACGTCACCTGGCGCGGCGCGGCGGGCGCGGAGGTTGTCGCGGGCGGCGCCGACGTCGTCGCCGGGGCCGGCGGCGGTGGAGGCGGCGCCTCGCTACTCGGCGCGGGCGGAGGGGGCGGCGGCGGCGTGACCGTCACGGTCTCGGTCGACGGCGGCGGAGGCGGGGGCGGCGCCTCCGTGGTGGTCGGCGGCGGCGGGGGCGGCGTCGTCGTCGTGATCTCGTCCTGCACGGGCGGCGACGGACTGGTCGTCGTGCTCGGTGCCGGCGCGGCCTGCTTGGAGGTGAGGCTCGGGAACACCAGGAGCGTCACGGAGGCCACCAGCGCGACGGCGGCCAGGATCGCGGCCACCCCGACGATCCACGGCCAACGCGGGGTGACCGGCGGCTCCTCGTACTCGGGGGCCGCGCTGTACGCGTCGTAGTCGTACAGCGACGCGTCGGCCGGAATGTATGGGCCGCTGGTGAATTGCTCCGACTCTGGCGCCGAGTAGGCCTTGACGTCCTCGGTGGGCTGTTCGGAGACAGCGTCGGCGTCCGGCTCGTCCTCGAAAGACTCCGGCCCGGGGGGATTCGGCCCGCTCATCGCTGCAATTCCTTCTCAACCACTGCTCTACAGGTGTGCGGCGCCACGCGCCCTCGGCAACATTACCGAACCTCGCGATGCGATCGAATCCACCGACGGCGCCGACGCGGCAACTGACTGCCGGATTGTGACCTTCTCGTCAGTGCTTTTCAGGTCCGATGTAGTACTCGAACACCAGGCCCGCCGCACCGCTGAGCACGAACACCAGACCCGTGACGATCAGCCACGGCAACCACAACGCGATCCCGACCGCCGCCACCGACGCGGCCAGCGCGATCAGCACCGGCCACCAGCTGTGCGGGGCGTAGAAACCGAGCTCCCCCGCCCCGTCGGCGATCTCGGCGTCCTCGTAGTCCTCCGGCCGGGTGTCCAGGCGGCGGGCGACGAACCGGAAGAACGTCGCGATGATCAAGCACAGCCCGGTCGTCATCACCATCGCGGTGACACCGGCCCACTCCAGGCCGCCCGGGAAGAAGTACGCGGTGCAGAACGCGTAGATCAACGTCGCCAGGGCGAAGAACGCTGTCAGGATCTCGAACAGCCGGGCTTCAACGTGCATGGCGTGTCCTCAGCTTCCGGCCGCCGTCTGGGCCGCGGTCAACGACTGCTGCCCACGACGAGTCGTGAACGGTTCGGTCTTGGTTGCCTTGTCGGGCAGCCCGACGGCGTGCATCGCCTCTGCGTTCGGAGCGTTCGGATGGTCGATGCGGTACTGCATGTAGGCCCGGAACACATCCCGATTCACCACGCGCACTTCGAAGTTCATCATCGAGTGGTAGGTACCGCACAGCTCTGCGCAGCGCCCGACGAACGCTCCTTCTTTGTCGATCGAGGTGACCTGGAAGATGTTGTCGGTGTGGTTGGCCTTCGGGTTGGGCAGCACGTCGCGTTTGAACAGGAAGTCGATGATCCAGAACGAGTGCACGACGTCTGCAGAGGCCAGCTGGAATTGGATGCGCGCATGGCTGGGCAACACCAGGACGGGGATCTCGTCGCTGGTGCCGATCGTCTCGACCTTGTCGTAGTTGAGGTACGAGCGGTCCTCGGGGTTGCGGCCCTTGATCGCGCCGACCTTCTCCTCGCCGTGGCTGTCCTTGCCCTCGGGAATCGACTGCTGGGCGCTCTTGCGTGCATCGTCGGCGAGGTTGGCCTTCCAGCCGAGCTGGGGGAAGTCCACGCTGCGATAGCCGAACTTCCAGTTCCACTGGAACGCAGTGACGTCGACGACGACGGCGGGGTCGGCCTCTTTCTTCAACATCCGTTCCTGCACCACCACAGTGAAGTAGAAGAGCACCGCGATGATCAGGAACGGGGTGACGGTCAGCACCAGCTCCAGCGGCATGTTGTAGCCGAACTGGCGGGGCAACTCGGTGTCGCCCTTCTTGTGGCGGTGAAAGGCGGAGGTCCAAAACGTCAGGCCCCACACGAGGATGCCGACGACGAACGCGGCGATCACCGAGCCGATCCACAGCTTGTAGTTTTCGTGCGCCTCGGGCGTGATGCCCTGGGGCCAGCCGAGGCCCACCACGTCGCGCCACGAGCAACCGCTCAATGTGACGGCGAGCACACCCAGCGTGGCAGTCAAGCCGAGAAGCCGCAGCCGTCTCACGTCGGCGCCTCCTGTGGTCAGCGTGGCAGCAGTCGAATACTACGCAGCGTAGACCACCCGCCCCTTCGGGCATACTTGGCCCGATGTGCGGACTGCTGGCCCTGGTGCGCGATCCGTCGGCCGCGCCCGCAGCCGATGTGGTCGAGGCGGTCGCGGACTCGTCGCACGTGATGCGACACCGGGGACCGGACGAGCCGGGCACGTGGTCGGACGAACATGTGGTGTTCGGCTTCAACCGGCTGTCGATCATCGACATCGAGCACAGCCACCAGCCGCTGCACTGGGGACCGCCCGACTCCCCCGACCGGTACGCGCTCGTTTTCAACGGCGAGATCTACAACTACGTCGAGTTGCGGGCTCAACTTGCCGACGAACATAAAGCGGTGTTCGCCACCGACGGCGATGGCGAGGCGATCATCGCGGCCTACCACTATTGGGGCGCCGACGCGCTGTCGCGGCTGCGCGGGATGTTCGCGTTCGCCCTGTGGGACACCGAGCGACGCGAATTGTTCTGCGCGCGCGACCCGTTCGGCATCAAACCGCTGTTCATGGCGACCGGACCCGGCGGAACGGCGGTCGCCAGCGAGAAGAAATGCCTGCTGGATCTGTCCGGCGTGTTGGGCATCGACCTCGGTATCGACGAGCGCGCGGTGCAGCACTACACCGTGTTGCAGTACGTGCCCGAGCCCGAGACGCTGCACCGCGGAATCCGCCGGCTGGAGTCGGGCTGCTCTGCGGTCATCCGGCCGGGCGCCCCACCGGAGATCAGCCGCTACTTCTTTCCACGTTTTGCGGCCGTTCCGTTCGTCAAAGGAAGCGAACAGGCCCGCTACGACGAGATCACCGCCGTCCTTGAAGACTCGGTCGCCAAGCACATGCGCGCCGACGTCACGGTCGGGGCGTTCCTGTCCGGGGGCATCGACTCCACCGCGATCGCGGCGCTGGCGATCCGGCACAACCCGAAGCTGATCACGTTCACGACGGGCTTTGAACGGGAAGGGTTTTCGGAGGTCGACGTGGCGATCGCCTCGGCCGAGGCGATCGGCGCCCGGCACGTGGCGAAGGTCGTGAGCCCAGCAGAGTTCGTCGAAGCGTTGCCCGAAATCGTCTGGTATCTGGATGAGCCGGTGGCCGATCCGGCGTTGGTGCCGTTGTTCTTCATCGCTCGCGAGGCCCGCAAGCACGTCAAGGTGGTGCTGTCGGGCGAGGGCGCCGATGAGCTGTTCGGCGGCTACACGATCTATCGGGAACCGTTGTCGCTGAAGCCTTTCGAGTACCTTCCCGACCGGTTGCGCAGGTCGATGGCCAAGGTGTCGGCACCGCTGCCCGAAGGCCTGCGCGGAAAGAGCCTGCTGCACCGCGGGTCCCAGACGCTTGAGGAGCGCTACTACGGCAATGCCCGCAGCTTCAACGACGAGCAGCTGCGCGCCGTGCTGAAGATCTTCCGCCCGCAGTGGTGCCACACCGACGTCACCGCACCGGTGTACGCGCAGTCAGCCGACTGGGATCCGGTGGCCCGCATGCAGCACGTCGACCTGTTCACCTGGCTGCGTGGCGACATCCTGGTCAAGGCCGACAAGATGACGATGGCCAACTCGCTGGAGCTTCGGGTGCCGTTTCTTGACCCCGAGGTATTCGCGGTGGCATCAAGGCTGCCGCTGGATCAGAAGATCACCAGAACCACTACGAAGTACGCGTTACGCAAGGCACTGGAGCCGATCGTGCCCGCACACGTGCTGCACCGGCCCAAACTTGGCTTCCCCGTGCCGATTCGGCATTGGCTGCAGGCCGGCGAACTACTGGAGTGGGCACATCAGATGCTCGCGACATCTCAGGCCGACGAATTCGTCGACATCCTTGCGGTGCGCCGCATGCTCGACGAACACCTCGCCGGCACAAGCGATCACAGCCGCCGGCTCTGGACGGTGCTGATCTTCATGCTCTGGCACGCGATCTTCGTCGAACGCAGCGTCGTGCCGAAGATCAGCGAGCCGACGTATCCAGTGCAGCTTTAATTTCATCGGCGGCCTCGCGCCCGTAGGCGTCGCTCAGACGCGCCAGCGCATCGTCGCGGTCCCAGGTCCACTCCTGCGTGCCGTTGGTTTCCAGCACCAGCACGGCGACAAGTGAGCCGAGTTGCGCCGAGCGTTCCAGGTTCAAACCGGCGCTTCGGCCGGTGAGGAAGCCGGCCCGGAACGCATCGCCCACGCCCGTCGGGTCGACTTTGCTCTTCTCGGGCACGACACCGACGTGGATCGACGTCCCGTCCGGGCTGACAATGTCAACTCCCTTGGGGCCCAACGTCGTAACACGCAGGCCGATCTGGCGCATCACGTCGTCCTCGGTCCACCCCGCCTTCTTGAGCAGCAGGTCCCACTC
This sequence comes from Mycobacterium sp., assembly GCA_035651275.1. GTDB lineage: Bacteria > Actinomycetota > Actinomycetes > Mycobacteriales > Mycobacteriaceae > Mycobacterium. Next base: position 16,385 of record DASRFZ010000088.1, on the reverse strand, counting down.
GTAGTCGTTGGTGAACAGATATGTGGCGCCGTCGATCAGCGCGCGGATCTGTTCGCCGTCCAGCCGAGCGAGCTGCTGCGAGGGGTCGGCCGCAAACGCCAGACCGAGCCTGCGGCACTCGTCGGTGTGCAGGAACATCGCATCGGGGTCGTTCGCCCCGACGATCACCAATTCCGGTGTGCCAGTAACAGATACGATCTTTTCCAGCGAGATGTCACGGGCGGCCGACATCGCGCCGGGATAGAACGACGCGATCTGAGCCATTTCGGCGTCGGTGGTGCAGACGAAACGCGCGGTGTGGGCGGTGTCGGAGATCAGCACGTGGTCGCAGTTCACGCCGTGCGCCTGCAGCCACTGGCGGTAGTCGGCGAAATCCTTACCGGCGGCGCCCACGAGAACGGCATCGCCGCCGAGCACCCCGATCGCGTAGGCCATGTTGCCTGCCACCCCGCCGCGGTGCACGACGAGATCGTCGACGAGGAAGCTCAGCGACACTTTTTGCAGATGCTCGGCGAGCAGCTGCTCGGAAAACCGCCCGGGGAAACGCATCAGATGGTCGGTGGCAATCGAGCCGGTCACCGCGATCGTCAAGTCATCGTCCTTTTCAGCTAGCCTGCGTACCATGGCCGGCCCGTACAGCGAGCCCTACCAAAGCTACCCGCAACAGCTGCCGCCACCGCTGCCCTACCCGACTCGGAACCGCTGGCGGCTGGCTGTGGCCATCCTCGCGGTTGTCGCTGTGATCGCGGGCACCGCGACGGCCATCGTCTACGCGACGACCGCGGAATCCGACGGCAGCGGCACCGGACAGCTCACCGAGTCGTCTGCCAAATCGGCGATCCAGAACTATCTCGACGCGCTGTTGAAGGGGAAGACCGACGTGGTCGCCCGCAACTCGCTGTGCGGTTTCTACGACGCGGTGAAGGACAAGCGCGGAGACCAGGCGCTGGCGCGGCTGTCCAGCGAAACGTTCCGCAAGCAGTTCTCGTCGGCCGACGTCACGTCGATCGACAAGCTGGTCCGGTTGGCGCCGCAGCAGGCCCAGGTGCTGTTCACCATGCATGTGGTGCCCGTGGTCAGGGGCGGCAAGCAACGCGACGAACAAGGCGTCGCCACGCTGGTGGCCGAGGACGACCAGGTGCTCGTGTGTCAGTACGTATTGAAGTCAGGCAGTCAGTACTGAGCGATCAGTTGAACGAGTCCCCGCAAGCGCACGACCCGGTGGCGTTGGGGTTGTCGATCGTGAAGCCCTGCTTTTCGATGGTGTCGACGAAGTCGATGGTCGCGCCTTGCACGTAGGGGGCGCTCATCCGGTCGACGGTCAGTTCGACGCCACCGAACTCCGCTGTGAGGTCGCCGTCCAGCGAGCGGTCGTCGAAGAAAAGGCTGTACCGCAGGCCTGCGCAGCCGCCGGGCTCGACCTGAATCCGCAAGGCCAGGTCGTCGCGGCCCTCCTGGTCGAGCAGCGCCTTGGCCTTGGCGGCCGCGGCGTCGGTCAGGGTCACGCCATGAGTGGCGGTGCGGGTGGCCGATTCGCCCTGAACAGTCATTACGTCTCCTAGAAGCAGCCTTGAGCGCTTTTCTTCTCCAACGGTACCTTGTCGGGGCTCTATTCCTGTAGCTGCGCGGCAGCGCTGTGAGCCAGTTCTCGCAGCTGGTCGGAGGCGTCGTCGATGGCGCGCCGAACCGATCCGGCGTGCTCGGCGAGCGAGAACGCTGCGGCTACCCCCGCCGTCCGCAGCGCGGATCTTTCGAGCGCGACTTGGCCGGCAAGCACCCACACCGGTTTGCCGCGTCGGCGAGCAGCGGTCGCGAGCGCGCTGATCACCTTGCCGTGCAGCGACTGCTCGTCGAGCCGGCCCTCGCCGGTGATCACAAGATCGGCGGCGTCCAAGTCGCCGCTGAGGTGCGTGTGCACGGCGACCACCGCGGCGCCGGACTCTCGCCGGGCTCCCAGTGCCAGCAGCGCGGCGCCGAGGCCGCCGGCCGCACCTGCTCCCGGTAGGTCGCGAACGCTCCGTCCGGCGACCGCGTCCAGTTCGTCGGCCCACGCGGCGAGCCGGCGTTCCAGCTGCGCCACCGTCTGTGCGTCGGCGCCCTTCTGCGGCCCGAACGTGTGCGCGGCGCCGGCCGGCCCCAGTAGCGGGTGCTCGACGTCGGTCGCCGCGATCACGTCGACGCCGCCCAGCCGCTCGCGCGCTCGCGCGAGGCCAGGGCCGAGCGTCTCGACCATGCCGCGTCCGCCATCGGTCGTGGCGCTGCCGCCCAGGCCCACCACGATCTGCGTCGCCTCCGCGTCCAATGCGGCGACGATCAGCTCGCCGACGCCGCGGGTGTGCGCCGCGAGGGCAGTTTGCGGTGTCGGCGGCCCGTCGAGCAGGGCCAAGCCGCACGCTTGCGCGGATTCGAGGTAGGCAGTCGGCCCGGCTAAAAGCCAGACGGCGTCGACGCCGGCGTCTAGAGGCCCGCGCACGCGCAGCGTCCGCTTCCCTCCCGGCCTCGTGGCCAGCACGTCAACGAAGCCGGGTCCGCCGTCGGACTGGGGCGCCAGCGTCAGCGCGTCGCCGGGACGGCCTCGCCGCCACCCGTCGGCGATCGCCTGGGCGGCCTCGACTGCCGACAACGAGTCACCGAAGCAGTCCGGGGCGATCAGCACGCGCATGATCAGCGCACTGTAAGCCAGCCATACGAGCCGAAGTACGCTGGCAGCGTGAGTTTGCTTGGCCGCAAGAAGGACCCGACCGAAGACGCCGACGTCGACGGCGCCGTCGAGATCAGCGAGCCCAACTCGTCGTCGAGCAAGACCACCGCACCGAAGGGCCGCCCGACGCCCAAGCGCGACGCCGCCAAACGGCGAGGCCCGGTTGCGCCCGCCCCGATGACGGCAGCCGAGGCCAGGCGGCGGCGCAAGGAAATCAAGGGCCAGAAACTCAGCAGAGGCGAGCGCCAGGAGTTGAAGGCGGCCCAGCGCGCGCGGACGTCCGAACGCCGCGAACGGATGATGGCCGGCGAAGAGGATTACCTGCTTCCCCGCGACCAGGGCCCGGTGCGCCGCTATGTGCGCGACGTGGTCGATTCGCGGTCGAACCTGCTTGGACTGTTCATGCCGCTGGCGTTCGTGCTGATCGCGGTCTCGTTCGGCTTGCCGCCGCGGATCTCCGCATACGTCTCGCTCGCGATGATGGTGCTCGTCGTGCTGATGATCATCAGCGGCTTTCTGCTCGGTCGCAAGATCAACAAGCTCGTCGACCAGAAGTTCCCCAAGAACACCGAAAGCGCTTGGCGGCTGGGCTTTTACGCCGCCAGTCGCGCGTCGCAACTGCGTCGGATGCGCGCACCGCGTCCCGCGGTCAAGCGCGGCGAAGCAGTCACCTGACCGACGTGCGGACGTTGGTGCTCGGCGGCATCAGGTCGGGCAAGTCGCAGTGGGCGGAGTCGGCGATCGTGGATGCGGTCGGCCCGGGCGAGCCGGTGCGCTACGTGGCCACCGGGCCGGCACACGATTCCGACCCGGCGTGGTCAGCGCGCGTCGAAGCTCATCGGGCGCGCCGGCCCGCGCACTGGTCGACGGTCGAAACCACCTGTCTTGCAACGGTTTTGCACGACGACGGGTCTGCCATGCTGATCGACGACCTCGGCGGCTGGCTGACGGCGCACCTCGCCGATCCGCCGGTGGACGAATTGATCTGCGCCGTCAAGGGTTTCGGTGCACCGCTGGTGGTAGTGAGTCCCGAAGTGGGCCTCTCGGTGATTCCTGCCACCGAATCGGGCAGGCGATTCGCCGACGAGCTCGGCGCGCTCAACCAGCGGTTCGCCGACCTGTGTGACCGCGTGGTGCTGATCGTGGCGGGCCAGCCGATGATCGTGAAGGACGCCGGTGACCGCCCCTGACTTTCCTGTCGCCACCGCGCCAGACGAGACCGCGGCCGCGGCGGCGCGCGCCCGTCAGGCGTCGTTGACCAAGCCGCCCGGCTCGCTCGGCCGCCTCGAAGAGCTGTCGATCTGGGTGGCGGCATGCCAAGGTGTTTGTCCGCCAAGGCAATTTGAGCGTGCGCGGGTAGTCGTGTTCGCTGGCGACCACGGTGTCGCCACTGCCGGGGTGTCGGCGTATCCCGCCGAGGTGACGGCCCAGATGGTGGCGAACATGCATGGCGGCGGCGCGGCGGTCAACGTGCTGGCGCAGGTCGCCGGCGCGGGCGTACGCGTCGTCGACATCGCGGTCGACTGTGACGAACCGCTGACCCCGGCGATCGGCGCGCACAAGGTGCGGCGCGGCAGTCGCAACCTGGCCGTCGAGGACCCGCTGACCGCCGACGAGGCGTGCGCGGCACTGGAGGCCGGCAAGCTGATCGCCGACGAGGAGGTCGACGCCGGCGCCGACCTGCTGATCGCCGGCGACATGGGCATCGGAAACACCACGGCGGCAACGGCTTTGGTGTCGGCGATCACCGGCAGCGAGCCCGTCGTGGCCGTCGGGCGTGGCACGGGGATCGACGACGAGGCATGGATGCGCAAGACGACGGCAGTTCGCAATGCGGTATACCGCGCGCGGCATCACGCCGGCGATCCGGTCGCGCTGCTGCAGGCGTGCGGCGGTGCGGATCTGGCCGCGATCGCCGGCTTCTGCGCCCAGGCCGCGGTGAGGCGCACTCCCGTGCTGCTCGACGGGATGATCGTGACGGCCGCGGCATTGGTCGCCGACCTGATGGCGCCCAGCGCGCGGCTGTGGTGGCAGGCCGGCCACCGCTCGGTAGAGCCTGCGCACTCGCTGGCGCTGGCACGCCTGGAGTTGGAGCCGATCGTCGACTTGAAGATGCGCCTCGGAGAAGGCACCGGTGCGCTGGTGGCGCTGCCCGTCGTGCGGGCCGCGGTCGCGGCGCTGGCGTCGATGGCGACGTTCGATGAGGCGTCGGTGACCGACAAGAAGTCATGATCCGTTCTGTCACAAGCGCTTTCGCGTTCGCCACGGTGATACCGGCGCGGGGCGCCGAGATCCGGCGCGGCACGCTCACCGCGCTTCCACTCGTCGGTGCGGTGCTGGGCGCGCTGGCGGCGGCGGTGTTATGGGCGGGGTCATGGGCGTTCGGGCCACACAGCGCACTCGCGGGGGTGCTGGCGGTCACGGCCCTCTTGCTCGCCACCCGCGGCCTGCACGTCGACGGGCTCGCCGACACGGTGGACGCGCTCGGGTGCTACGGACCGTCCGAGCGCGCGCTCGCGGTCATGCGCGACGGGTCGACGGGCCCGTTCGGTGTGGCCGCAGTGGTCGTCGCCGTCGTCGTGCCGGGGTTGGCGTTCGCCCACGCGTGTTGGCCGGCGGTAATCGTCGCGGTGACGACGGGCCGGGTCGCCGCGGTGTGGGCGTGCCGACGGGGCATTCCCGCCGCGGAAGGCAGCGTGCTCGGCCGTCAAGTGGCCGGCTCGCAGCCGCTGGCAGTCGTGGCCGTATGGACCGTGGCCGTCGCAGCCGCCTCGGCATTCGCCGCGCCGCGGCTGTGGCAGGGGCCGGTGGTGGTGCTCGTCGCACTCGGGGCCTCGGCGCTCCTGGTTGCGCATTGCGTGCGCCGGTTCGGTGGCATCACCGGCGACGTGCTGGGCGCAGCGATCGAGGTTACGACGACCCTGACGGCTGTGGGGCTGGCGATCCGTTAGCCGAGCCGCGTCATCCAGCCGTGAGTGTCGGCGAACTTGCCGCGCTGGATGCCGGTCAGCGTGTCGCGCAGCGCCATCGTGACCTCGCCCGGTTCGCCGTCGGCGATCGTGAACTCCCCGTCGGGATAGCGCACCGACGAGACCGGGGTGATCACGGCCGCGGTTCCGCACGCGAACACCTCGGTGATCTCACCCGCCGCGGCGCCCTTCTGCCACTCGTCGACGTCGATCTTGCGTTCCTCGACGGCGAAGCCCGCATCGGAGGCCAGTTGGAGCAGCGAGTCCCTGGTGATGCCGGGCAGCAGTGTGCCGGTCAGCTCCGGGGTCACCAGCCGGGCCGAGCCCCCGCTGCCGAACACGAAGAACAGGTTCATCCCGCCCATCTCCTCGACGAAGCGGCGTTCGACGGCATCCAGCCACACCACCTGGTCGCAGCCTTGAGCGGCGGCCTCCTGCTGCGCAACCAGCGATGCGGCGTAGTTGCCGCCGAACTTCGCCGCCCCGGTGCCGCCGGGCGCCGCCCGCACGTACTCGGTGGACAGCCAGACGCTGACGGGCTTGATGCCGCGCGGGAAGTACGCGCCGGCGGGCGACGCGATGACGAGGTAGCGGTACTGCTTCGCCGGCCGTACCCCGAGCCCGGGCTCGGTGGCGATCACGAACGGCCGCACATACAGCGACTCTTCCCCGCCCGCGGGCGGCACCCACTGGCCGTCGACGGCGATCAGCTGCCGCAGCGACTCAATGAAGATGTCTTCGGGCAGCTCGGGAATGGCCAGCCGGCGCGCCGAGGACCGCAGCCGGGCGGCGTTTGCGTCGGGCCGAAACGACACGATCGACCCGTCGGCCCAGCGGTACGCCTTCAGACCCTCGAAGATGCCCTGCGCGTAGTGGAGCATGATCGCCGACGGGTCCAGTTCGATCGGCCCGTAGGGCACCACCTGCGCGCTGTGCCAACCCTCGCCGTCGGTGTAGTCGATCGACACCATGTGGTCGGTGTGGTACTGCCCGAACCCGGGATTGGCCAGGATTACGGCGCGCTGCTCGTCGGTCGCCGGGCGCGGATTGCGCTGAACCGTGAACTCAAGAGGGCCGCTGTCCATGCGGCGATTGTACGTGGGTGGGCTACCGAGTTTTCGGTTCGACGAACGGCGGATCGACGACTTCGCATTCCAGCTTGCGGCCCCGCACGTCGACGTCGACACGTTGCCCGGTTTCGACGGGGGCGGCAGTGTCGATCAACGCCAGTGCGATGCCGACTTTCATTGTGGGAGAAAAGGTTCCCGACGTCGTGACGCCGACGACGGTGTCACCGGATAGCACGGTCATTTCGGGCCGGAGCACGCCGCGGCCTGTTGCCTTCAACCCGCGCAGTAGTCGGCGCGGGCCCGAAGCCTTCTCGGCGAGCAATGCGTCGCGGCCCCAGAACGCGTCCTTCTTCCACCCGATCGCCCAGCCGCAGCGCGCCTGTAGCGGCGAAATGTCCAGCGAGAGTTCGTGTCCGTGCAGTGGATAGCCCATCTCGGTGCGCAGGGTGTCGCGCGCGCCCAGGCCGGCCAGTTGGCCGCCCAGGTTGCGGACCGTCGCGGCGAGCGGATCGAACACGGTTGCGGCATCGTCCCACGGCGGCAGCAGCTCGTACCCGTGCTCGCCGGTGTAGCCCGTCCGGCACACCCGCACCGGCACGCCGTCCAATGACGCGTCGACGTAACCCATGTAGTCCATGTCAGTAGGCAGGCCCAGTCGCGCCAGCGTGTCGGCGGAACGGGGGCCTTGGACAGCGAGCACAGCGAAGGAGCGGTGTTCGTTGGACACGGTAATACCTTGTGGTGCCGCAGCTTTCAATGCGTCAACTACGGCCGCGGTATTGGCGGCGTTCGGCACCAGGAACAGTTCCTCGTCGGAGACGTAGTAGACGATGAGGTCGTCGATCACCCCGCCGGATTCGTTGCAGCACAACGTGTATTGCGCCTTGCCGGGCCGAATCCGGCGAAGGTCGTTGGTCAGCGCGGAGTTCACGAACTCCATCGCCTTGGGTCCCCGCACCGACGCCTTGCCCAGGTGGCTGACGTCGAAAAGCCCCACGGTGGTGCGGGTGGATGTGTGCTCGGCGACCGTACCTTCGTACGAGACGGGCATCAGCCAGCCGCCGAACTCGGCAAAGGTGGCGCCGAGTTCGCGGTGCTGGTCTTCGAGTGGGCCGTGCTGAATGGTCATCGCGGATACCCTAATGGGATGGTCGATTTCGATGCGCTGGAAGCCGCCGGAATCGCGAACGCACGCGAACGCGCCGGGCTGATCAAATACCTCGACAGCCTGGGGTTCACCGTCGAAGAGATGGCCGAGGCCGAACGCCGCGGCCGCCTGTTCGGTCTGGCGGGCGACGTGCTGCAGTTCTCGGGCCGGCCGACCTACAGCCTGCAGACTGCCGCTGACGAACTCGGGATTCCCGTCGAACAGGTCGCCCACGCGTGGTCGTTGCTGGGGCTGACGGTCGCAGGGCCGGACGTCCCCACCCTCAGCCAGGCCGACGTCGACGGCCTGGCGGCGTGGTTGCGGTTCAAATTGCTGATCGGCGACGAGGGCGCGCACGGGATGTTGCGGGTGCTCGGCTCGGCGATGGCCCGGTTGGCCGAGGCCGAGTCGGCGCTGATTCGGGCCGGCACACCGGACATCCAGATCAACCACACTCACGACGAGCTCGCGACGGCGCAGGCCTACCGGACCATCGCGGAGTTCATTCCCAGCATCGGTGCGCTGATCGATGCCGTGCACCGCCATCACCTCATCGGCGCCCGCACCCATTTCGAGGGCGTGATCCGCGATGCGATGGCCGCCGATGTGGTGTGCGGCGTGGGATTCGCCGATCTGTCCGGCTTCACCGCGCTCACCCAACTCCTCACGCCCGCGGAATTGTCGATGCTGCTCACCGAATTCATCGGCACCGTCACCGACGTCGTGCACGGCGACGGCGGGCGGGTGGTCAAATTCATCGGCGACGAGGTGATGTGGGTCAACTCCCAACCCGAGCAATTGGCCAAGGCCGCAGTGGATATCGTCACCCACCCCAAAGCTCGACAGGAGGGCCTGCACGTTCGCGCGGGGTTGGCGTACGGCGAGATGCTGGCCATCAACGGCGACTACTTCGGCAATACCGTGAATCTCGCCGCGCGTCTGGTCGGCGCGGCCGGGCCCGACCAGATCCTTGCGTCGCAGCCGGTCCGTGACGCGCTGCCGAAGTGGACTGCGATCGAACAGAAACCGTTGACGCTCAAGGGTTTCGATTCCCCCGTGACCGCCTACGATCTGCGCGGCGGCTAATGTAGTTGCCCGTGAGCACACCGACCGGCTATCAAGCGCCGTCAGTCACCGTGAGTTCGTCGCTGCCCCGGCGCGGAATCTCGGACGCCGTCCTGGTCCTTCCGGTCGTCACTGACGACGACCGGGCCAAGGTGCTTGGCGCGCAGCCCTACCTCGAGGGTGACGCCGTGTCCGCCATCGAGGGCGCGCTGAGGGCACTCGGCGCGACCGGCGCCGACGGGCAGGTGCATCGCGTCGTCGTACCGTCGCTGCCGGTCGCGAGCGTGCTGACGGTCGGCCTCGGCGCTCGGCGTGACGACGTTCCTGCCGACAAGATCCGACGCGCCGCCGGTGTCGCGGGACGGTCATTGGACAAAGCTCAGTCGGCGGTGACGACGCTGTCGGTGTTCGACTTAAGTGCCGCGATCGAAGGACTGGTCCTCGGCGCATACAAGTTCAACGAATTCCGCAGCGCCAAAACCGCGCCGAAAGAGCCGGGCCTGCGCAAGGTCACGGTGCTGGCCGCCGACACCAAAGCCCATACCAAGGCTGAGGCCGAGCGTGCGACCGCGATCGCGACGGCGGTGGCCACCGCGCGAGATTTCGTCAACACGCCGCCCAGCCATCTGTTTCCTGACGAATTCGCCTCGCGGGCAAAGGCATTGGCGGAGAGCGCCGGGCTGGAAGTCGAGGTTCTCGACGAGAAGGCGCTGGAGCACAAGGGCTACGGTGGCGTGATCGGCGTCGGCAAAGGATCGTCGCGACCGCCGCGGCTGGTGCGGATCACCTACCGCGGCCCCGGAAAAACCAAGGGCGCCAAGACCATCGCGCTGGTCGGCAAGGGCATCACCTTCGACACCGGCGGCATTTCGATCAAGCCCGCACAGAACATGCACCACATGACGTCCGACATGGGTGGTGCCGCGGCGGTGATCGCGACCACGGTGCTGGCCGCCCAGCTGAAACTGCCGGTGAACGTGATCGCCACGGTGCCGATGGCTGAGAACATGCCGTCGGCGACAGCTCAGCGGCCTGGGGATGTGCTGACGCAGTACGGCGGCACGACGGTCGAGGTGCTCAACACCGATGCGGAGGGCCGCCTCATCCTCGCCGACGCGATTGCGCGTGCGTGCGAAGACAATCCGGACTATCTGATCGAGACGTCGACGCTCACGGGTGCGCAGACTGTCGCGCTCGGCTCCCGCACGCCCGGGGTGATGGGCAGCGACGACTTCCGCGACCGCGTGGCGACGCTCAGCCAGCAGGTGGGCGAAAACGGTTGGCCGATGCCGCTTCCCGAGGAGCTGAAGGACGACCTGAAGAGCAACGTCGCCGACTTGGCGAACGTCAGCGGCTCACGGTTCGCCGGGATGCTGGTGGCCGGAACATTTCTGCGCGAGTTCGTCGCCGATGGCGTGCAGTGGGCTCACATCGACGTCGCCGGGCCGGCGTACAACACCGGCAGCCCGTGGGGCTACACGGGAAAGGGCGGCACCGGCGTCCCGACCCGCACGATGTTCGCCGTCCTGGAAGACATCGCGCAAAACGGCTGAGCTACACGACCTGCCCGCGCGCTGTGCTGCGCAACGCTTGCGGCGCGAGCCGCGACGTGCCGTAGAGCAGGTACGCCTCGGGCGTCACCGGCCGGATCGCTTTGTTCTTCTGCACCGCGGACACAATCGCCTTCGCGGCCTTGTCCGGGCCGTAGCGTCGGGCCGCGAACAGCTTCCCCCACTGCGACCGCCGTCCCGCAGCGTGGCCCGCCTTGTCCGGCGGCACGTCGAACCGCGCGGCACTGACGATGTTGGTGTGCACCGGTCCCGGGCAGACGGTCGTCAAACCAATTCCCGCAGAAGATAATTCGGCCCGTAGACAGTCGGAGAACATGTAGACGGCCGCCTTGCTGGTGCAATAGGCGTTCAGCTGCTGAAGCGGCGCGAACGCCGCTGCGGACGCGACGTTGACGATATGCCCGCCGGTGCCGCGCTCGACGAGTCGCGGCACGAAGGCCCGGCAGCTGTTGACGACGCCGCCGAGGTTGATGTCGAGCACGCGGTTCCACTGTTCGGCCGGAGTGTCGACGAACCGCCCTGCCTGCCCGACGCCGGCATTGTTGACCACGACGTCGGGCACGCCATGGTCCGCACACACCTCGGCGGCGAATGCATTGACGGCATCGGCGTCGGAGACGTCGAGTGTGTAAGCGTGTGCGACACCACCCAGTGCGGCAATCTCTTTCGCGGTATCACGCACGGTCGACTCGTCGACATCGCTCACGACGAGTTCGGCTCCCAGGCGGGCGAATTCGAGTGCGGTCGCGCGGCCGATACCGCTGCCGGCACCTGTGACCGACACCAGCATGTCCCCGAACGCTTCGCGACGCCTGCCGACCTGAGCGCGTTGCATCGCCCTGCTCGGCGGTTTGCCCTCGACCACGTCGGCCACTTCAGCGACGGCGCTGGCTAGCACCTGCGGATGCGAAAACGGCGACCAGTGGCCGGCTTTGATGTCACGGCGCCACAGCCGCGGCACCCACCGTGACAGGTGGCCGTACACGTGCGGCCGCACATAGGGGTCGTTGCTGTTGACGATCACCTGCACCGGCACATCGACATGATGCTCGCGCCGCACCCGTCCGGAGAACGAGCGAAAGTAGTTGGCACGGTAGATCTTCAGCGTATTTGCCGCGTCTTTTCCAAGATCAGCGGAGTGATGGATCTTCTCAGCAGGGATGCCCTCGGCCAGCGACAGAGCGCGCTGCACCCGACGCGGAGATGCGATCGCACGCACGATCGCCGGCGTCAACAGGGGCACCGAGAACGTCGCCATGTAGCTCAGCCGCAGCACCTGATCTAGCGCCGCCAGAAAGGTTTTCAGCCGGTGCGGCCGCTTGAGGCTGTCGAACAGCCACGTGACGAGGTGGTCTTGGCTGGGTCCTGACACCGACGTGAACGAGGCGATGCGCGAGCTCGCCTCGGGCCGGGCGAGGTATTCCCATACCGCCACCGATCCCCAGTCGTGGCCGATCACGTGGACGGGGTGGGCCGGACTCACGGCGTCGATGACAAGGGCGAGATCGTCGGCGAGATGCGTCATCGTGTACGCGGTGTAGGACTTCGGGGACGATGACGCACCGACGCCCCGGTTGTCGTACGTGATCACCCGGAAGCGGTCGGTCAGCAGCGGCACCACGCCGTCCCACAGCACGTGGGAGTCGGGCCAGCCGTGCACCATCACCACGGTCGGGCCGTCGGGATTGCCCTGCTCGTAGGTCGCGATCGCGACGTCGCCGTTCGTAACGAAAGTCACGAGTCGCGATCGTAGCCAGCCCGACGCTGGGCCCGGCGGCGAGCGTCGTAGTCACGCATGCGCTGCGGATATCCGACGCGCTGCACGTCGTACACCGGGATCCGCAACTGCTCCCCGAGCCGGCGCGCCCCGGCCGCTCCGCCGACCCGTCGCCGCGTCCATTCGCCATCATTGGCGACGAGCACGATCGTCATCTCGGAGACGCTGGTCTGGGGTTCGACGTACCCCTCGACGCCCGTGCGGGCGCGCGCCCAGTCGACGAGATAGCGGTGATCCGTCGCGGCGCCAGCATTGGACACACCGCGGCGGCCGCGAAATCGATCGAACAATCCCATCGAATCGATAGTGCCATCGCTTGTTGGTCTTCACACAAGCGCTCATCGGCCCGTTCGCGACCCCAACGCGTACAGCGACGTCGCGAGTGGGGAAAGATGATTGGTGGTAAGCCAGACATCGACCCGTCCGACGCGAGTTCGAGGAGTCAACAGACATGGCATTCTCCGTGCAGATGCCCGCACTCGGTGAGAGCGTCACCGAAGGCACCGTGACCCGTTGGCTCAAGCAGGAAGGCGACACCGTCGAGCGTGACGAGCCGCTGCTCGAAGTCTCCACTGACAAAGTCGACACCGAGATCCCATCGCCCGCGTCGGGCGTGCTGCAGAAGATCGTCGCCCAGGAGGACGACACCGTCGAGGTGGGTGGCGAGCTGGCGGTGATCGGCGATGAGCCCTCAGGCGAAGAGCAGACAAGCACCGAGGCTGAGCCCGAGCCCAAACCCGAACCCGAACCCGAACCCCAAGAGTCCGCCGCGGAACCGGAGCCGGCCGCTGAGGAGTCCGAACCCGAACCGACCCCGCCCTCGGGCGGCGACGGCGCGGCGACGTCGGTGAAGATGCCCGAACTCGGCGAGTCCGTCACCGAAGGCACGGTCACACGCTGGTTGAAAAAGGTCGGCGACCACGTCGAGGCCGACGAGCCGCTGCTGGAGGTCTCGACCGACAAGGTCGACACGGAGATCCCGTCACCGGTGTCGGGGACACTGCTGTCGATAACCGCCGAGGAAGACGACACGGTCGAGGTGGGCGGCGAACTCGCCAAGATCGGCGATGTAGGTAGCGCAAATGGTCAAGCGGAAAAGCCGAAGCCCGAGCCCGAGCCAGAACCTGAACCCGAACCGGAACCGGAACCGGAACCGGAACAGAAGGAAGAATCGAAGCCGGAGCCCAAGCAAGAGCCGGAGCCACAACCCGAGCCCACGCCGCAACCGGCCTCCGACGGCGCTCCGTACGTCACCCCCCTGGTGCGCAAGCTGGCGTCGGAAAACGACGTCGACCTTGCGAAGGTGAAGGGCACTGGCGTCGGCGGGCGCATCCGCAAGCAAGACGTGCTCGCGGCGGCCGAACAAGCCAAGGCGCCGGCACCAGCGGAACCCGCACAGGCGCCGGCCAAGGCCCCGTCCCCTGCTGGCGCGGCCGAAAAGCCGTCGGGCGCATTGGCGAACGTGCGAGGGACCACGCAGAAGGCCAGCAGGATTCGTCAGCTCACCGCGAAGAAGACACGCGAATCCCTGCAGGCGACAGCGCAACTCACGCAGACCCACGAGGTCGACATGACAAAGATCGTCGCGTTGCGTGCGCGAGCCAAGAACGATTTCGCCGAGCGCGAAGGCGTCAACCTGACGTATCTGCCGTTCATCGCGCGAGCGGTCATCGACGCGCTGAAGATCCACCCGAACGTCAACGCCAGCTACAACGAGGAAACCAAGGAGATCACCTATTACGACGCCGAGCATCTCGGCATTGCGGTCGACACCGAGCAGGGTCTGCTGTCACCGGTGATCCACAACGCCGGCGACCTGTCGCTGGCCGGGCTCGCCCGCGCGATCGCCGACATCGCCGACCGTGCCCGCAGCAATAACCTCAAGCCCGACGAGCTGTCCGGCGGCACGTTCACGATCACCAACATCGGCAGCCAGGGCGCGCTGTTCGACACGCCGATCCTGGTGCCGCCGCAAGCGGCGATGCTGGGCACCGGCGCGATCGTCAAACGGCCGCGAGTCATCGCCGACGCGCTGGGCAACGAGTCGATCGGCATCCGCTCGGTGTGCTACCTGCCGCTGACCTACGATCACCGGCTGATCGACGGCGCCGACGCTGGACGATTCCTCACCACGATCAAGCGCCGGCTGGAAGAGGGAGCGTTCGAGGCGGACCTGGGCCTGTAAAGCGGATGCCCGACGCACTGATCGCCATCGCCGGGTCCTCCGGCCTGATTGGTTCGGCGCTCGTCACGGCGCTGCGCGCCACCGACAACCGGGTGGTGCGAATCGTCCGCCGCGCCCCGTCGAACGCCGACGAGCTGCATTGGAATCCCGAGACCGGCGAGTTCGACCCCGAGGCGCTGCACGGCGTCGACGCGGTGGTCAACCTGTGCGGTGCCGGCATCGGCGACAAGCGATGGTCCGGTGCGTATCAGCAATTGCTGCGCGACAGCCGTATCACCCCCACCGAAGTGCTGTCGGCGGCGGTCGCGGAGGCCGGAGTGCCGGTGCTGATCAACGCGAGCGCGGTCGGGTACTACGGCAATACGGGTGATCGCGTTGCCGACGAAACCGCCCCGCCCGGAACGGGTTTCCTCGCCCAGCTCTGCCAGGACTGGGAGGCAGCGACGCTGCCGGCGCAGCAGGCCGGCGCTCGGGTGGTGCTCGCGCGGACGGGATTGGTGTTGTCCCGCGGTGGCGGCATGTTGTCTCGGCTGCGACCGCTGTTCTCTGTCGGCCTCGGCGCGCGGCTCGGCAACGGGCGGCAATACATGCCGTGGATCAGCCTCGAGGACGAGGTGCGCGCGCTGATTTTCGCGGTCTCGCACAACCTTTCGGGCCCGGTGAACCTCACGGGACCGGCGCCGGTGACCAACGCGGAATTCACCACCGCATTGGGCCGCACGCTCAACCGGCCGACCCCGCTCTCGGTTCCCGGATTCGCATTGCGAAGGCTGCTCGGCAATTTCGCGGACGAGGGTCTGCTCATTGGTCAGCGCGCGATCCCGGCTGCGTTGGAGCGTGCGGGATTTGCGTTCCACCACAACACGATCGGCGAGGCGCTGTCGTATGCGACCTCGCGCGGCGACGCGCGCTAGTAGCGTTGAGGGATGCGTCCCGTCCGGAAAGCCGCAACACCCATCGAGGTGCGGCTGATGGGCGTTGTCGACTACCGCGAGGCGTGGCAGCTGCAGCGTGAACTCGTCGACGCGCGGGTGGCCGGCGGCCCGGACACGCTACTTCTGCTGGAGCATCCGTCGGTGTACACCGCGGGTCGCCGCACCGAAGCTCATGAACGCCCCCGGGACGGCACTCCGGTCGTCGACACCGACCGCGGTGGCAAGATCACGTGGCACGGCCCCGGCCAACTGGTGGGCTATCCGATCATCGGGCTGGCCGAACCGCTCGACGTCGTCAATTATATTCGCCGCCTTGAAGATTCGCTGATCGCGGTGTGCACGGAGCTAGGGTTGACAGTAGGCCGCGTCGACGGCCGATCCGGAGTGTGGGTGCCTGGCGCTCCACAGCGCAAGGTCGCCGCGATCGGCGTGCGTGTGCAACGCGCGACGACGCTGCACGGCTTCGCGCTCAATTGCGACTGCGACCTCGCCGCGTTCGGCGCGATCGTGCCGTGCGGCATCGCCGACGCAGGGGTGACGTCGCTCAGCACCGAACTCGGTCGCCGCGTCGGTGTCGACGACGTGCGCGCCCGGGTCGCCGGCGCCGTGTGCGACGCACTCGACGGCCGACTCGCACTAGCATCGACGTCATGACCCGCAAGCTGCTGCGTCTCGAGGTGCGTAACGCGCAGACGCCGATCGAGCGCAAACCGCCGTGGATCAAGACCCGGCTGCGCACCGGGCCCGAGTACACGGCCCTGAAGCAGCTGGTTCAGCGGGAGGGGCTGCACACGGTCTGCGAGGAGGCGGGCTGTCCCAACATCTTCGAATGCTGGGAGGACCGCGAGGCCACGTTCCTGATCGGCGGCGACCAGTGCACCAGGCGCTGCGACTTCTGCCAGATCGCCACCGGCAAGCCGGAGCCGCTGGACATCGACGAACCGCGGCGGGTCGCCGAGTCGGTG
>DASRFZ010000087.1:0-10487 GCA_035651275.1 Mycobacterium sp. | reverse complement strand
TCGACGGCGACGGCACCATGATGTACTCCACGGGCAGTCCCGGACGGGAGAAGGCGTGCGCGCTCGCACTGCCGAACAGGGTCAATCCGCACAACAGGACCGCCGCGGCGGCCGCCACCGCCAGCCGCCTCACCGCTTGGCTGTTGTTTTTAATGTCGGTAACGATCATTGGCCTACCCTCTGTGGTTTGCCGTGCGGCGTCAAGATCATGTGCACGACTGTGTCCTGTCCTGTTCTTACCGTTACTTAATCGATCCCCAGGTCGGCGCGCGGCTGACTGTGATCGGATAGACCGATGACACGGCCAACCGGGCCCGGACACGCCACGATGCCCACGCGGGGATGGCTCGTGCTCGCCGGAGTGGCGGCCGTCGTCGTCGCGGTGATCGTGGGCGTTCTGGTCGCTAACGGGTCACCGTCTGTGCAGAAGACCGCGGCCTCGGCTGCACCCGCTCCGGCAGCAGCGCCGCCACCGAAGCCGACGTCCCTTCCCGACTTGGGCGGCCCGCACTCGCAACTGGTGCCCGAGCTGTCGCTGCCCGTCGGCGCACGCCCGTATACCGGCAAGACGCCGACGCCGCCCGGGTTCGAATACTGGGAGGTTCCCGGCAGCCATCAGGAGCTCGTCGCGCAGATGCGCTCGGAGCTGCCGACGTTCAAGCCGCTGAACGGGATGCCGTGGTGCGGCGAGTTGAACGACAACATGACCTCATGGGCGTGGGGCAACGCCGACGACACGATCGGCGTGTCACTGATCGACGGCGGCGTGATGATCACCCGGCTTCCCGAACCGCACGGGTGCCACCCGTAATCAGATCATCTCTTTCTTCGTGAGCCACCGCATGATCGGCCAGCCGACGAACACCGGCAACCAACAGGTGAGCACCCGATAGAGCAGTACTGACGGCACGCCGACGGCCGCGGGCACGCCGAACGCCGCCAACCCACCGATCAATGCGGCTTCGACGGCCCCGACGCCGCCGGGCGTGGGCGCCGCCGAGGCGAGCGTTCCGCCGACCATCGTCACGACGGTGACGGTGACGAACGTCGCGCTTCCGCCGAACGCCTCGACGCTGAACCACAACCCGAGCGCTGAGCCGAGAGTCGTTGCGGCACAACCGAGGACGATCAAGGAGAGCCGTTTGGGTTCGCGCGCGAGCTCGACGAGGTCGTGCCATACCTCTTTGAGTCGCGGGCGCAGCTCCGCTCCGAGCCACTTGCGCAGCCTCGGTACGAACAGAAATGCGCCGACGATCCCGAGCGCCAGCCCGCCGACGAGATAGAGGATCGTCGGCGACGGAACGAAGTGCGACAGGTCCGTCGACGCGCCGGCCGCCGCGGTGAACGCGATCAGCAGCGCGACGTGAGTGATCACCTGCACCGTCTGCTGAATCGCCACCGCGGCCGTCGCGCGCACGGCACCGAGGCCGGCCTTCTGCAGGAACCGCGTCGTGAGCGCGAGACCGCCGACCCCCGCAGGCGTGGTGGTGGCGGCAAAAGTGTTGGCCACCTGCATGATTGCCAGATTCTTGAAGCTGACCATCCCGTCGGCACACGCCCACAGCGCGCCGGCCACCCCGAGATACGTCAACGACGACACCAGCAGCACCAGCAGCGCCCACCACCAGTTGGCGGTCCGCAGCGCGGAGAAGAACGTCGGCACCGTGCTGATGAACGGGTATGCGACGTAGACCAGCGCGCCGATCAGGACGAGCTGGATGATCTGCGTGCGGGTGAACCGCGTGATGGTCTCGGGTTTGATTTCGGGGGTGTCGGTTTGTCGTTTGACTTCGTCACGGGCGGCCTTGATGACGTCGCCCGCGTCGGTCACCGACTTACGAATCCTTGCTGGCACAGCGGATTTGGTCAGTCGTCGCGACGCCGTCAGCACCTGGTCCTTACCGAACGCGGCGATTGCGGCGCTGACCGCGGCCTTCGGGTCGTAGAGGTCGGACGTCGTCACGAGCAGCTGGGCGATGTCGGATTGGAGTTGCACGTTGGTGGCGCCGTACTCGGCGCGGGCGAAGCCGCCGAAGCGCACTTCGCCGTCGTCGACGGTGATTTGGCGGGTGCGCAGGTCGCCGTGAGAGATCTGGTGGTCGTGAAGCGTGCGCAGCGATTGCCAAACGTGTTCGACGGGAGCGGTTTTCGCGGTGAGCGGGGTTCCGCTCGGCGGGGTGTGAGCGAAAAGTGTCCATCCGCGGGCGAGTTCGGCGACGGCGATCGGCGTGGTGTTGGCGACGCCGAGGTCACCGATGGCGACGGCCATCAGCGCGCGGTGCTCGATCGCGCGGCGCATCGAGGCTTGCAGGGGTGCGGTTTCGCTGCCGCGGAGCCGCAGTTTGCGCCAAAGTTGGCGCAGCGCAACGCCGCTGCGTTGGTTGGGTCCGTACATCTCGACGGTGGCAACGCGTGACTCCACGCATGCGGCGGACAAGATCAGGGGCCCGCGTCCCGCCGGTCGCTCCACCGTCAGGCCGACGACATTGAAGCCGCGGCGGGCCAGCGCGCGGACTGCACCGTCCAGGGGCACCTCCAATGCCGGTGTGCCGACGACCAACACGACGAGTGCGCCGACGAACCAGCCGACCGCGAGACCGAGCAAGGCCCGCGCGGGCACGACGGCGCTGACGACGAGGTGGATCGGCACGAAGGCTAGCAGCAGCGTCCACCACCACCGCCGCCACCGCGCGGGCAGCCACGGCCCGGAGACGGTCAGCACGGCGGCGAGCAATGCGATCCAGCGCGGGTCGTCGAGGAACTGGGCGAGGACGGTGTCGAGTCGCTGGCTCAGGTCGAAGTGCCAGCGCGGCGCGGAGATGCCGTTGCCGCTGACCGACAAGGACAGGACGGCGATGAGCCCGGCCGCGACGTACGCCGCGAGGAGCGTCCATCGGCGGCGCACCAGAAGCGTGATGAGGATGAGGAACGGCAGGGCGAGGATCGCGATGCCGTAGACGATGTAAACGAGGTTGGATTCGGCCGGTGGCAGCACGCCGACGATGCGGGAGACCGATTTCTCGAGGGCCACCCACTTGGTGCGGGTGATCAGCGAGCCGGCGATGACGATCGCGAGGAACAGCGCCGCGAGGGTGAGCCGCAGAATGTCGTTGGTGCGTCGAGTCGGCGGCTGCAGCAAGCTGCCCGAAACGGTGATGTGCCGCCCGTCAACTCGCATGCTGTAACAATCCCCTGGATGGGCCGCCTCAGTGGGCGGCTCGCCGACAACTTAGCCGGACATGTGGAGTAGACGGTGGATGCGACGCCATTCGGTCCCTATCAGCTGCAGGAGCTGCTGGGCCGCGGCGGAATGGGCAAGGTCTACCGCGCCTACGACACCCGAACGGACCGCATCGTCGCGTTGAAGGTGCTGCCGCCGCATCTGGCTGACGACGCGACCTTTCAGCAGCGGTTCCGGCGCGAGTCGCAGGCGGCGGCCGCGCTCAACGAGCCGCATGTGGTGCCGATTCACGGCTTCGGCGAAATCGACGGCCGGCTGTATCTGGACATGCGGCTGATCGACGGGCGCAACCTCGGGACTCTGTTGTCCGAAGGTTCGCAACCGCTCGGAGCCGCGTTCGCGGTGAACGTGGTGGAGCAGGTCGCGGCGGCGCTGGACGCCGCGCACGAGGCGGGCTTGATCCATCGCGACATCAAGCCGTCGAACATCTTGATCACCGCGCGAGACTTCGTGTACCTGATCGACTTTGGGCTTGCGCGGTCTGCGGGTGATTTGGGGTTGACGACGGCTGGTTCGACGCTGGGGACGATGGCCTACATGGCGCCCGAGCGGTTCGAGGAGGGCCGGGCCGATCCGCGGTCGGACATCTATGCGCTGACGTGTGTGCTCTACGAATGCCTCACGGGCTCAAGGCCGTATCCGGCAGACAGTCTCGAACAGCAGGTTGCTGGCCACATGGTCGCACCGCCTCCGCGGCCGTCGGCGTGTGATCCGCGGTTGGCGGCGTTCGACGACGTCATCGCGAAAGGTATGGCGAAGAAGCCGGAGAATCGGTACCAGACGGCGGGGGAGTTGGCGGCTGCGGCACGACGGGCGCAGGTGGCATCGGCACCGTCGGCACACGGCCGGTTGGTGATCGGCGTCAATGTGCCTTATGCGCCAAACGAATTCAAGGACGCGTCAGGTCACATCGTCGGCTTCGACGTCGATTTGATGAACGCGGTGGCGCGCACGCTGGGACTGACGCCGGACTACCGGGAGAGCGCGTTCGAGGACATCATCCCGGGAGTGCAGAAGGGCGAATTCAACGTCGGGATGTCGTCGTTCACCGACACCGCGGCGCGACAGGAGAAGGTGGACTTCGTCACGTACTTGAAGGCGGGCACGCTGTGGGCGCAGCGGCGTGGGGGGTCGGTCGATCCGAACAATGCGTGCGGTCTGAAGGTGGGCGTCGTAACGGGGGCGATTCAGGGCAGCGACGAAATCCCAACAAAGAGCGACGATTGCGTGGCGCGCGACAAGCCTCCGATTGCGAAAGTTGTCTACGCCACGCAGGACGAACTGACTAGCGCGCTGATGGCCGGCGACGTCGATGCGATGGCGGCGGACTCGCCCGTCGCGGGGTTTGCGATCAAGACGAGCGGCGGTGCGCTCGAGGCGGCGGGTGAGGTGTTCAACTCGGCGCCGTACGGGTGGGCGGTGGCGAAAGGGTCGCCGCTGGGCGAGTCGCTGCGGCAGGCGCTGGAGCATTTGATGCAGACCGGCGAGTACCGGACCATCGCGACGATGTGGGTGTGGATAAGGGAATGATCGACAAGCCGGTGGTCAACGGCGCGATCCGGTGAGGGATATCACGGGGCCGGGTGTAAGGTCGAAAGTAGACCGTCTCGTATTAGCGGTGATCTCAGCGTGCGATTCGATCCTCGTCCGCTAATTCGAAAAGGATGCGCAATGGAATCTACGGACCTGTTTTCTCACCCTGATGTGCCGGAGCCCGCTTCGACAGAGCGCAACACGGCTCCTGCGGAGTACCCCACGTTTTCTGACCGGTCCGACAAAGACACGCCGCACGCTGCCACAACGACGCCGTGAATGGCCTTACGGGGACGCGGCGGTTGGCGCGGCCCGTGAGGCTCGCCTTGGGCAGTTGCCTGGGCGGCGACATCGACGGAGCATGGTGGCCGCACACCTGCTCGGTGGCGGCTGAACTGCCCCAGCTCATCGAGGCGTTGCATCGACCGCTGGGTGAGATCGTCGACATCAACGTCAACTGGTCCGCGTCAGACGGTGTGCCCGATCTGAACTCGATGCACTACGGCGCGAAGGCGATCCCTGGTTGGCGCGAACGGCCTCAACGGCTGATGGTCATCGCCGGGTCGGAGGCTCTTGCCAAGCTGCTCGTGGTGCCCTACATGACGTCGGCGGCGCTAGGTCTGATGGTGATGCGCTGCGCGGCACGCAAACCCATCCCACTGGATCAACGTGACACCAAGGTGTTCGCGACCGCCGACTATGTGGTGCGCACCGCGCAGGTCGAGAGCGCGACGTGGGCGCGCCGGGAATTCGACGGGACTGCGGCTGTTCGCCCGTAGGCCCTAGACAGACCAATGGGCTGGTGCGACATCGTCACACCAGCCCATTGTCGGGTCAGTTAGACCGCGGTCACTCCGACAGCCTGGGGGCCCTTCGGCCCTTGCTCGATGTCGAACTGGACGCGTTGATTTTCCTCGAGCGACCGGAAGCCGCTCGACTGGATCTCCGAGTAGTGGACGAAGACATCTTTCGCACCCTCGTCAGGGGTGATAAAGCCAAAGCCTTTGTCGCCGTTGAACCATTTCACAGTTCCCTGTGCCATTTACTAACTTCTCTCATTCAGACCGGATGTACCAAAAACATCCGGATGTCGAGTCTAGCACGAATCGCCGTAGCGAAAATCGTTCGCGCTGCGTTATTTTCGGCGGCGACGCTGACCGCTGGGGCGGGGGCGGCGCTGTCGCGGTTGCGGTGGCGCGGCTTTCGGCGCGGGTGCGCGGTACGGCGCGATCTCACCGACGAGGGCGTGCACGGCGGGTGAGTCCGCGGCGACGTGCTGGGGTGCGACGTGAATACCGGCTTTGCGAAGCAGAGCGTGAGTGTCCTTGCGCTGCTCGGGAAGTACGACGGTGACGACGTCACCGGCGTTGCCGGCGCGTGCGGTGCGCCCGGAGCGGTGCAGGTATGCCTTGTGCTCATTGGGCGGATCGATGTGGACGACGAGCTCGACTTCGTCGACGTGCACGCCGCGCGCGGCGATGTCGGTGGCGACGAGGACTTTGGCGTCGCCGGTGCTGAACGCCTTCAGATTGCGGTCACGAGCGGGCTGAGAAAGGTTGCCGTGCAAGTCAACTGACGGGATACCGGCCTCGGTGAGTTGCTTGGCGAGCTTGCGGGCGTGATGTTTGGTGCGCATGAACAGGATTCGACGTCCTGTGCCAGACGCGAGGCGGTGGACGAGGTCCTTCTTGGCTGTGGTGTCGGCGACGTGGAAGACGTGGTGGGTCATATCGGCCACCGGGGCGTTGAGCTCGTCGACGGAATGCAGCACCTCGTCTTTGAGGAACCTCGTGACGAGTTTGTCGACGCCGTTGTCGAGGGTCGCGGAAAACAGAAGCCGCTGGCCGGTTTTCGGGGTGGCGTTGAGGATGCGGGTGACGCCGGGGAGGAAGCCGAGATCGGCCATGTGGTCGGCTTCGTCGATGACGGTGATCTCGACGGCGTCGAGGCTGATGAGGCGTTGCTTCATCAGGTCCTCGAGGCGGCCGGGGCAGGCGACGACGATGTCGACGCCTCCCTTCAGCGCGGCGACCTGTTTGGCCTGCGGCACACCGCCGAAGATCGTGGTGACCTTCAGGTTGTTGGCGTTGGCGAGCGGTTGCAGAGTCGCGGTGATTTGGGTGACGAGCTCACGGGTGGGGGCGAGGACGAGGCCGGTCGGCTTTGAGGGTCGGCGGTTCGCTTGGGAGAGCCTGGCGGCCAACGGAATTGAGAAAGCCAGCGTCTTGCCACTGCCGGTTTTGCCGCGGCCGAGGACGTCACGGCCCTTGAGGGTATCGGGCAGAGTGGCGACTTGAATGGGGAAGGGTTGGGTGATGTCTTGCTTGGCGAGCACTTGCGCCAGTTGGGCGGGCACGCCGAGGTCGGCAAAAGTCTTGTCGGAGGACATGTTTCGGTGCCTTTCAGGCATCGGTGTACTGGATCGTCGCGACGGATCGCGCGCCAATCAGCACATGGTGGCGAGATTGCCGGTGGGCAAAATCGATCGCCGCGTTACGAATGGGTGATTGAGCGTTCCACGACGTGGTTGGCAGGTGTGTTATTCGGCCAACGTTGGTGCCAGCCTATCTCACTGGCCAGGGAAGTCCGAATCGCTCGCCCGCTCCGGAGGACCATCATGTTTGCCCGCCTCTTAGCGACAACTCCGTTCGTGCAGGTCACAGCCCTAACGCGCGTCGGTCGGTGAGCGATAAATCGCGACGTTCACGCAGGTCAACGCATTGTCGCTCGAAGGCGGGCAAATTGGCTCCAGGCGCGTAGGGTCGAAGGGTCGGGACCACTCAGGCCCCCAAGCGAACGGGGCAGCAATGTCCGATAAGTCACCTCGCCAGACGATGACGAAAAAGTCCGGCAAATCTCTCAAGGAAAAGCGGGCGGACAAGCGCGCTAAGGCCGAGCGGACGTCGTCGACCGACGCGCTGCTGCATCCCAAGAAGCACTGAGATCTACATGCCGTAATCGGGCAGCGCGACGTTGTCGCGCACGCTGCCGGCGAAAATCCGAGCCAAAAGCCGGAAGTTCATCGTGCGCATCGCGAAGTCGCGGAACCACAACCCCCATCGCGTTCGCGTGGCAAAGAAGCCAATCAGTTTCTTCGCGCCGGCTTGCTTGCCTTTGATGAGCGGCTGGAGCCGCGCCTGGTACGCGTCGAACGCGCTGCGGTAGTCGCCGTCGGCACGTTGCAACTCACCCGCCAACACGTATGCCTCGGCAAGAGCCGAACCGGTGCCCTCGCCGCCGAGCAGCGAAATGCAGCCCGCCGCATCGCCGATCAGCACGACCCGCCCGTTAGACCACCGCTCCATTTGGATCTGGCTGACGACGTCGAAGTACAGGTCGTCAACCTCGTCCAGCCGAGCCAGGATCGCCGGACACTCCCAGCCGGCGTCGCCAAATTGCCTTCGCAACTGATCTTTTGGCGATGCATCGACGCCGTCGTGCGAATCGCGGAAGATGAACAAGAACATCGTGCGGTCGTCGCGCAATGCAAAACGCCCGACCTGACGGCCGGGAACGGAATAGGTGACGTAACTCGCCTCGTCGCGTGGCTGATAGCCGTCGAGAACGCACGCGGCGACCTTGCAGCCCAAGTAGTGCTCGAAATTCGCCTCGGGCCCGAACGCAAGGCGACGGACGGTGGAGTGCAGTCCGTCTGCGCCGACGACCAGATCGAACTCGCGCGGCGGGCCGTTCTCGAAGGTGACATGAACGCCGTCGGCGTGCTCGTCGAGCGCGGTGATGGTGTCGGCGAAGATCGTTTCGACCTCATTGTCGACGGTGTCGAAGATCGCGGCCGCCAGGTCTCCGCGGGGCAGGCTGGTGAAGTCGTCACCGACCATGCCGCGAATGATGTTGACGTCAACGGACGCTTTGACATCACCACCAGGCCCCACATACAACAGGTCCTGCACGTCGTAACCCGCTGCGCGCACGTGGTTTTCCATGCCCATGAGTTTGGCGACGCGGTAGCCGCCGCCCCAGAAGTCGATCACGTACCCGCCGGTGCGGAATGCCGGCGCGTGTTCGATCAGCGTCGGAGTGTGGCCGGTCCGAAGCAACCAATACGCCAGCGCCGAGCCGGCCACGCCCGCACCGCTGATCGCGACTCTCACCGTCCGCCCGGCGTCGGGATGACGATCGAGTTCTGCAACGTGTTGATGAACGCGTCCGCATTCTTGCTCTGCAGGAACGTCGTCACCGCGTCGTACAGCGCCTGCTGGAAGGTGGCCGGCATCAGCTCACCGTGTGTCATCGACAGCAGGATCTTGTCGTGCCACAGCGACTCCGACGCCTGACGCTGATAGGGCGGCAGCGAGGAGACGTCGACGTCGTGGCGCACCGGTACCGACCCCTTCACCTTGTTGAACGCGAGCGTCGTCGCCGGATTCGCAATCGTCTCAAGGAATTTGGTGCCGTTCACACCGTCTTTGGCGTTCGCCGAGACGACGAACGTGTCGACGATCGCGAGGTATGCGCCGCTAGTTCCGGGGTAGGCGACGTACCCGAAGTCCTTGCCCTCGACGACGTGGTTGGCCACCAACTCCCCGTAGACGGAGTCGTTCATCGACAGGAAGGCGCACTCGCCGCGAGCCAACTTCTGCGCGGCCTGGTCCCACGTAAGCCCGCCAGCGCCAGGGTCGACATGAGAGATCAGCGTCCCGAAGCGCGAAAGCGCGTCGCGCAGTTGGGATCCCCGCCAGTCGAACGAGTCAGAGCTGATGTTCGACCAGCCCTCCTGCCCGATCACGCTGAGGAGAGTGTTCTCGAACAGCTCGGTCGCCGTGAAGCGGTCCTTCCCGCCGAGGCACAGAGGAACACGGCCGCTGGCGGCGACCTTCGCCAGGTCGGCCGTGAAGGCATCCAGGGTGTAGCCGGGCCCGGGAGGTGCGACACCAGCGGAGCGGAGCACACCGAGGTTGAACCACAACACATTTCCGCGGTGCGAGCCCGTCGGCACGCCCCATTGCTTGGAGCGGTCTGTCAGGGCGTCGCGCAACGTCGGGGGCAACGCAGGGGCCAGGCCTGTGCGGTCGTATACCGCTGAAACGTCGGCGATCTGGTCAGCAGAGACCCAGCCGCGAAGGGAACTGCCTACGAACGTCTGCCACACATCGGGCGGATCACCCGCGCGCAACCGGGCCGCCAACGCGACCTGGACATTGCTGCCCGCACCGCCCGCAATCGACGCGTCGATCACGTCGACGTTTGGGTTTCCCGCCTTGAACGCGTTCAGCAGGACTTCGAGGGCCGGATGCTCGGACGGCGACACCCACCACGACATGACCTCGAGCCGGTTGGTCGCTTCAGAGAAGTTGCCCTTCTGCCCGCCGCCGCACGCGACGAGAAGCATTGCCAGCAAGACGATCCCGATGCGCTTCATGATGCGGCTCGCAGGTCGAAGACGGCGAAACTGGTGACGACGGCGAAGCAGACAGCAGGGACGACGAAGGAGAACGCCGGAGTGGTTGCGTCGAGAAGCCGGCCTTGAACCAGAGGCATGATCGCTCCGCCGACGATCGCCATCACCAGCCCGGCGGCACCAAATTGCGTTGCGGGACCAAGGCCTTGGAGGGCGACGCCGTAGATCGTCGGGAACATCAACGACAGGCAGAAGGACAATGCGACAACGGCGCTGACACCGGCAACGTTCGGGGAGAACATCGCGAAGATGCACAGGACCACGGCGAGTGTGCCGAGGACCATCAGCACCTTG
>DASRFZ010000086.1:0-2083 GCA_035651275.1 Mycobacterium sp. | reverse complement strand
TTTGACCCGCTCATCCAACTGCAGCGAGTCGGTGTCGATGCGGCCATCTTCGGTGACGCCATACCAGCGCAACGTGGCGCCGGTGCGCCGGGCAAGTTCTTGCCACGGAATGAGATTGGCGTGGTGTTCGAGCTCGGTGGTGACGATCACGTCGCCCGGACCGACCGCACCCTCAAACCTCGTGTCGCCCAGCACATAAGACACCAGGTTCAGCGCCTCGGTGGCGTTCTTGGTGAACACCAGTTCGTCGGCGTCGGCCCCGACGAACCCCGCGATGTCGGCGCGGCCCTGCTCGTAGGCGTCGGTGGCCTCCTCCATCAGCTGGTGCGCGCCCCGGTGCACCGCCCCGTTAGAGGTGACCAAGAACTCGCGCTCGGCGTCGAGAACTTGCACCGGGCGCTGCGACGTCGCACCGGAATCCAAGTACGCCAACTGCTTTCTGCCGCGCATCACGCGCTTGAGGATCGGGAAATCGGCGCGTATCGCGGTCAGGTCAAGCGGAGTCACCGACGTCACCATTGCTACACTCCCGTGGCCGCCGTCCGTGGCGATCGCAGCGCGTCGCCGCCATCGGTATGGGTGAATCGGACGTAACCGTTTTGATCCAGCTCGTCGGCCAGCTCCGGCCCACCGGATTCCACGATCCGCCCGCCGACGAACACGTGCACGAATTGCGGGCGGATGTAGCGCAGGATCCGGGTGTAGTGGGTGATCAACAGGATTCCGCCATGGACCTCTTCGGCGTAGCGGTTCACCCCGTCGCTGACCACGCGCAGCGCGTCGACGTCCAAACCGGAGTCGGTCTCGTCGAGGATCGCGATCTTGGGCTTCAGCAAGCCGAGTTGCAAGATCTCGTGACGCTTCTTCTCGCCACCGGAAAAGCCTTCGTTGACGCTGCGTTCGGCGAACGCCGGGTCGATGTCAAGGGCATCCATCGCCGATTTGACTTCCTTGACCCAGTGCCGCAGCTTCGGCGCCTCGCCGCGGATCGCGGTGGCAGCGCTGCGCAGGAAGTTCGACATCGACACCCCGGGGACCTCGACCGGGTACTGCATGGCCAGAAAGAGGCCCGCTCGCGCACGTTCGTCGATGCTCATGTCCAGCACGTTCTGACCGTCGAGCATGATCGAGCCGGACGTCACCTTGTACTTCGGATGCCCGGCGATGGCGTAGGACAGCGTGGACTTGCCCGAGCCGTTGGGGCCCATCACCGCGTGTGTCTCGCCCGAGCTCACCGTCAGGTTGACGCCGTTGAGAATACGAATCTCCCGTTCGGCGTCCGACGGGTCGGCGACGCTGACGTGCAAGTCTTTGATTTCTAAAGTGGTCATGAAACTGTGGTCTTTGCTGTCGTGGTTTCCGAGATGGCCAGTTCGTGTTCGATGGCTGTGGTCAGGCGCTCCCGCACCTCGGGGATGGCGATCTTGGTGATGATTTCGCCGAAGAAGCCGCGCACCACCAGCCGCCGCGCCTGCTCTTCGGGGATGCCCCGGGAACACAGGTAGAACAATTGCTCGTCGTCGAAACGTCCGGTGGCGCTGGCATGTCCGGCGCCGGCGATCTCACCGGTCTCGATCTCCAGGTTGGGCACCGAGTCCGCGCGCGCGCCGTCGGTAAGCACCAGATTGCGGTTCACCTCGAAGGTGTCGGTGCCGGTGGCCGCGGCCCGGATCAGCACGTCGCCCACCCAGACCGTGTGCGCGTCGGGCCTGCCGGAATCCGGATTCCCCTGCAGCGCACCCTTGTACAACACGTTGGATTTACAGTCCGGGTAAGCGTGGTCGACCAGCAGCCGCGACTCTAGGTGCTGGCCGTCGTCGGCGAAATACAGGCCGAGCAACTCGGCGTCGCCGCCTGATGCAGCGAAGCGCACCCGGCCCGTCAGCCGCACCAGCTCGCCGCCGAGTGTGACCGCGACGTGGCGCAGCAGCGCGTCCTTGCCCAGCGCGGCATGGTGCATGCTGACATGAACGACATCGTCGGCCCAGTCCGCGATCCACACTACGGTCAGCCGGGCGGCTTCGCCGACCACGAACTCGACGTTGTCGGCGTAGGTCCCGCTGCCCCGCAGATCGATCACCAC
>DASRFZ010000085.1:0-8392 GCA_035651275.1 Mycobacterium sp. | reverse complement strand
TCGCGATCTCGTCGAGCAGACCCTGTGCGCCGCTGGCGATCTGCGTCGAATCGATCTTGTAGTCGGGGGCCATCACCCGCTGGTTGAGCTCCTTCACGTCCGCGACGAGCTGGTCGGCAATCGCGTTGGTGTCCGGTTGTGGGCCCGTCACCCACAGGTCCTTCTCGAGCCGGTGAAACCCGGTCCACTTCTGGCCCTGCGCGACGTCCGCCTCGCGCTGGTCGATCCGTGGGTCGAGCTGATCGGGGAACGACTCGGCGACCGGCTCGACGCGCTCGTAATACGTTCGGCTGGTGGGGTATTGGGCTTTCGCAGACGCGATGTCGCCGCTCTTGACGGCTGCGGCGAACGCCACGGTGGCAGTCACCAGTGCGTCGGTCTGGGTGATCACGTACTGCTTGTAGTTGTCGGACGCCTTCTGGAACTGGCCCGCGGTGTCGGCAGTGACGGCCTGACCCGTGACGGTGAAGTCGCCGCGGATGCCGTTGCCGACCATGCCAGGCTTGCAGGCGGTCTGATACTTGCCCGGCTCGCTCAGGTTGACGACGAGCTGGCGGTGCAGTCCCGGCGAGATGTTCTCTACCTCGCCCATCACCCGGTCGCCCTCGGCGTACACGTAGAACTCGGTGACCTTGGTGCCGTTGTTCGTGATGGTGAAAGTGCTTGGGCCCGTGTTGGCTTGGGTCTTGGACAGCTCGCAGGTGGTGTCGGTCGCGGTCACCGTGATTTCGCTCGCGCCCGCCGAGGCGTTGCCCTTGTCCGCCGCGCTGCCCTTCTCGGAGCTCTTGGCGGCGCAGCCCGTCAACGACATGCCGGCCAAGACAGTGCAGACGACGGCGGTGCCGACTCTGACAGGCGAGGCGGCAATTCCGTTCACGCGGTGGACCTTTCAGGTGTGGGCTGCGGCTCCGAGGGTTCGGTGCTCGCGGGGGGACGCGCAGGCGTGCGGATCGGCATCAGGAACAGGACAAGCACCACGACGAGGTAGGTGAG
This sequence comes from Mycobacterium sp., assembly GCA_035651275.1. Classification (GTDB taxonomy): domain Bacteria; phylum Actinomycetota; class Actinomycetes; order Mycobacteriales; family Mycobacteriaceae; genus Mycobacterium. The sequence goes on along the minus strand of DASRFZ010000085.1, from coordinate 7,399 downwards.
CCAGACCAGCAGCTGCAGCCAGCTCGGATCCGGCTTGATGTTGAAGATTCCCTGGATCAGTTCGCCGTACCACGACGACCAGTCCATCCAGCCCGAGATGTCAAAGGCGTTGCCGGTGTTAGGAAGCCAGCCTACGGTCTGCAGCGCGCCTGCGCCGTACGACAGAATGCCGGCGGCCACGAGGATCAGGAACACCCCGGTGTACTTGAAGAACTTCGCGAGGTTGATCCGCACCGCGCCGGCGTACATCCCGTATGCAATCGCCGCGGCAACAAGCACCCCGACCAGCAAACCGACCAGCGGCCAAGCGGTTTCGGCCTCGGCGTAACCGACCATGAACAGCGCGGTCTCGAATCCCTCGCGCCCGACGGCCAGAAACGCCAGCGCGAACACCGCCACCGCGCCGGCCTCCAACGCCCGCGCCATTCCGGCGCGCAGTTCGCCGGAGATCGACGCCGCGGCCTTCTTCATCCACAGCACCATCGTGGTGACGATCGCGACTGCCACCACCGACGCAATGCCGGCGATGGCCTCGGCGCCGAGGTCGGTGACGGTGTAGGCGCTGTACTGGATGACCAGGAACACGCCGATCGTCATCGCGATCGCCGCGGCGACGCCGAGCCAGACCCATTTCAGCGCGTCCCGCCGATCCGACTTCACCAGGAATGCGATCAGGATCATCACGACGATGCCGGTTTCCAGTCCCTCGCGCAGACCGATCAGGCCGCTTCCCAGCAGCTGCGACGACAGGGTCGGAGCTGCGGCGTCGATGCCCACCGACAGGTCGGCCCCAGCAGTCATCCCCAAGTCCTTCGTCAGCTTTGGCTCGCCAAAGTTATGTGTGGCTCACCTTAGCAACGCGCCAACATCCGCGGTACACCTCCGTCGGCCGCATCGGGCGACGCGGCACTCCGAATGCGTGGGACGATGAACCGAACCATCGGTTGTGAGGAGAACGGTGTCGCCGGAGGCCAGGGGCGCTGGGGGTGTTGTCACGCAGGCTGAAGCAACCTCCATCCCACCGCAGGAAACGGCTCGGGGAGTGACCAGAGTGCGTTGGCTGCGGACCGTCGTCGTCATCGCGGCGACCGCCATGCTGATGGCCGCCAGCTGCTCCTGGCACCTCGGCTCGCCGATCCCGGAGGGAGTGCCCCCGCCGCCCGGCGACGCCGTCCCGGACATCGACACGCACGCGGCCGGCCGCCCCGCCGATCAGCTGCACGCCTGGGCGGCGGCGCGCGCGCCCGCGCTGGGCATCCCGGTCACCGCGCTGGAGGCGTACGCGTATGCCGCCAAAGTCGCGCAAGTGGAGAACCCGAGCTGTCATCTCGCGTGGACGACGTTGGCCGGAATCGGCCTCGTCGAAAGCCACCATGGGACGTACCGCGGCGCGACGATCGCACCCAACGGCGACGTGACCCCGCCGATCCGCGGCGTCCGGTTGGACGGGTCCGACGGCAACCTCGAGATCGCCGGCGACAACGCCGTGACGATGGACGACGATTCGAGCTACGCCCGCGCGATGGGACCGATGCAGTTCATCCCGGAGACGTGGCGGCTCTACGGCGTCGACGCCAACAACGACGGCGTCATCAGCCCCGACAACATCGACGACGCGGCGTTGTCGGCGGCCGGCTACCTGTGCTGGCGCGGACGCGACCTCGCGACGCCGGAGGGGTGGATGCGAGCGCTGCGGGCCTACAACCTGTCCGACCAGTACGCGCGGGCCGTGCGCGATTGGGCGACGGCGTATGCCGAAGGCCACCCGCTGTGACGACATCGGACAGCCCAAGCCCGATAGGGTGTTTGCGTTCCGCAGGCCGACGTTAGCGAGGAGAAGCAGTGCCCATCATCGAGCAGGTCGGGGCCCGAGAGATCCTCGACTCCCGCGGCAATCCCACCGTCGAGGTCGAACTGGCCCTGACCGACGGGACGTTCGCGCGGGCAGCCGTCCCCTCAGGGGCGTCCACCGGGGAGCACGAGGCGGTCGAGTTGCGTGACGGCGGCCCGCGGTACGGCGGCAAGGGCGTCGCGAAGGCGGTGACGGCCGTGCTCGACGAGATCGCGCCCGCGGTGATCGGGATGTCTGCCGACGATCAGCGTCTGGTGGACCAGGCGCTGCTCGATCTCGACGGCACGCCGGACAAGTCGCGGCTGGGCGCGAACGCCATCCTCGGCGTATCGCTGGCGGTCGCCAAGGCCGCGGCCGAATCGGCGGGGCTACTGCTGTTTCGGTATCTCGGCGGACCGAACGCTCACATCTTGCCGGTGCCGATGTTCAACATCCTCAACGGCGGTGCGCACGCCGACACCGGCGTCGACGTCCAGGAGTTCATGATCGCCCCGATCGGTGCGCCGAGCTTCAGAGAGGCATTGCGTTGGGGCGCAGAGGTTTACCACGCTCTCAAGGCGGTGCTGAAGAAGCAGGGGTTGTCGACGGGCCTGGGCGACGAGGGCGGCTTCGCGCCGGATGTCGCGGGCACGAAGGCGGCACTGGATTTGATCCTGTCGGCCATCGAGTCGGCGGGGTACAAGCCGGGCTCGGACGTGGCGTTGGCGCTGGACGTCGCGGCGACTGAATTCTTCAGTGCCGATACGGGTTACACGTTCGAAAAGGAGACTCGTGACTCGGCGCAGATGACTGAGTTCTACGCAGGGCTGCTGGCGAGCTACCCACTGGTGTCGCTGGAAGATCCACTGGCCGAAGATGATTGGGACGGCTGGGTCGCGTTGACGAAGGCGATCGGCGACCGGATTCAGATCGTCGGCGACGATCTCTTCGTCACCAATCCTGAGCGCCTCGAGGAGGGCATCGAAAAAGGCGCCGCCAACGCGCTTTTGGTGAAGGTCAACCAGATCGGCACGCTCACCGAGACATTGGACGCTGTCGCGCTCGCCCACAACAGCGGGTACCGCACGATGATGAGCCACCGCAGCGGAGAGACCGAGGACACGACGATCGCTGACCTCGCGGTCGCGGTGGGCAGCGGTCAGATCAAGACCGGTGCGCCCGCTCGCAGCGAGCGCGTCGCCAAGTACAACCAGTTGCTGCGCATCGAGGAGAGCCTCGGCGACGCGGCGCGATACGCGGGAGACCTTGCGTTCCCACGACTTTCGCTGGAGATCGACTAGCCGGTGCCCGACGCGAAACGGCCTGACCCGAAGCGACGATCCCCGGGCACCCGCCCGGGCCGAAGCGATGTGGCCCGGGGCCGTCCGAAGTCGAACGCGCCTCGCCGCGAGCGGCCCGCAGAGACCCGCCAGAGTGAACCCCCGACCGAATCGATCACCGCGGGCATCGCGGCGGCGGTCGCGCGACAGTCGGAGCGCCGCCTCGGATTGACGGCGCGGCGCGCGGCGATTCTGGCAGCCGTCGTGTGCGTGCTGACGCTGACGATCGCCGGCCCGGTGCGCACCTATTTCGCGCAGCGCACCGAGATGCAGCAGCTGGCCGCGCGAAACGCCATGCTGAAAGAGCGGATCGACGAACTGAAAGCCGAGAAGGCCAAGCTTGCGGATCCGGTGTTCATCGCCGCACAGGCGCGTGAGCGGCTCGGGTTCGTCATGCCCGGCGAAATCCCGTATCAGGTCCAGCTGCCGCCGAACGCCGCCGAGCCGTCGAATCCGTCGGGGTCGCCGCAGACGAACGGACCGTCGAATGACCCGTGGTACACGACCTTGTGGCGCACGATCGCCGATACGCCGCACAACATTCCGGCTCCGTCCACTCCGGCGCCACCCCCGCCTCCGCCACGTCCCGGTGGTTGACCAAGCCGACCTTGACGCCGTCGCAAGGCAATTGGGCAGGGAGCCGCGCGGCGTCCTGGCGATCGTGTACCGGTGCCCCAACGGCGAGCCTGGCGTGATCAAGACCGCGCCAAGGCTTTCCGACGGCACGCCGTTTCCCACTCTGTACTACCTGACCCATCCGGTCTTGACGGCGGCGGCGAGCCGACTGGAATCGTCTGGGTTGATGAAGGAGATGACGGCGCGGTTGTCCGCCGACGCGGAGTTGGCGGCGGCGTACCGACACGCCCACGAAAGCTATCTCGCTGAGCGGAATGCGGTAGAACCGTTGGGCACCACGTTCTCTGGCGGGGGGATGCCCGATCGGGTGAAGTGCCTTCATGTGCTGATCGCGCATTCGTTGGCGAAGGGCCGCGGCGTGAACCCGTTTGGGGACGAGGCGCTGGCGCTGCTTGCGACGGAGCCCGCGATGCAGGGCATTCTCGTCAGGGAGCAGTGGACGTGAGTCGGGTCGCCGCGATCGACTGCGGCACGAACTCGATCCGGCTGTTGATCGCCTCCGTCGTCGATGGAAGATTGCACGAACTGCACCGGGAGATGCGGATAGTGCGCCTCGGCCAAGGTGTCGATGCGACAGGCGAATTCGCATCGGAGGCGATTGCGCGTACGCGTGCGGCGCTGGCCGACTACGCGGGATTACTTCTGCGGTTCGGGGTGAAGAGCGTGCGGATGGTCGCGACGTCGGCGGCCCGCGACGTGGCTAACCGCGACGAATTCTTTGCGATGACGGCGGAGGTGTTAGCCGCCGCGGTGCCGGGTGCGATGGCCGAGGTGATCACCGGCGAAGAGGAGGCGGCGCTGTCGTTTCATGGTGCGGTTGCCGAATTGGATTGCACCGAAGCGCCTTTCCTCGTGGCCGACCTCGGGGGAGGGTCGACGGAGCTGGTGCTTGGGTCCACCGAGGTGGAGGCCAGCTTCTCGGCGGACATCGGTTGTGTGCGGCTGACAGAGCGGTGTTTGCACTCGGACCCGCCGACGGCCACGGAGGTGGCGTCCGCCCGGGAGGTGGTCCGTGAGCGGCTGGGCGAGGCGCTGCGAGTGGTCCCGGTGGACGGTGCGCATGCCTGGGTCGGCGTGGCAGGGACGATGACGACGTTGTCGGCGCTCGCGCAGAAGATGACGACGTATGACGCCGAGCGGATTCACTTGTCGCGCGTGGGTTTTCCGGCCTTGCTGCAGGTGTGCGACGGGCTGATCGGGATGACGCGTGCGCAGCGGACGGCGCTCGGGCCCATGCACGAGGGGCGCGTCGACGTCATCGCCGGCGGCGCGATCGTCGTCGAGGAGTTGGCGTTTGCGTTAGGGCAGTGGGCCGGAATCGGGGAGCTGATAGTCAGCGAGCACGACATCCTCGACGGCATCGCAATGTCGCTCACCTAGCCACCTAGTGCGCCGCGTGCGCCGAAACGGTATTCCACGTGGTGCTCACTCGAACGTCCGCTCGGTAGTTACCGTCCCGATGCAGGCTGGTCCCAGCAAATTGCCAGAAACGCCGTGAGCGATCTGATGGCTGTCATAGGCTGGCGGCGCATCGGTGGGAGAGCTGTTTGCAGCTCGCCGACGGACCGGAGGACACGATGGATTGCCCGAACTGTTCCACCCCGCATTCGGAAGCTGCCCGGTTCTGTGCCCGGTGCGGCGCGTCGCTGCACCGCGGCATTGACCGCCAACATCATTTCGCGGCGATGCCCGACGAACCGGTGCGTGCGGTCGCGCTGATGAGCACGCTGATGCCGCATTTGTCCGGTGCGCGGCGATACGTATACCGCGACCTGATCGGACTTGCGCTGCTGGCGTCGTTGATCTCCGCGGGTTTTGGCGTGCTGTCACTTGCGTTGATTTTCGCGGCGGTGGCGCTGCCGGCGGCGGTGTTGACCTATATCCACGACCACGGCGTGTGGCGGGGCGATCCGGTCACCAGTATCGGACTCGGGCTCATTGTCTCCCTGGCGTTCGGAGTGGGTGTCGGTGTGCTGCAAGGGTATTTCGCGGAGGGCCCACTGCTGGCGCCGGCACGGACGACGTGGCCGTCGGGCACAGCGATTCTCGAACTCGGCGTAGTGGTCCCGGCTGTCGCGTTTGTCGCCTTGCTGATCGTGCCGGTGATCGTGACGTCGCGTGCGACGATGCGTAACGCCGTGGACACCGTGGTGATCTGCACGTTGAGTGGTGCGGCGCTGTCGCTGGGAATGAGCATCGTGATTCAGCGGGGCGCGTTCACCGAAGTGAGGACAGTCGATCCGGCGCTCGCAGCCTTCATCGCGTTGAATTTGGGCTTCTTGCAACCGATTATCTTCGGCACGGCCGCAGCGGTGTCGGTGATGGCGCTGCGACGAGCCGGGTCAAACACGTTAGTAGGGCTCGGCAAAGGCTTGGTGTTGGTGCTGCTTTACGAACTCGCTACGACACTGCTGAATCCGCACGGCGTAGAAGGCATTGTGTTCATCGCGGTGATCGGATGGGTATTGGCCGCGGTGGGTCTGCTGCTGGCGCGCGGCGAGATGCACACGGCGCTGCTCGCCGAAGCGCAGGGAGCCGTCCGTGGGGAGAAGTCGCTTCCGCATGCGCCGGAAGTGGATTCGCATTGCGCGCACTGCGGCGCGGGGATTTCCGCGGGCGCCGCATTCTGCCAAGCATGCGGGACTGCGACGGCCGCGCTTGGACGCCGCACACCCGTGAACGCATCCGGAAAACCGTCCGCCTGACCGCGAAGCGAGGAAACGATGTCATCCACTCCAGAGCCGTCGGCCAGCCAAACCCCGCCTCCGCCAACATATTCGGGTGCCGAGCAACATCACGGGCATAGGTTGAGCGCCGGCGTCGTCGCATTGATCATCGCGGTGATCGTCGTGATCGCCGGGGGAATCACGGCGGCGGTCGTCTTCACGCACAAACCCAATCCGCCGCAGCCACCGCCACCTTCGCCGGGCGGTCAATTGGTTCAGCCGGCGGAGCCCGCCGCTCACCCGGCGGCGAGCGGCAGGCACACGCCCAACGAGTCGATAGAGCCGACAGAAGGCAGCACGACGCAGGAGAGCTTGGGGTCGGGCAATGCGGTATCCCTGACGAACGGCGTCTCGCTGACGCCGGCGTCGGGATGGACGGTCGCGAATTCTGGCGACGCTGTTGCGGCGGTCAATAAGGATGACGGCACAGCGAGTCTGCTGGTGGTGGTCGGCACGGTGAAGTCGACGGACGTCGAAGCGGTGCTCAACGACGACATCGCGCAGGTCACCCAGAAGCTGGGGATCGCCAACGTCAAGGTGAGCAAGACAGAGACGGGTTCGGTGCAGAGCTCGAACTTCCAGGAAGTAGCAAAGCGGGGATTCCAGGGTGACTTGTCGACGCAGCAGGGGACGCAGAGCGTCGTGGGGATGTTCTTGGAGTTCCTGAACACAAAAACTCAGAACGCGGCCTTCGTGATGTTTATGGCTAAGGACGACAAGTCATTTGACGCGGCGGTCGACGACGTCAACGCGATGATCAAGTCGATCCTGAGTCCGGGTGGGCAATAGCGATAGCGGTACGCGCCGCGCAGCCCGATTGAGGGTCTCTCGCTCGGCGGCTGTTAGTCGGCGACGCGGCAGGCGTC
>DASRFZ010000084.1:0-22555 GCA_035651275.1 Mycobacterium sp. | reverse complement strand
GGAAGCTTCCAGGCGGTCTCTTCCCGCCTGGCCGACGGCTACATCGACGTCAAAGGCCTGCGACTGACACTGACGCAGGCCGCGTGGCGGTTGTCGGAGGATCTTCCCGCCGACCTCGAGGTGAGCACCGCCGCGTTCTGGGCCGCCGACGCCGGGCACCGGGTGGCGCACACCACGGTGCACGTGCACGGCGGGGTAGGCATCGACACCGACCACCCGGTGCACAGGTACTTTCTCGTCGCAAAACAAGCAGAGTTCGCGGTCGGCGGCGCTACTGGACAGCTGCTGCGCATCGGCCGGGAACTGGCTGACACACCGGCTTGACTTCCCCGCCGGGAAGCGAGCTTCCCACCGTCACCTCGTTACTGATGCCGCTTGTCGACGTCGACGACCGCGGCGTCTACTTTGAGGACTCGTTCACCAGCTGGCGCAACCACATTCAGCACGGCGCGGCGGTGGCGGCGGCGTTGCACGCTCGGTTGGACCCCGCGCGGCCGCCGCACGTCGGCGTGTTGCTGCAGAACACTCCGTTCTTCTCGGCTCTGCTCATTGCGGCCAGCCTGGCTGGAATCGTGCCCGTGGGCCTCAACCCGATTCGCCGCGGCGCAGCGCTGGAACGCGATGTGCGCCACGCGGATTGCCAACTCGTCCTGGCCGATCACGCGTCGGCCGCGGTCGTGGGCGATATCGAGCACATCGATGTCGACTCGCCGCAATGGTCCGCTGAGGTGGACGCCCACAAGGATGCGCCTGTCGTCGCGCGGGAGTCCAAGCCGTCGGACACGTTCATGTTGATCTACACATCGGGAACCAGCGGCGACCCCAAAGCAGTCATCTGCAGCCACGGCAAGGTTGCGATCGCGGGCGTGACGATGAAGGACCGCTTTTCCATGGGCCCCGACGACATCTGCTACGTCTCGATGCCGCTGTTTCACTCCAACGCAGTGTTGGTCGGCTGGGCGGTGTCGCTGGCGTGTCAGGGCTCAATGGTGTTGCGGCGCAAGTTCTCCGCGTCGCAGTTCTTACCCGACGTCCGCCGCTACGGCGCGACGTACGCGAACTACGTCGGCAAGCCCTTGTCGTATGTGCTGGCCACGCCCGAACGTCCAGATGATGCCGACAATCCGTTGCGAGCGGTGTACGGCAATGAAGGTGCGCCCGCCGACGTCGAGCGCTTCGCCCGCAGGTTCGGCACGGTCGTCATCGATGGATTCGGTTCGACCGAAGGCGGGATTGCGATCAGCCGCACGCCCGACACGCCGCCGGGAGCCCTGGGCCTGTTGCCCGAGGGAACGGAGATCATCGACGTCGACACGGGCGAGCCGTGCCCTCCCGGCGTGACGGGGGAATTGGTTAACGTGTCGGGCCCGGGCCGGTTCGAGGGCTACTACAACGATCCCGGCGCCGATGCCGAACGGATGGCCGGCGGGATGTATCACAGCGGCGACCTGGCTTACCGCGACGAGAACGGCTACGCGTATTTCGCAGGGCGGCTTGGGGATTGGATGCGGGTCGACGGCGAGAACCTCGGCGCGGCGCCGATCGAGCGCGTGCTGCTCCGTCATCCCGATGTCGTCGAGGTCGCGGTGTACGGGATACCGGCACCGGACGTCGGCGACAAGGTGATGGCTGCCGTGCTGCTGGCCGAGGGCGCGACGTTTGATCCCGAAGCATTCTGCGAGTTCCTTTCCGCGCAGTCTGATCTCGGGCCGAAGCAGTGGCCGTCGTTCGTGCGCGTCAGCACCCAGTTGCCGCGCACGGAGACGTTCAAGGTCTTGAAGCGACACTTGGCGGCCGAAAGCACGGACTGCGACGACCCAGTGTTCGCGATCCGGCGTTGATTCTGCGCGGGGGGCGCTGCTTACTCGCATTTGTGCGCCGTGACCACAGAATCAATGGGCAAGATCAATGGGCAAGCGAAAAGCCCGGACGGTCGGGGCGCGTCCGGGCTTCTCGGGCGGTGACTACTGGTACCAGGATTGGATTCCTGCCTGGTGGCGGTGGTGCCAGCTGTCGTATGGGTATTGCGCCGTGTTGTAACTCGGCGTCGGCGAGTAGTTCGGCGAGGGCGTCGTGTAGCCCGTGTCGCCTGCGGCGTGACTGGCAGCGGCGGTGCCCAGTGCGATCAGCGCCGGGGCTGCGGCCAGAACCGCGCCGGCGGCGATGCGACGGGTCCAGGTGATCTTGGTGGCGTTCATTGAATTCTCCTGTGTTCGTTGGCTTTTCGGTTTGTTCGCCGGTGTGTTCCGGTGATGTACCAACTGTGCCTCGGCAACGGCTCTGCGTCTGTCCGCCAACCAGCCCCTGCACCGGATGAATCGGTTGTCCCCCGATCGGGGGACATAGCTAGCGAGATATGTTCGCCTGATGCAGATCGGTGTCGTCTTTCCTCAAACCGAGCTCAGCGGCGACGTCGGCGCGGTGCGCGCATACGCGCAAGGCGTCGAACAGCAGGGATACGCCCACCTGCTGGCGTATGACCACGTCGTCGGCGCCGATCCGGAGATTCACCAGGGATGGGCGGGACCGTACGACGTGCACACCACGTTCCATGAGCCGTTCGTGCTGTTCGGGTACATCGCCGCGATCACGAACCTCGAGCTCGTCACCGGAGTGATCATTCTCCCGCAACGGCAGACCGCGCTGGTGGCAAAGCAGGCGGCGGAGGTCGACCTGCTGACGAATGGACGATTCCGGCTCGGCGTCGGAGTTGGTTGGAACGCAGTGGAATACGAAGCGCTCGGCAAAGACTTCTCAGACCGCGGAGTGCGCAGCGAAGAGCAGATCGCACTGCTGCGGCGACTGTGGACGGAACAGACGATCACCTATGCAGGGCCGAGCGAGCGCATCACCGGGGCGGGGCTCGCACCGCTGCCCGTCCAGCGTCCGATCCCGATCTGGATCGGCGGCGCCTCGACGCGCACCTATCGCCGGGCTGGGCGTCTCGCCGACGGCTGGTTCCCGATGATCACGCCCTCCCCGAAGCTGGACGAGGCGAAGGCGGCTGTCGACAAGGCGGCGCGCGAAGCCGGGCGTGACCCCGACACCATCGGCATGGAAGGGCGGGCTACCTGGGACGCGGGCGGACTCGACACCGTCATGAAGCACGTCGAGCGGTGGCGCGATGCTGGGGCGACACACGTTTCGGTCAACACGATGGGCGCCGGCTTCTCGACGGTCGACGACCACCTGTCGGCGCTAGCCTCAGTCGCCACCGAGATCAGCCTCTAGCTGCCGGCGATGTCGTCCAGCCTGCGGGTGGCGGCCTCGAAGCCGCTGACCAGGTCCGCGATGATCTCGGCGGCCGGTCGGATCTCGGTCATCCGCCCGACGATCTGACCGACGGGCATAGCTACCGTCGTCGGGTCCCCCGACTCACTCATCCGCTGATGAGCCTCGGACACCAGGATGTTCTGCAACGGCATCGGCAACGGCTCGGGCGCGTCGGGCGCATCCCACGCATCAGTCCACCGGCTCTTGAGCAGCCGGGCCGGCTTGCCGCTGTAGATCCTGCGGCGGACGGTGTCGCTGGACGTCGCGCGCAGCAGTGCCTGCTGGATCACGGACGGCCCGTCACCCCGGCGCGCGCCCAGATCGTATTCGGCCGCCGCCAAAAACGCCGAGCCCATCCACACCCCGGAGGCGCCGAGCGCCAGCGCGGCCGCGACCTGCTTGCCGGTGCCGATCCCGCCGGCCGCGAGCACCGGAACGCGGCCGTCGAGCGCGTCGACGATCTCGGGCCACAGCACCATCGACCCGATCTCGCCGGTGTGACCGCCCGCCTCGTAACCCTGCGCGACGACGATGTCCACGCCGTTGTCGACGTGCCGCTGCGCGTGGGCGGCGGTCCCCGCCAGCGCGGCAACCGGAACTCCGGCCTTGTGCGCCTGCTCGATCACGTCGTTCGGCGGTGAACCAAGTGCGTTGGCTATCAATTTGATTGGGTGCTTGAGCGCAACATCGACGTGCGACCGCGCGATCGAATGCAGCCAGCCCAAGACTCCGGCTGACCGCTTCTCGTCGTCAGGCAACGGTGGAACGCCGAGGTCGGCCAGCGTCTTGTCGACAAAGTCCCTGTGCGCCTTGGGAATCAGTTCGTTGATGTCGACGGCGGTACCTTCCGTCGGTACCTTCGCGGGCATCACGACGTCGACCCCATACGGTTTGCCGTCGGTGTTCTCGTCCATCCACCTCAAGACCGCATCGAGGTCGTCGGCGTCGTTGAATCGCACGCAGCCCAACACGCCCAATCCGCCGGCCCTGCTGACCGCGGCGGCGACCTTCTCCGACGGGGTGAAGACGAAGATCGGGTAGTCGATGCCGAACCGGTCGCAGAGCTCGGTGCGCATCTATCAATCCCGTCGCTTCGCTCGCCTATTTAGGTTTTCGCGCCGACGTGCTTGGTGCTGACCTCGTCGGCCGGACGCGATTCGGTCTGTTCCTTGGCCCACCGGTAATCCGGCTTACCGGCCGGTGAACGCTTGACTTCGTCGATGTACCAAAGTGCCCGCGGCACTTTGTATCCGGCGATCTCCGAGCGGACGAACCGGTCGAGGTCGGCAAGCGACGGGCGCGCACCCGGCCGGGCCTGGACGACCGCCGCGACGCACTGACCGTAGCGCTCGTCAGGCACGCCGACGACGAGGGCATCGAACACATCGGGGTGGCCCTTGAGCGCAGCCTCCACTTCCTCGGGGTAGATCTTCTCGCCGCCGCTGTTGATCGACACCGAGCCGCGGCCGAGCATCGTGACCGAGCCGTCGGCTTCGACTTGGGCCCAGTCGCCGGGGATCGCGTAGCGAACACCGTTGATGGTCTTGAACGTTTCGGCGGTCTTCTTGTCGTCCTTGTAATAGCCGACGGGGATGTTGCCCTTCTTCGCGATCACGCCGCGCACGCCCGATCCCGGCTTGACCTCGTTACCGTCCTCGTCGAGAACGACGGTGCGGTGGTCGATCGTCACGCGCGGGCCACCCATGTGATGCTCGCCCTTGGCGACGATGCTGGTGCCGCCAAATCCCGTTTCCGACGAGCCAATTGAGTCGGTGATGATGCGGTCGGGCAGCAGCTCGAGCAGCTTCTCCTTGATGCTCGTCGAGAACAGCGCCGCGGTGCTGGCAAGCAGGAACAACGACGACAGGTCGTAGTCGTCGCCGCGGTCGTGCGCCTTCTGCAGCGCGTCGAGCAGCGGTCGGGCCATCGCATCGCCGGTGAAGAACAGCAGGTTCACCTTGTGCTCGTGAACGGTCCGCCAAACCTCTTCGGCATTGAATTCCGGTGCGAGGACGGTGGTTTGGCCCGAGAAGATCGACATCCACGTGGCCGACTGCGTGGCGCCGTGGATCATCGGCGGAATCGGATACCGGATCATCGGGGCATTCTCGGCGGCGGCCTTGGCGAGGTCGTATTCGTCTTTGACAAATTCGCCTGTCGCGAAGTCGGTTCCGCCGAAGAGGACGCGATAGATGTCCTCGTGGCGCCACATCACGCCTTTGGGGAACCCCGTGGTGCCGCCGGTGTACAGGAGGTAGACGTCATCGGCGCTACGCTCGCCGAAATCCCGTGCGGGCGAGCCCTGTTCAAGTGCTTCGTAGAACTCGACGCCGCCATAACGCTTGTAGTCGTTGTCACTGCCATCTTCGACGACCAAGATCGTCTTCACGTTCGGCGTCTCAGGCAGCACGTTCGCGACGCGGTCCGAGTACTGACGCTCATGCACAAGCGCGACCATGTCGGAGTTCTCGAACAGGTATCGAAGTTCGCCCTCGACGTAGCGGAAGTTGACGTTGACCAGAATGGCGCCGGCCTTGACGATGCCGAGCATCGCGATGACGATCTCGTTGCGGTTGCGGCAGTACAGGCCGACCTTGTCGTCCTTCTTGACGCCGTGGTCGATCAGGTAGTGAGCGAGCCGGTTGGCCCTATCCTCGAGTTCGGCGTAGGCGATCTGGTCGTCGCCGCAGATCAGGGCGACGCGGTCAGGCACGGCGTCGATGGCGTGTTCGGCAAGGTCGGCGATGTTGAGGGCCACGAACCCAAATTAGAACGTGTTACATTTCCTGACAAGTTTGCGTGGAAGGTGGACACCTGTGAGCGAAGCGGACAAAGGCCCCGACGCCATCATTGACCAGCGCGGACACACCCTTGTCCTGACGCTGAACCGGCCCGAGGCGCGCAACGCGCTGTCGACCGAGATGCTCTCGATAATGGTCGAGGCGTGGGACCGCGTCGACAACGACCCGGAGATCCGGACCTGCATCCTCACCGGCGCCGGCGGCTACTTCTGCGCGGGGATGGACCTCAAGGCGGCGACCGCTCGACCGCCCGGGGATTCGTTCAAGGACGGCAGCTACGACCCGTCGCGCATCGACGCGCTATTGAAGGGCCGTCGGCTGACCAAGCCGCTGATAGCCGCTGTCGAAGGACCGGCGATTGCCGGCGGTACAGAGATTCTGCAGGGCACCGACATTCGGGTCGCTGGCGAGAGCGCGAAATTCGGTGTGTCCGAGGCGAAGTGGAGTCTGTACCCGATGGGCGGCTCGGCGGTGCGGCTGCCCCGGCAGATCCCGTACACGCTCGCCGCGGACATTCTGCTGACGGGACGGCATCTTTCGGCTGCAGAAGCCAAGGAGATCGGACTGATCGGTCACGTCGTTCCCGACGGGCAGGCGCTGGACAAGGCGCTGGAGATCGCCGAGGTGATCAACAACAACGGGCCACTGGCGGTGCAGGCCATCCTGCGGTCGATCCGCGAGACCGAGGGCATGCCGGAGAACGAGGCGTTCAAGATCGACACGCAGCTCGGTATCCAGGTGTTCCTGAGCGACGACGCGAAGGAAGGCCCGCGAGCGTTCGCGGAAAAGCGCAAACCGGACTTCAAGGGCCGTTAGGTGCGCGAGCGTGCGTGTCTGCACGCGGACACGCCGACAGATCGCGTACAACAGCGCACGCTCGCGGTTGCCCGACAGTGCACAGAATGCACGCCTTCCTCGGCGTGTCGCTGTGCGGACACGCACGCTCGCGCGACGAGGGGAGTTAAGCAGCAGGTTTCGTCGGGGTGAAGCGTACCGGCATCTTCTCCAGCCCGCTGACGAAGTTCGCCGGACGTAGCGGCAACGGATCCTCGGACGCCAACTGCAAGTCCGGGAGCCGTTGCAGAAGACGCGTCTGCATGATCGAAAGCTCCAGGCGCGCCAGCTGATTACCCAGACAGAAGTGGGTGCCGAAGCCGAACGCCATGTGGTTGTTGGGATACCGCTCGATGTCGAACTTCTCCGGCTCGTCGAACACCTTCTCGTCGAAGTTCGCGGACTCGAACAGCAGGATGATCTTCTCGTCCTTGCGCAGGTCTGTGCCGTGAAATGATGTGTCGACGGTCACCGTGCGGGCCATATTCTTCACCGGTGCCGTCCAACGCAGCATTTCTTCAATTGCGTTGGGCAGCAAGCCCAAATCGTTGACCAGCCGCTGGTGCTGATCGGGATGGCGCAGCAGTTGCGCGGTGCCCCCCGACAGCGTGTGCCGCGTGGTCTCGTCGCCGCCGATCAACAGCAGCAACACCTCGGTGACGATCTCGTGGTCGGCGAGCTTCTCGCCGTCGACCTCCGCATGCACCAGCACGCTGACCAGATCGTCGGTCGGCTCCTTCTGGCGAGCCGCGATCATGCCCATCATGTATTCGGTGTAGGCCGCGAACGCGTCCATCGAGACCTGGAAATCCGCTTCGGCCGTGGTGCTGCTCAGCATGCTCACCATGTCGTCGGACCACTTGAGGAACATCTCGCGCTCCTCTGGCAGCACGCCGAGCATGTCGCCGATCACCGCCATCGGCAGCGGCGCGGCGAGGTCCCAGACGAAATCGCACTCGCCGCGCTCGCACACCGCGTCGATCAGCGTGTCGCACAACTCGCGGATCGCCGGCTCGCGGTCCTTCACCCGCTTCCGGGTGAAGCCCGCGTTGACGAGCTTGCGCCGCAACAGATGTGCGGGATCATCCATCGCGATCATCATCGGTGGCGCTTCTTGGTCCGGACGAATTCCGCCCGCGTTCGAGAACACCTCGGGCTGCCGCTCGGCGTCGAGCACCGCTTGGTATGTCGCGACACCCGCGAGCCCATTGCGGTCCCGGAAGACCGGCTCGTTCTCGCGCATCCACTTGTAGATCGACCGCGAATCACCGGCGTAGAAAGCCCCGTCGGTCAGGTCGATGTCCGGCCTCGTCATCGTGAGATCTCCCGCGCGTCGTCGAACGACATCTCGACGTTCTGAACGGAACCGGACATCATGGCGCGCTTCGGTAGGCCGAGCGTTGCCAGTTCCTTCGCGTAGGGATGATCGCCCAGTCGCAACGTCACACCCCCCAGCCGATAGCGCACACCCGTCAGCGACATCTCAAACGGGATCTCACGCAGGACGCCGTCGCGATATGAGTAGCTGCGCTGGGTTTGCGTGCGTGAGGTGAAGACGGACGGAACCGGAACGCCTGGGCGGAAGTCGATGTCTGCGACAAGCTGGCCGTCGACGCTCACGCCGAAACCGAACTTACGTCCCTCGCGAATCCTGAAGTCCGCCATAACTTTCGGGAATCCCCAGATAGTCGTTCCGGCCTCCAATGTGAATGCCTGATCGACGGGTAGGTGGTGAATGAACGCGCCGGCGGACTGCAACGCGCGCAGTCCGGTGGCGTCAGAGCCGGGAGGGTTGACCATCACATTGGTGCCGTATTCGTAGTACTGGCCCAAGTCGCCGTCGACGTAGTGCATCAGCATCAGGATCACGACCGCACGGCCAGGCCGATGGCGGCAGACCTGAAGTCCGCTGTAGTCGATCATCTGCTGGGCGGCGTCGGCGTCCACCGAGAACATCGCCAAGTGCTGAGTCGCCTTACGGATCTTCACCGGCATCGTGAGGAGCTGGCCTGCGATGGTGTGCTGCGAAGCTGGCATGGCGCTCACTGTAGAACGCGTTCTAATTCACCGCCAAGGACCGGCTAGATCAGCGCGGCCAGGTCGCGGATCTGCTCGGCGTTTCGCCCGGTCACCACCATCATCGTGACGCCGGCGGCCTCCCACGCCGCGATCTGCTTACGCACGTAGTCGATGTCGCCGACGATCGCGGCGTCGTCGACGAGTTCGTCGGGAATGACGGCCGCCGCCTCGTCCTTACGCTGGCTGCGGAAGAGGTGCGTCACCTCGTCGACGACGTCCGCGTACCCCATCCGGCGGTACACGTCGGCGTGAAAGTTGGTGTCCTCGGCGCCCATTCCGCCCATGTAGAGGGCGAGGAACGGTTTCATCGCCTCGAACGTGGCGGGCCGGTCGTCGGTGATGACGATGTTGGCCGTCGCGCAGATCTCGAAGTCCTCGCGGCTGCGGCGGGCCCCCGCTCGGGCAAATCCTTCGTCGAGCCACTCGTTGTAGGTGTCGGCCATCCGCGGCGTGTAGAAGATCGGCAGCCAGCCGTCACAGATCTCGGCGGCCAGCGCCACGTTCTTCGGCCCCTCGGCACCCAGCATGATCGGGATGTCGGGCCGGAGCGGATGAGTGATCGGCTTGAGCGTCTTGCCAAGACCCGTCGTGCCCTCACCGGTCAGCGGCAGCGGATAGTGCGGACCATCGCTGGCCACCGGCGCCTCCCGCGCCCACACCTGCCGGACGATGTCGATGTACTCCCTCGTGCGCGCGAGCGGCTTGGGGAACTTCTGCCCGTACCAGCCCTCGACGACCTGCGGCCCAGAGACACCAAGACCCAGGATGTGCCGCCCACCGGACAGGTGGTCCAGCGTCAGCGACGCCATCGCACACGCGGTGGGCGTGCGCGCCGACAGCTGCACCACCGACGTGCCGAGTCGCATCCGCGTCGTCGCCGATCCCCACCACGCGAGCGGGGTGAAGGCGTCCGATCCCCACGCCTCGGCGGTGAAGACCGTGTCGAACCCCGCCTCCTCGGCGGCCGCGACCAGTTCCGCCGCGTTGTCGGGCGGCTGCGCGCCCCAATATCCGAGCTGAAGTCCTAGCTTCATCAGACCAACCTTCCTCGGCCGTTGCCACCGCTCCTTGCGACGATTCTTAGAACCTGTTCTACTCGATGGTGTGACACCTAGCCAAAGCCCTCCGGCCTCGATAGATCATCACGAACCGCCGCTTTCCGCGCCACTGAAACTGTCCTTTGACTACACCCGTTCGGTCGGACCTGTCCTCGGCCAGTTCTTCACCGCCCTTCGCGAACAACGCGTCGTCGGTGTCCGCGGCTCCGACGGACGCGTGCACGTTCCGCCTGCGGAGTTTGACCCGGTCACCTATGAGAGGTTGACCGAAATCGTACCGGTGGCCAGTGTCGGGACGGTCGTCTCGTGGACGTGGCAACCCGAGCCGCTGGAGGGCCAGCCCCTCGACAAGCCGTTCGCCTGGGCGCTGATCAAGCTCGACGGCGCTGACACCCCGCTACTGCATGCGGTCGACGCCGGGTCGGCCGACGCGATCAGCATAGGAGCGCGCGTTCACGTGCACTGGGCCGACGAGACCGTCGGCTCGATCACCGACATGGCGTACTTCGCGTTGGGTGAGGAGGCCGAACCCGAAGCCGAGGCAGCCGACGAACGCGACCCGGTGAGCATGGTCGTGGTCCCGACGAGCATCGAAATCCAGCACACCGCATCGCTTCCCGAGAGTGCCTACTTGCGGGCACTGCAAGAGGGCAAGCTGCTGGGTGCCCGTACGGGAAAGACCGGAAAGGTGTATTTCCCTGCGCGAGAAGCTGATCCGGCTACCGGCAAGGCGCTCGACGAGTTCGTGGAGTTGCCCGACAAGGGCACAGTCACGACGTTCGCGGTGATCAACATTCCGTTCGCCGGCCAGCGCATCAAGCCGCCCTACGTTGCGGCCTACGTGCTTCTCGACGGCGCCGATATTGCGTTCCTGCACCTGGTCACCGAGATCGACGCGTCCGAAGTGCGGATGGGCATGCGCGTCGAGGCGGTGTGGAAGCCCCGCGAGGAGTGGGGACTTGGCATCGACAACATCGACCACTTCCGGCCCAGCGGTGAACCCGACGCCGAGTACGACACCTACAAGCACCACCTGTAGAGGACGAGCAGATGACTTCACGCGATATCGCCGTGGTCGGCTTCGCACATGCGCCGCATGTGCGGCGCACCGACGGCACCACCAACGGCGTCGAGATGCTGATGCCGTGTTTCGAGCAGATCTACGACGAACTCGGCATCAGCCAGAAAGACATTGGCTTCTGGTGCTCGGGATCATGCGATTACCTTGCAGGACGGGCATTTTCGTTCATCTCGGCGATCGACTCGATCGGAGCGGTGCCGCCGATCAACGAGTCACACGTCGAGATGGACGCGGCATGGGCGCTGTACGAGGCCTACATCAAGGTGCTGACCGGAGAAGTGGACACCGCGCTGGTCTACGGGTTCGGCAAGTCGTCAGCCGGCATCTTGCGCCGAGTGCTGGCGCTGCAGACCGACCCCTACACCGTTGCGCCGCTGTGGCCGGATTCGGTGTCGATCGCCGGGCTGCAGGCGCGACTCGGGCTTGACGGTGGCAAGTGGACGCCCCAGCAGATGGCACAGGTGGCGCTGGAGTCGATGGCCGCCGCTGAGCGGACCGACTCGGAGAAGCCGGCGAAGAGCATCGACGAGCTGCTGAGCCGGCCGTTCTTCGCCGACCCACTGCGCCGGCACGACATCGCACCCATCACCGACGGTGCGTCCGCAATCGTGATCGCCGCCGGTGATCGTGCCAGAGAACTGCGGGAAAACCCCGCGTGGATAACGGGATTCGAGCATCGGATCGAAACGCCGGTGCTGGGTGCGCGCGACCTGACCGAATCGCCGTCGACGGCCGCGTCGGCTCAGGCCGCGACAGGCGGCGACGCAGGCTCGATCGACGTCGCCGAGATCTACGCGCCGTTCACCCACCAGCACCTGATCCTGACGGAGGCGATCGGGCTGGGATCGTCGACGAAGGTGAATCCGTCAGGCGGAACGTTGACCGCCAACCCGATGTTCTCCGCGGGTCTGGAGCGGATCGGTTTTGCCGCTCAACACATTTGGAACGGCTCCGCGCAGCGTGTGCTGGCACACGCCACCAGCGGGCCTGCGCTGCAACAGAATCTTGTCGCGGTGATGGAGGGTAAGTGAGCAAGCAACTGGCCGCGGTGCTGGGCACCGGGCAAACCAAATACGTCGCCAAGCGGCAGGACGTCTCGATGAATGGCCTTGTCCGCGAGGCCATTGACAGAGCGTTGGAAGATTCGGGCCTGACGTTCGACGACATCGATGCGGTCGTCGTCGGCAAGGCACCGGACTTCTTCGAGGGCGTGATGATGCCCGAGTTGTTCATGGCCGACGCGGTCGGTGCCACGAACAAGCCGCTGATCCGCGTGCACACCGCGGGATCGGTGGGCGGCTCGACGGGCGTGGTCGCGGCCAGCTTGGTGCAGTCCGGGAAGTACCGCCGCGTGCTGGCGATGGCGTGGGAGAAGCAGTCGGAGTCGAACGCCATGTGGGCGCTTTCGATTCCGGTGCCCTTCACCAAGCCAGTGGGGGCAGGCGCCGGCGGGTATTTCGCCCCGCACGTGCGCTCCTACATCAGGCGGTCAGGCGCGCCGACGCATATCGGGGCGATGGTCGCGGTGAAGGACCGGCTCAACGGCGCGAAGAACCCGCTGGCACACCTGCATCAGCCCGATATCACGTTGGAGAAGGTGATGAGCTCGCAGATGCTGTGGGATCCCATCCGTTTCGACGAGACATGCCCGTCGTCAGATGGCGCGTGCGCGGTCGTGATCGGCGACGAGGAAACCGCGGACCAGCGCGTCGCCGACGGACATCCCGTCGCCTGGATTCACGCCACTGCCTTGCGTACCGAGCCGTTGGCTTACTCCGGCCGCGACCAAGTCAATCCGCAAGCCGGCCGGGATGCGGCCGCTGCGCTGTGGAAAGCCGCCGGAATTACCAGCCCGATCGACGAGATCGACGCCGCTGAAATCTACGTCCCGTTCTCGTGGTTCGAGCCGATGTGGTTGGAGAACCTCGGATTCATGCCGGAGGGTGAGGGCTGGAAGCTCACCGAGGCCGGTGAAACGGCAATCGGAGGTCGGCTTCCCGTCAACGCGTCGGGCGGCGTGCTGTCGTCGAACCCCATCGGCGCCTCGGGCCTCATTCGCTTCGCGGAGGCGGCAATTCAGGTGATGGGCAAGGGCGGGGCGCACCAAGTCGAAGGCGCCCGCAAGGCGTTGGGACACGCGTATGGCGGTGGTTCGCAGTATTACTCGATGTGGATCGTCGGGGCTGACAAGTCGTGAACCGCATGAAGTACACCTGCAGCGTCGCGATGGGTCCGATCGACCAGCTGCTCGACATCGCAAAGACCGCAGAGGAATTGGGCTTCGACGCGATCGCCCTGCCCGATTCGCTGTTCTACATGGAGAAGCAGTCCGCGGATTATCCCTACACGGCCGACGGGTCGCGGATGTGGGGCCCGGACACACCATGGGTCGATCCGTTGATCGCGGCGGGCGCGATGGGCGCGGTGACGACGACGCTGCGGTTCTACACGAACGTGATGAAGCTCGGCTCGCGAAACCCGCTGCTGCTGGCTCGTCAGGTTGGGTCGGTGGCCAATCTGACGAACAACCGATTCGGCTTCGGCGTCGGGATCGGCTGGGCGCCTGAGGAATTCGAGTGGTGCGGTGTCCCGTTCAAGCGGCGGGGCGCACGCGTCGACGAGATGATCGAGGTGATCAAGCTGGTGCTCGGTGGCGGGATGGTGGAATTCCACGGCGAATTCTTCGATTTCGACCGCCTGCAGATGAGCCCGGCACCCAGCGAGCCGGTGCCGTTCTACGTCGGCGGCCACACCGACGTCGCACTGAAACGCGCCGCCCGCGTCGGTGACGGCTGGACGAGCGCCATGATGACGGCCGAGCAACTCGGCGACACGATCAGGGTGCTGAACAAATACCGCGACGAATACGGCTTGCTTGACAGGCCGTTCGAGTTCCAGGCGGTGTGCGTTGACAAGTTTGGCGTCGACGGCCACCGTGAGCTAGCCGAGATCGGCGTCACCGACAACATCGTCATCCCTTGGCTTTTCGACGGGCACGGCTTCGACGCCCCGCTGAAGGACAAGCAGGATTCAATGAAGCGGTTCGCCGACACCTACATCCACTCGGGGTGGCAGGACAGGTGACGTCAGCGCACGAAGCGGGCCGCCGATCCCGAGAAGCGGCGATGGCTCACGACAAGGAAGCGTGGCTGGCGGTCTTCGCCGACGATGCGATTGTCCAGGACCCGATCGGACCGTCGCACTTCGACCCCGAAGGCAAGGGCCACCGCGGCAAAGAGGCGATCGCAAAGTTCTACGACATGGCGATCGCGCCGAGCGAGCTGACCTTCAACTTCGAGAAGTCCTATCAATGCGGCAACGAGGAAGCGAACGTCGGCCACATCGTCATCAGGGCCGGCGGATACGAAGTCGTCGCGGAAGGCGTATTCACGTACCGGGTGAACGACGAGGGCAAGATCACCGCTTTGCGGGCCTACTGGGAGGTCGACCGCGCCACGAAAAGCGCCCGCAAGATCTAGCTACAGCTCGCGCAACCCGTCGCGGTAGCGGCGCGCCAACGCCTGGTACTCGCCCGGGTTCACGTTGACCCACATCTCGGCACCCGTGCCGGCGATCGGGCCCTTCACCTTCGCGGGCGCTCCCGTCACCAACACTTCGTCGGGAATCTTGGTGCCGCCAACGACCAGCGAATGCGCGGCGATCAGACTGCGAGACCCGATCACCGCGCCGTCGAGCACGGTGCAGTGGTTGGCGATGAGCGCCTCGGCGCCGACGTGCACGCCGTGGATGCAGCACATGTGCGCCACCGTCGCGCCCGGCCCGATGTCGGTGGGGATTCCGGGCGGCGCATGCAGGACCGAGCCGTCCTGCACGTTGGCGCCCTCCCGGATGACGATCGGCGCGTAGTCGGCACGCAGCACGGCGTTGAACCACACCGACGCGCCGGCCTGCACCGTCACGTCGCCGATCAGCACCGCCGTCGGCGCGATGAACGCGTCAGGATGCACCTTCGGCGACGAGCCTTCGAACTCGAACAGGGGCATACGTCACATATACAGCACCGGAGTCCTGCGATTATTGCGAACCCGTCGGACAAAACTGTAACGTGTTCTAGTTAGGGGACAGGGACTGGAGGCACGGACGTGACTACGGACATCACCGGAAACACCGCGGCCGGCGGCATTCGCGAGATCGACGCTGGGCCATTGCCGGACAGGTATGCGCGCGGCTGGCACTGCCTCGGGCCTGTCAAGGATTATCGGGACGGCGAGCCGCACGCGATCGAGGCCTTCGGCACCAAGCTGGTCGTCTTCGCCGACTCCCACGGCGACCTGAAGATTCTCGACGGCTACTGCCGCCACATGGGCGGCGACCTGTCGCAGGGCACCATCAAGGGCGACGAGATCGCCTGCCCGTTCCACGACTGGCGCTGGGGCGGCGACGGCAAGTGCAAGCTGGTGCCCTACGCGAAGCGCACGCCGCGGCTGGCCCGCACGCGAGCCTGGCACACTGACGTCCGCGCCGGGTTGCTGTTCGTCTGGCATGACCACGAAGGCAACCCGCCGCAACCCGAGGTGCGTATCCCCGACATCCCAGAGTTCGGCAGCGACGAGTGGACCGACTGGCGCTGGAACTCGATCCTCATCGAAGGTTCGAATTGCCGCGACATCATCGACAACGTCACCGACATGGCGCATTTCTTCTACATCCACTTCGGCCTGCCGACGTACTTCAAAAACGTCTTCGACAGCCACATCGCATCGCAGTACCTGCACAACGTCGGCCGTCCCGACGTCAACGACATGGGTACGACATACGGTGAGGCACATCTGGATTCGGAGGCGTCGTACTTCGGCCCGTCGTTCATGATCAACTGGTTGCACAACAACTACGGCGGCTACAAGGCCGAGTCGATCCTGATCAACTGCCACTATCCGGTGACTCAGGACTCGTTCGTTCTGCAGTGGGGCGTGATCGTCGAAAAGCCCAAGGGTATGGACGAGGAGATGACCGACAAGCTGTCCAAGACTTTCACTGAAGGAGTCAGCAAGGGCTTCCTTCAGGACGTCGAGATCTGGAAGCACAAGACGCGCATCGACAACCCCCTGCTGGTCGAAGAGGACGGTGCGGTCTACCAGATGCGACGCTGGTATCAGCAGTTCTACGTCGACGTTGCCGACGTCACACCCGACATGACCGACCGCTTCGAGATCGAGGTGGACACCACGAAGGCAAATGAGTTCTGGCAGAAAGAGGTTGAGGAGAACCTGCGACGCCAGGAGGCAGAAAAGTCTTCGACATGAGTTCCGAGGAGCAGCACAGCGTTCCCGACGTCGATCGGCTGGCCCGCTCGATGCTGCTGCTGCACGGCGCTCACGACGACGATCACTCGCACGGCGGTGCTTCTGCCGGTCCGCGGCGCAAGGCCACACCAACTGATCCGCGCCGGGCCGCGGAGTTGCGTGAGGCGACCCAGCGCGACCGCGAGCGCTACCTCACGTCAGGCCTCCAACCGGTCGACTGCCGGTTCTGCCACGTATCGGTGTTGGTGAAGAAGCTCGGCCCGGAACATACGTCGGTGCAATGGAATTCAGAGGCCACCGAGCGCTGCGCGTATTTCGCCGAGGTGCGCGCGTCAGGGGGCGTGACAGCGCGCAGCCGGTCATGTCCGAAGCTGGCCGACAGCATCGAGCACGCGATCGCCGAGGGAATTCTGGAGCGGGCATCGAGCGCGCCCTCCCCCGGCGACGGCTAGTGTCTTCCCGCGAGCAGACGCGGAATCGCATTACCGGAGCCCAATTCGTGCGAGTTGGTGTCTGCTCGCCGGACTAGGTGAGGCCCTCGAACCGCGCTTTCACCTGCTCGACGGTCAGCCCGTAATCCTCAAGGCGATACGTGTGTTTGGGTGCGCGCGGGCCTTTCTGGCTCTCCTCGTGGATGCGTTGCATGGCTGCTTGTGCAGCGCCCGTCAGCTCGATTCCGAAGTGGCAGTAGATATTCTCGACGGTCACAAGCGGGTCGCTGACGAAGTCGCGGTAGTCGACGTCGTAGAACTGCGCCTGATCATGTTTGGCGCGTTCCGCGTTGAAGCGTTCCAGCCCGCGTGCCCAGGTGTCCAACGAGTCGGCTCCGATGGTCGCGCCAACATATGCGTGCGACCAGCCTTCAGTGGCCGCTTCTGCCAGGGAGCACATCGACGCCATCAGCGTCTCAGCAGGCCGATGGCATTGCACCACAAGGGCATCCGGGAACGTCGCCATCAGCGCATCGAGCGCGTGCAGATGGCTCGGGTTCTTCAACACCCACCGCTTGCCGATGTCGTTGAGGCCGATCAGTTGCAAGTTCTTGCGGTAGCGCCGATAGGCCGGTGTCCAATCCTCCTTGGCAAGCCACTGCGCGTATGTCGGAAGGTGCGCCAACGTTTCGTAAGCCACGGCGTGCAGCGACTGCCGGAGCAGCTGCCAGCATTCCTCGACCTCGTCGGCGCTCATGAAGTGCAGGCCCATGAATTCGGGGTTCTCGACGTGATGTTTCTCGAATTGGGCGTTGAGCCGCGCGAAAACCGGGTTGTCGTCCCAGGTTTCCCGTGGCGGCCGCGGCTGAGGAAACTCGGCAAGCCACATCTGCAGCCCCTGATGCGACGGGTCCGCGCCGAGCAGGCGGTGCAAGGCCGTCGTCCCGGTGCGGGGAAGACCCGTCACGAAGATCGGTCGCTCGACCGGCACGTCGGCGTACTGGGGATGTTGCTTCCAGCCCTCTTGTGCCATCAGCCGCGCAGCTAGCGCACCGCGCAGATACACCCGGCAGATCTTGCTGCCGAACGGTGTCAGGTCCGCGTCGCGCTGATACGAGTCGAGGATGACCGCAAGGCCCTCGCGGTAATTGTCGTCGTCCGGACCGAAGTCGTCGAGTCCGACGAGACGCGACGCCGACTCGAGCAGATCGTCGACGGTTCCGACATTCGTGCGGTCGCTCAAGCCTTGTACTCCCCGCAGTTCACATCGAGCGTCTGGCCGGTGATCCCGCTCGATAGGTCGCTGGCGAAAAAGAGGATAGCCGAGGCGACTTCGTCTTCTGTCGGCAGGCGCCTGAGGTCTGAGCTAGCCGCCGTCGTGTCGTAGATCTGCTCAACCGTGGTGCCGTACTTTCCGGCCTGGTGGGTGAAGTAGCCTTTAAGTGTCTCGCCCCAGATATAGCCGGGCACAACAGAATTGACCCTGATGCCCTGTTCGCCCAGTTCCGTCGACAGCGACTGCGACATCGCCAACAGCGCGGACTTGGCCATCTTGTAGGCGCCATATTTCGCCTGAGAATGCCGAATGACCATCGAGTTGACGTTGACGACCGAGCCCTTGGCGTCGGCCAGCGCCGGAGTGAAGCCCTGGATCAGCCGCAGCGCCCCCAGAACGGTCAGCTCGATCGCGTCGCGGATGTGCTGGAACGTGGTGTTGGCCAACGGTTTCATCGACGGCACCCGAAAAGCGTTGTTGATCAACACATCAACCTTGCCGTATGCCTCGAGCGACGTGTCGACGAGGTTCTTGACCTGGTTGTCGTCGGTGATGTCGGTCTTGACGGCCACCGCTCGCCGGCCGGTGTCGGTGATCTGCTTGGCGACGTCGTCGAGGCGCTCCGGCGTCCGCGCCGCCAGAATCAGGTCTGCGCCCTGTTGCGCACACCGGTGCGCGAGCGTGGTGCCCAGCGCCGGGCCGACTCCGCTGATGCACACGACCTTGTCGGTCAGTAAGCCTTCCGGCATCTTTCACCCCAGCATTCTGTTAGCGATAGCACGCTGCCGCTGAGCAATTCGCTCGCGCCAGTCCGCCTCGGTTACCTTGTTGCTCTCATAGAACGGCAATGCCGACGGCACCGCGTCGAAATCGATCAGGTCGACGGTCGGTCCGTCTGCTTCGGTCAGTTCTCGCGACACCCGCTGCCACCGGAATTGCATGTAGCCCTTGCGATGTCCGAGTGTCTCGACCCAGTTGGTCACGCCGGGATTGCGGTCGGTGACGACGATCCTGATCTTGCCGTCCGGATCGACCTGAGCCTGAGTCGCGTTCAGCGAGGTCTGGTGGTTGATGTAGTCCAGCGAGATGTACCACAGGCTGCCCAGTTGGAAACCGAGGTAGGGCGCGTCCGACTGCGGGATCGTGATGACCAACGCCTGCTCCGGCGTCAGCTCGAAATGACCGGCAGACGAGTACTGCGTCGCAAGGCCGCCCGGCGTCAGCCGTGGTGCGACCAGTGTGTTGACCGGCAGGTTGAGGTAGAACCATTGCGGAAACTGCAGCCAGGTCTTGATCCGCTGGACGAGTTGCTTACCGGCTGTGGCGTAACGCTTTTCGATGAGCTCGCGGGTCAATGGCGGAGGCGCGGTCCCGACGGTGTCCACGCGCTCGATGGAGATCGTCCCGCGCTGCTGCGACCAGTCGTTGTAGACCTCGCGCACGACGAGTTGCGCGGGACTCTTTGGCGTGAAGCGCCATTCGAAGGTGCCATCGTCTGCAATGTCGAGTTCACGGTCGTCGAAGGCAGCCTCGCTGACCGGCACGCCCTCGTCGGTGTACTCCCCGCCCAGCAGTTGGAAGCTCAGGTCAGTGGTCGTGCCGCGCACGCCGGAGACGACGTATTCATGCCCGGGCTGCACGCGGGTGCCGAAGTACATGGTGTCCGGATTGTCCAGGCCCATCTTCGTGAACGGCCCGGTGCCGCTGAGGAAGAAGGGGTGGTCGCGGTCGTAATGAAACGCGAGGTGTGTGCACGCGGCGATGCCCTGCGCGAGATATTGCAGCCCTTCGAGTAGATCCGCTTCGGTTTTGATGTGCGGCGCGGCCGCGACAAGCTTCTCGGTCTCCGCGATCGCCTCGGTCAATGCATCGGTGTACACCGGGTAGAGACTAGAACGTGTTCTAACAATGGTCAAGAAATTGGTCCGCAGCGGTTCATATATGGAACACTGTGCGGGTGCCCACATCGGAGCCAACCGGCCGCGCGTCGCCACCCACGACCCGGGTGACGCGGATTCTCGACTTCCTGTCGCGCAATCCGCACGACCGGTTCGGAGTGTCCGAGTTGGCCCGCCGCGTCCAGATGAGCAAGCCGACGTGTCTGGGCATCGTCACGACGTTGACGGATGCGGGCTACCTCATCAGGGACGCACAAGACAAGACGTACCGGCTGGGCCCTGCATTGATCACTCTCGGCCACAGGGCGCAGCAGTCGATGCGCGTCAGTCCCGCCGCGCGTGACGAATTGCGGCGATTGTCAAGGAGATTCGGCACCACCGCAGCACTGTCAGCAGTCGTCGACGACCGCATCACACTTTTGGAGCTCGTTGCACCGGCGGGCGTTGGGGTGGGCGTCGAGGTCGGGCAGAGCTACCCATTCGCACCGCCCGTTGGCTTGATGTTCGTGCTGTGGGACGACGAGGCGGTGCGCAGCTGGTTGGCGAAAGAGCCGACGATTCCGCTGCGCACTGACAATGCCCGGCTGCAGCGCGTAATCGCCGAATGTCGTGCCGACGGCTATCTCGTCGAGCGGCTGACGCCCGGTGGTCAGCGGCTGTACGCGCTGATGGCGGGCATGTCGGCAAGCCTGCCCGACGAATTGCGCGCGCTGCTGGGCGAGATCGTGTCCGACATCGGCGAGCGGGTCTATCTGCGCAGCGAGACCTCCGGCGCGAGAAAGCGTCACGAAATCAGCGTGATTTCGGCGCCGGTCTTCGACCACCACCAACGGCAGGCGATGGTCGCGTCACTTCAGATCGGCCGGGCGCTCACCGACACCGAAATCGCCGAGAGAGCAAGGAGTCTCGTTGCCGCTGCGGATGCCCTGACCACCCAGCTCGGCGGTGTCAAGCCGGGAAACTGACCAATCACAACGGGGTCACTGACACGGTGCCGTCGACGTTGTTGGCGAGGTGGTTGTTCCGGCGCCGGACCCGCCGCTAGTTGTCGATGAGCCGGGTCGGCGTGCGCCACCCCGGACCCACTGGGCGCCATAGAGACACCTCGGGGTGACGCTGGCCGACGCGGTGCCGGCCGCGAACGCCGACCTTGGCGGCGCGACTCTTTTTTGCCTTGGCCCGGTTGGCGATGCTGTGACGACTCACAAGTTGCCAGTCCTCTCCAAGCGACAACCTGTCAAAGGCTGGTGAATTTGCTGAATACAGGCTGTAGGTTGGTCGTTTTCAGTTATTCGGCGCGTCACCTGGGGGTTCGTCGATTACAGTTAACCTTGATGGAGTTATTTATGTTTGCTGTGACCGCATTACTCCTCGGGCGCCTGCTGGTAATTGTCTGCACCGGAGGGGTGCTGAACATCGGGAATATTGCCTATTTTGCGGCTCCGGCGCCGCGCTCTCGGCGCAGTACCCGCAGGTGACGGCCAAGGAGACTGCGGTGGCTGACTTGCTGGAACGCAGCGACGCGCTCGCGCAGCTGGCGAAGCTGGCGCATGGCGTCAGCCGCAACGCCGGGCGGATGGTGTTGCTGCGCGGGGAGGCCGGGGTTGGCAAGACCGTGCTACTCAACCGTTTTTTGGCCGGGTTGGAGTCGTCCATTCCAGTGTTGCGGGGCTGGTGTGATCCGCTCGCCGCACCACGCCCGTTGGGCCCTCTGATCGACACGCTGTCTGGGCTCGCCGATGCCCAGTCGGTGGCGCTCGCCACCGCGGTCGAGAACGGCGATATCACAGGGATGTACGCACGGTTGCTGAATGTGCTGAGGGGACAGCGGCAGTGGGTATGGGTGATCGAGGATGCGCACTGGGCTGACGGCGCCACCCTGGACCTGCTGCGCTTCATCGCCCGGCGCATCCAAGCGCTGCCCGTGCTGCTGGTGATTTCCTACCGCGACGACGAGCTCGCCGCGCAACACCCGCTGACCGTCGCGCTCGGCGATATCGCTACGTGCGCGGCTTTGACCCGCATCGACCTGGCCCCGTTGAGCCGCGAGGCAGTGGAGGTGCTGGCGGCTGGCAGCGGCATCAACGCCGACCGGCTGCACCAGATCACCGGCGGGAACCCCTTTTTCGTCACCGAGGTGCTCGCAGCCGGCGCCGAGGCACTCTCCCGTGAAGCGCTGCCACGCAGCGTCACCGAGGCGGTATGGGGACGGCTGGGCCGCTTGTCGGACACCGCGCGCGACACTGCGCATGCGGTCGCGGTGTGCGGGCCGCGCGTCGATTTCGCTCTGCTGGAACAGGTTTGCGTATCCGGCGTCGCGAGTCTGGAGGAATGCCTGACCGCCGGGGTGCTCGTCGCCGACGAAGCGGTGGTGAGGTTTCGCCACGAACTCGCACGGCGCGCCGCCCTCGACCAAATCCCCGACCATCAGCGCCGACTGCTGCACAAACGCGCCCTGGCCGCCTTGGCTGAACCTCCGATCGATCCGAACATGCTGGCCGCCTTGGCATTTCATGCTGAGCAGGCCGGCGACGCCGGCGCCGTCATCGCCCATGCACCC
>DASRFZ010000083.1:0-8712 GCA_035651275.1 Mycobacterium sp. | reverse complement strand
GTGGCCGGCGGCGTCGAGGTGATGAGCCGGGTGCCGCTGGGCGCCGCACGCGCGACGGGGATGCCGTACGGCCCGAAAGTCCTTGAGCGCTACAACGACTTCGCGTTCAACCAGGGCCTGTCCGCGGAAATGATTGCCCAGAAGTGGGGCTTCTCGCGCACCCGCCTCGACGAGTACTCCGCAATGTCTCACGAAAGGGCCGCCGCAGCACAGGATTCCGGCGCGTTCGAGGATCAGATCGTCCCGGTGTTCCCAGACGTGGCGTCAGTGATCGTCGCTGACGAGGGGATCCGGCGCGGCACAACGGTTGAGAAACTCGCTTCGCTGAAGCCGGCATTCGTCGACGACGGGGTAATCCACGCCGGCAACTCGTCACAGATTTCTGACGGCGCCGCCGCGTTGTTGGTCACGACGACCGAGAAGGCGTTCGAGCTCGACCTGACGCCGATCGTGCGTTACCGCGCCGGCGCGGTTACCGGCGCAGACCCAGTCCTGATGCTGACCGGCCCAATTCCCGCTACCGAGAAGGTGTTACACAAAGCCGGTGTCGCGCTCGCCGACGTCGGCGTGTTCGAAGTGAACGAGGCGTTCGCACCCGTGCCGCTGGCCTGGCTGACCGAAACCGGCGCCGACCTCGAGCGGATGAACCCTCTCGGTGGCGCCATCGCGCTCGGACATCCGCTGGGTGCGTCGGGCGCGGTGTTGATGACACGGATGATTTATCACATGCGCGACAACGGAGTTCGCTACGGCCTGCAGACCATGTGCGAGGGCGGCGGCACCGCGAATGCCACGCTCGTCGAGCTGGTCGCCTAGGAGCTAGCCGATGCGACGAGATCTGTTCACGCCCGACCACGAGGCCTTCCGGGAATTGGCCCGGGATTTCATCGACAAAGAGGTGGTGCCGCGCTATCCCGAGTGGGAGAAGGCGGGCCGGATGCCGCGGGACGTCTTCAAACAGATGGGCTCGCTCGGCATGCTCGGCATGGCGATTCCCGAGGAATACGGCGGCGCGGGGATTCCGGACTACCGCTATAACGTTGTGCTGCAAGAGGAAGCGGCCCGCGCGCTTGTGACGTTGTCCACCGTGCGCACGCAGCTCGAGGTCATCCTGCCGTACTTCTTGCACTATGCGAATCCCGAGCAGCGGCAGCGGTGGTTTCCGGGGCTGGCGGCGGGAACGCTGCTGACCGCGGTGGCGATGACCGAGCCGGGCACCGGCTCGGACCTTGCCGGGATGCGCACCACCGCCGTGCTCGATGGCGACAGCTACGTGCTCAACGGCGCGAAAACCTTTATCACCGGCGGCATTCAGGCCGACCTCGTGATCGTCGTCGCCCGTACCGCGACCGATCCCGACAACAGGCGTCGCGGCTTGACGCTGCTCGTCGTGGAAGACGGCATGCCCGGTTTCACCCGTGGCCGCGAACTCGAGAAGATGGGCTGCAAGGTGCAGGACACCGCGGAGTTGTCGTTCGCGGATGTGCGAGTGCCGGTGGCGAACAGGCTGGGGGAGGAGGGCGAAGCGTTCAGCTACCTCGGCCACAACCTGCCGCAGGAGCGGTTGACCGTCGCCGTCGGGTCGGTCGCGCAGGCGCGCTCGGCGCTGACCGCGACGATCGAATATGTGAAGAACCGCAAGGCATTCGGCACGCCCGTTGCTTCGTTCCAGAACACGAAATTCGAACTCGCGGCCGTGTCGACCGAAATCGAGGCCGCGCAGGCGATGCTCGACCGGGCCGTCACGGACCACGTCGACGGTGAGCTGTCGGGTGCCGACGCGGCACGCGTCAAATTGTTCTGCACCGAGATGCAGGCCCGGGTCATCGACCGCTGCCTGCAGTTGTTCGGCGGATACGGCTACATGATGGAGTACCCGATCGCGCGGCTGTACACCGATGCGCGGGTGGCGCGAATCTACGCCGGCACCAGCGAAGTCATGAAGGTGATCATCGCGAAGTCTCTGGGTTTGTAGTCGGCGTTTCAGCACGTCGAGATCGACGTTTCGGCGTGACCTACTCGCACTTCGCCGCCCAAACGTCGATTTCGGTGGAAGTGGCCCTTGTCAGCTTGGCTAAACCAACCTACTGTGTGTTCACTAGGTTGGTTTGGGACTGAAGGAGCCTGGTGGCCGAATCCCCGCGCCCGTACGCGTCGCTGCTGGCCAAGGGCGAGGACCGCAAACAGCGGATTCTCGCCGTGGCCGAGCGGTTGCTGGCGCGCAACGGTTGGCGCAGCACCTCGCTGGCGCAGATCGCGAAGGAGGCCGGGGTCACCCCGGCCGGCCTGCTGCATCACTTCGAGTCCAAGGAGCAGCTGCTCAACGCGGTGCTCGACGCCCGCGACGCCGACGACGACGCGCACGCGGACCGCTCGACCGGCGACCTGGTCACCGAGATTCGGCGGGTCGCCGAGCGGTTCGACCGCGCACCGGAACTAATCGGCACGTTCACGGTGCTGCTCGTCGAGAACATCCTGCCCGACGCGCCACTGCACGACCGGCTGCTCACGCGGTACCGCGACGCGGTCGACATCGTCGCCGAGATCATCCGGCGCGGACAGAGCACCGGCCGCTACCGCGACGACGTCGACGCCGCCGCCAAGGCCGTCGAGATCATCGCCTTCGTCACAGGAATGGAGACCACATGGCTGCTCGATCCTTCGATCCCGCTCGCGGAAGTGTTCAAGGGATACGCGGAGTCGCTGGCCCGCGAACTCTCACCGGTGACCGCGACATGAGGTATCGCTTCGACGTGGCCGCCGTGAGCGTCGCCGACGTGGTGTGCTTCGCCGGCGGCTGGATTTTCGATCGGGTGATGGCCGGCTGGGACGTCACCGTGCTGATCGACACCGACGAGGACCGTCGGCCCGTCCACATTCTTGGCGCTGACACCATGGATCTCGAGACCGCGCTGGGCACCTGGGCCGGGCGTGCACATCCGCACAGCGTGGCGGTGTCCACACAGCTCATCGGGTCCGACGCGCGCATCCGCGACGGCGTGCTGAAGGCGCTCGACCACGGCGCTACCGAGGTCACGCTGTGGGGTGAAGTATGGCCGTCCGGACTGACGCGCACCGTCGACTGCGTCGAACACCGGCTCAGCGCGGCCGCGCGTGCGTTCAAGGCGCAAGCCCTTGCCGCACTGGGTATTCCGGCGCTGGACGCCGAGTCGATCGAGACCTTCCGCAGCGGTACCGCAAACTGTCTGTCGATTGCCGCGGATCTGGTGCCGGCCAGCTGACCCATGGTGGCTACATGGCGATCAGGACTTTGCCGATCGCCTTGCCGTCGGCGACAAGCCTTAATGCCCTTGCCGTTTCGTCCAGCCCGAACGTCGCGCCGATGTGTGGTGTCACCCGCCCCGACGTCAGCAGCTTCTTGAGTTCGGCCTCGTTGCGCCGGAATTCGTCGGGCGCGACGTCCTGGAACTGAAAGCCGATGATCTGAACACCCTTCACGAGAACGAGATTGAGCGGGATGCGCGGGATCGTGCCTGAGGCGTAGCCGACGGTGATGAACCGGCCACCGCGGCGCAGCGCACGCAAGGTGGGTTCGGACAAGTCGCCGCCGACAGGATCGACGACAGCGTCGGCGCCCTGCGGCAGTGTCTCGCGCAGGGCTGTCCGGAGATCACTCACGCGGTGATTGACGACCCGCCGGGCACCATAAGAGGTTGCCACACCGAGTTTTTCGTCGCTGGACGCCACTGCGGTGACCGAGACGCCGAGTACTGCGGCAAGCTGCACCGACGCCAGCCCGACGCCCCCGCCAGCGCCCAGCACCACGAGCTGGTCGCCCTCTTGCACCCGGGCGACTGATCGCAGCGTGTGGTAAGCGGTGCGGTACGCCACACCGAACGCCGCGGCCGCGGGCATGTCGACGCCGTCGGGGATCGAACTGAGCCCGCTCGCCGCGACGACGACCCCTTCGGCAAATGCGCCGTACAGCCCGGTGCCGGTGACGCGCGCACCGGCGTCGAGGCAGGTGACGTCGTCGGCGATTTCCTCGACCACCCCGGCGAATTCGCTGCCGGGAACGAACGGCGGCGGCACGCTGATCTGGTAGCGGTTCGCCACCAGGAGCACGTCGGGGTAGTTCACCGCGGCGGCGACGACGCGGACGCGGGCCTCGCCGGGACCGACCGACGGTGACGGGCGCTCCTCGACACGGACCACCTCGGGCGGGCCGTATGCCGGACAGATCGCGGCGCGCACCTCAGTGCGTGTGCCGGTAATCGGTGCTTTCAGCCAGTGCCGCAGCCGATTCCATCAATTCCAGCACAACCGGACCGAACGCCTGCAGCTTCTCATCGTCAACGGCGCGCTGGAAGCCCTGTTCCAAAACGATCGCCAACTTCCACTTCGCCAGGATCAGGTAGTAGTCGAGGTCGTCGACCTGGCGGCCCGACACCTCGGCATAGTGGCCGACCAGTTCATCGCGCGACGGCATTCCCTGCAGGTCAACGTAACTCGCGTCGGCGGCCTCGGCCGACTGGGTGTCGGCCGGCCAGCCTTGCACCATCCATGCGAGGTCGAGCTTCGGATCGCCGACCGTGCCCATTTCCCAATCGACGATCGCGGCCAGTCGGGCCGGCGCGCCGTGGAAGTACATCACGTTGGCGAACTGGTAGTCGCCGTGCATCAGGCCCGGGATGAAGTCCAGCGGACGGTGCGCGTCGAGCCACTTGGTCGCGATGTCCATGCCGGGCAGCTCGCGGCCCTTGATCCGCTCGAAAAAGCTTGTCCACCTGTCGACTTGGCGCTCGTGGAAACCGTCGGGGCGGCCGAGGTCGTGCAGACCCTTGGCGCGCCAGTCGACCTTCGACAACAACGCGATGCCCTCGGCAAGTTGATACGCCAACCCGCGGCGCGCGACGAAATCGCTGTCGAACGGCTGCGGCCAGCCCTTGCGGTCCATCGGGGACCAGCCATCGACGAAACCCATCAGATAGAACGGGCGGCCGAGCACCGACGCATCCGCACACGCCGCGACCGCAGACGTGTGCGGCACGTCGGTCCCGTCGAGGGCTTCAATGATCCGCCATTCCCGCAGAATCCCCTTGTCCCTGTCGGGCGGGGCGCCCGGCGGCGGGACCCGGATGACGCAGACGTCGGCGCCACGACGGATCTCGTAGATCTCGTTCTGGGTGCCGCCGGACAAGAACCGCAGTTGCACCGGCTCGCCCTTCCCGGGCAGACCGGCATTGTCCATCCAGTCGGCAAGGCGCACAGGATCTATCACAGATTCCCCACTTCGTTCTCGAGGAATTCCGCGTACTTCGCCTGGGCGGCTTCGCGCTTCTTCGGAAGCCACTCGCTCGGCCATGTGCCGTCACTCGCCTTGTAGTCGCGCAGCACCTGCTTGGCCACGGTGGTCTTGTGCACCTCGGTGGGGCCGTCGGCAAGACCCAGGGCGGCCGCGCCGTGAATCATTCCCATGAACGGCATTTCATTGGTGACGCCGAGCGCGCCGTGGACTTGCATTGCGCGCCAAGCGATGTCGTGCAGGACGGTTGGCAGAACGACCTTCACCGCGGAGATGTCTTTGCGTACCTTCTTGTAGTCGTTGTACTTGTCGATCTCCCACGCGGTGTAGAGCACCAGAAGGCGGAACTGTTTGAGCTGAGCGTACGAGTCGGCGATGTAGCCCTGCACGAACTGCTTGTCGGACAGGCGGCTGCCGGCCGTGTGCCGACTCAGCGCTCGTTCGCACATCATGTCGAGCGCCTTCGACGAGAGACCTATCGTGCGCATCGCGTGGTGGATCCGCCCGCCGCCCAGCCGAGTCTGCGCGATCACGAACGCCTGGCCCTCGCCGCCGAGCAATGCCGTGTCGGGCACGCGGACGTTGTCGTAGTGGATGAGTGCGTGCGAGCCCTCGTTTTCACCCGACAGCCCGACGTTGCGGACGATGTTGACGCCCGGTGTGTCCGTCGGTACCAGGAACATCGACATCCCTTGGTACGGGCTGACATCGGGGTTGGTCACTACCATGACGATCAGGAACGACGCGGTCTTGGCGTTGGAGGAGAAGTACTTCCAGCCGTTGATCACCCAGTCGTCGCCGTCGCGTGTGGCGCGGGTCTGGAATTGGGTGGGGTCGGCGCCGCCCTGCGGTTCGGTCATCGAGTAACTGGAGAACAGCTCACCGTCCAGCAGGGGGCGCAGATAGCGCTCCTTCTGCTCGGGAGTTCCGTAGTGGGCGATGATCTCCGCGTTACCGGTGTCCGGCGCCTGGCATCCGAAAATGATTGGCGCCCACTGGGACCGACCGAGAATCTCGTTCAACAACGCGAGCTTGAGCTGGCCGTAGCCTTGGCCGCCGAGCTCTGGCCCTAAGTGCGTGGCCCACAGGCCCTTTCGGCGCACCTGCTCCTTGAGCGGGTCGACGACTTTTCGCCTGGTCTCGTCCAACGGTACGTACTGCAGGTGGGGCCAGAGGAGATCCAGCGGTTCGACTTCGTCGCGGACGAACGCGTCGGCCCAGTCCAGGAGCTCCTGGTACTGCGGGTCGGTCTCGAAATCCCATGCCATTGTTGTCTCCTTACTTGCTGTATCCCGTGACGACGGCAGCGATATCGGCGCCGACGACATCGGTGAACGTGCGATCGCCGAATGTCCCTGCCGCCCAATGGCGGGCGCCCTCGCTGACGAGGGTTCCGGCGAGAAAGGAAAGGTGTTGCACGTCGACACCCGCGGGGAGCTTGCCGTCGCGCTGCGCACGGTCGAACAGCTCGGTGAACATGCCCAACTCTGGATCGCCGGGGTGCTCGCCGGCGAGGATTCGGTGCTCGTGGCGATAGCCCTCGAGGATCGTCTCGATGATCAGCTCGGGTGGGTTGCGAGACATCGACCGCTCCAGTGTGCGCAGCGCGGCGTCGATGACTGCCGGCACGTCGTACGGCTTGTCGAGGAGCTCATGCACGGTGCGCTGGGCCGCCTGGGTCGAAAGCACCCCGACGTCGAACAGGATGTCTTCTTTGCGGGGGAAGTAGAAGTAGAACAGCGCCTTCGAGACGCCCGCTGCGCGGCAGATGTCGGCGACCGTCGTGTTGGCGTAGCCGTTGGTGCGCCACAAGGCCATCCCCGCCTGGACCAGCGTCCGCTTGGTTTCGCGGGACCGCGCACGCTGATAGGAAGCACGACGCTGACTTCGGTCAGCAGCGGCAACCTCGCCAGCAGGGGGCATGTACTGGACTTTATCACCGCGATCGCAATGCCGGAATAGTTGACCAGCATCTAACTTTGCTAGCTTGCGGACAGCCGCCCGAATCGCTTGCGCAACCTGCGATGCCGGTGGCCGAAGATGATCGGAATCACCGCGCGGTACATCGCACCGAGCAGAAAAGTGCGGCCCTGCCAGGTGAGGCGGTCGGTCACGCGGCTGCCCGTCGCCGACGGGCCGACGCTGCGCTCGTGGGTCCACCGAGATTGCGTCAACATCGTTGATTCTTCGCAAAAGCGGTGGCCCGGGCCGCGATTGGCGATCGTCAGGTCGTCGTAGTCGACCGGAATGAGCCCGAACAACAGGATCCAGCTGCGCCCCGCTCGTTTTCCGATTGGCAGGTCGTCGAGCGTCGCGTCACGAAGCCGGCGCGGCACGGTCATGCGGAGCAGCGGCAGAAGCTCGCCGTTGACCCCGCCGATGCTCGTGACGTATTCCCAAACCACGTCGGGCGGCGACGCAAGGTCCGTTGCGATCTCGAACGAGTGCGTCATGGACTTCAGCCCAGCTGTCCGGCTACCCCGCGTCAACATCTACGTACCTCGCTGGAAATGTAATACTCAAATGTGAGAGGATCATTCTCGGTGGGGAGATCGTCGAACGGAGCAGCACAGAAGTGACCGACCTGACCTCGATGGATTTCTTCCGGGACGAGCAGCTCGTCGAGAACCCGTACCCGTATTTCGCGGCGCTGCGCGAGAAGTGTCCGGTAATTCGTGAAGGCCACCACGGCGTGACGATGGTGACCGGCTGGCAGGAAGCGGTCGACGTCTACAACGACGCCGAAACGTTCTCGTCGTGCATCTCGGTGACGGGCCCATTTCCCGGTTTCCCGGTGACCTTGGAGGGCTTGGACGGCGCAGCCGTGACCGAGCTGATCAAGGAGCACCGCGACGAGATTCCATTCAGCGACCAGCTTCCGACGCTCGACCCGCCGACTCACACCAACCATCGCGCGTTGTTGATGCGACTGATCACCCCGAAACGCCTCAAGGAGAACGAGGATGAGATGTGGGTGATCGCCGATCGCCTGCTCGACGACTTCCTCGCCCCGGGTGAAGGCGAGTTCATCAACGGGTTCGCCGGACCGTTCACGCTGAGGGTCATCGCCGACCTTCTCGGTGTCCCCGACGAGGACCGCGACGAGCTGATTGACAGGCTCCGACGTGGCACGCACGGCAGCGGGCTCGGCAGCACCGACGACAAGACGCTGGCGCACACGCCGATGGAGTACCTCTACGAGGTGTTCGCGACCTACGTCGAGGACCGACGCCGCGAACCGCGTGACGACGTGCTGACGGGCCTTGCCACCGCGACGTTCCCGGACGGGTCGACGCCCGAAGTCGGTGACGTCGTGCGGGTGGCGACGAATGTGTTCTCGGCCGGCCAGGAAACCACGGTGCGCCTGCTCGGCACTGCGCTGAAGGTCATCGGCGAGCGTGCGGACATTCAGCAGGCGCTGCGCGAGGATCGCAGCCTGATCCCTA
>DASRFZ010000082.1:0-3550 GCA_035651275.1 Mycobacterium sp. | reverse complement strand
TGTTCGACCCGGTCGTGCGTGAGAAAGCCGGGATGCGCTGGACACCCGGTGACGAGGTGTTGCTGCGGCTGTTCGGGAAGGCCGTCGAGATCGCGTTTTTGGCGGTGCCCGACGAGATCCGCCTGCACCCGCGTGCACTCGACGCCTACAAGCGCGCCGCCGGCAAGTTGGCCGCCGATGCCCCGCTCACCGAGGCGCCCTCGTTCATGGCGCCGCCGTCGGACCGCCGTGGACTACCAATGCACTACTTCCCGCGGCGCAAGACGCTCGTCGAACGGGCGGGCTCACTGGTGCACACCACGTTCTCGCTTGCGGGTCTCCGGCCGTCGCGAGGCCGGGGCCGCGCCGCCTAACGCTCAATTCGTCCGCTGTGCGCGGGCGCTCAAATACAGGCAAATCGCCGCCGCCGCAGCGACATTGAGGCTCTCGGCACCGCCGCCCATCGGGATGCGCACCCGCCGGTCAGCCGCCGCCGCAACTTCCGCCGACAGCCCGTGCGCCTCGGAACCAAACACCCACGCCGTCGGCACCGACACGTCCACGTCATCGACGGACACGTCCCCGTCGAGCGCTGTCGCCAGCACCTGAAGTCCCCGTTCGGACAAGGCCATCAACGCTGTGGCGGTGTCTGCCTCGAGGATGACCGGGACCGCGAACACACTGCCCACCGAGGCGCGCAGACATTTGGCGTTGTACGGGTCGACGCTGTGCCCGCTGAAGACAACAGCCGAGGCGCCGAACGCGTCCGCGAGTCGGATCAGTGTGCCGGCGTTTCCCGGCTCGGAGACGCCGACAGCGACGACCACCAGCCGCGGATCGGTGATGTCGGCCAGCACCGTGGCCGGCGGTTCGCAGACGGCGACGAGCCCGACCGGAGTCACGGTGTCCGACAACGCTTTTGCGGCACG
This sequence comes from Mycobacterium sp., assembly GCA_035651275.1. GTDB lineage: Bacteria > Actinomycetota > Actinomycetes > Mycobacteriales > Mycobacteriaceae > Mycobacterium. The sequence continues at coordinate 2,642 of DASRFZ010000082.1, read as the reverse complement.
CTCCGTCACAGGCTGCACAGGAATATCGATGTCCGCGAGCAACGAGTCGAACTTCGCGGCGGCGGCCTCGGTGACGAACACCTCGCGCACCAGCCCGCAGCGCAATGCGGCCTCGACCAGATTGGGTCCTTCGGCCAAGAATCGGCCGGACCGTTTGCGCGCGGCGTGCCGGTGTAGCTTCGCCGCGGCGACGACGCGCGACGAGCGTTCAGTGAAAAGCCGTGCGGCCTCGGTCAGGCGGCCTCTCCGGATGTCGGCGCATTGACGTCCTCGGGCAGCGCAGCCTTGGCGACGTCCACCAGCGCAGTGAATGCCGCAGGGTCGCTGACAGCGATCTCCGCCAGGTTCTTGCGGTCGACTTCGACGCCCGCGGCTTTCAGGCCCTGGATCAACCGGTTGTAGGTGATGTCGTTCGCGCGGGCGGCGGCATTGATCCGCGAGATCCACAACTTGCGGAACTCACCCTTGCGGGCACGCCGGTCGCGGTACGCGTAGTTGAGCGAATGCAGCTGCTGCTCTTTGGCTTTGCGGTACAACCGGGACCGCTGGCCCCGATAGCCTTTCGAGGCCTTCAGAATGGTGCGCCGCTTCTTGTGGGCATTGACTGCCCGCTTCACGCGTGCCATGGCTAGTTATTCCTATCTCGTTGGTGCTGATGTGCGGCGTCAGCCGTTGAGCAGCTTGCGAATTCGCTTGGCGTCCTTGGTCGATACCGTGACGCGGCCCTCCAGGCGACGCGTTCGCTTGGTGGGCTTGTGCTCCAACAGGTGACGACGGTTGGCCCGCTGGCGCAGGATCTTGCCGGTTCCGGTGCGCCGGAACCGCTTTGATGCGCCGCTGTGGGTCTTGGCCTTCGGCATGTGTCCTCAGTTCTGTGACGTGTCGGTCGAGTCTGGTGTGCCAGCTTCAGCTCGTCTCGTGAGCTCGTCGCCTCCGCTGGCCTGTTGCGCCGCCCTCGCACGAGTCTTCGCACCGCGGTGCGGTGCCAGCACCATCGTCATGTTGCGGCCGTCCTGCTTGGCCGACGTCTCGACGAAGCCGTACTCGGCGACGTCGGCGCCCAGCCGCTGCAACAGCCGGTAGCCCAGTTCGGGCCGAGACTGTTCGCGGCCGCGGAACATGATCGTGACCTTGACCTTCGACCCCGCTTCCAGGAATCGCACCACGTGACCTTTCTTGGTCTCGTAGTCGTGGTCGTCGATCTTCGGCCGCAGCTTTTGTTCCTTGACGACGGTCTGCTGCTGGTTCTTGCGAGACTCGCGCGCCTTTTGAGCTGTCTCGTACTTGAACTTGCCGTAGTCCATGATCTTGCAGACCGGCGGTCTGGCGTTCGGAGCGACTTCGACGAGGTCGAGATCGGCGTCAGCGGCGACGCGAAGGGCGTCTTCGATGCGCACTATCCCGACCTGCTCGCCGCCGGGTCCGATCAATCGGACTTCTGGTACTCGAATGCGCTCGTTGACGCGGGTCTCAGTGGTGATGGGGCCTCCCTAGTTGGTTAATAGTGATGCGAGCCGATCCGCCGGATGAAATCGAAAGACAGCGGTCGAGGCCCAACGCCGTCAGCACCCCACCAGCAAAAAGGCCCCGCTCATGTGCGGGGCCCGAACCGACCGATCACGGCGCGTAGCCGCCCGCGCCCTTGACGTAACCGGGCGCGGAACCGGTCTCCGAGAAGACCGGTGACCGGACCGTTGAGCCGGGGTGGCCAACGGTGGGAGCGGGACTCCACTTGCTGTCCCTGACATCTTCAGGAACGGTCGCGCATGCCAGTCTAGCAGGCATGACAGAGCCGCTTCCCGCGCGCGACCTAGCAGACGTCCCCGCCGTCGAGGTGATCACCCGGGCCGCGGTGATGCTGATGAGCGGGGCCGCCGAGAAACTCGGGCTGTCGTCGGCCGATCCCGACACGAGCCCGCACCGCGATCTCGACGAGGCCCGCCGGTTGATCTCCGCGCTGGCCGGGCTCATCACCGCGTCGGCGGAGTACCTCGGTCCGCATGCGGGACCGCTGCGCGACGGGCTGAACAGCCTCCAGCGGGCATTCCGCGAGCACAGCGCGGTCCCCGACCAGCCGGGCGCAGGGCCGGGCGAAAAGTACACGGGGCCAATCGTCTGACCCAACGCCCAGCTAGACCGAATATCCTCACCGCTGATGACCGTCACCGCTGCCCGAGCGACGTCCCGGTTCTCCTGGGTCCCCGCGACCGCCGGATGGGTGGTCGGCATCATCGCCACGCTGTCGCTGCTGGCCAGCGTGTCTCCCCTGGTGCGGTGGATCATCGACGTGCCGCGCGAGTTCGTCGACAATTATCTCTTCAACTTCCCCGACACCAGCTTCGCGTGGGCGTTCGTGCTCGCCCTGCTGGCCGCCGCACTGGCCGCCCGCAAGCGCATCGCGTGGTGGATCCTGGTGCTCAACCTGGTGTTCGCTGTCGGCTGGAACGTCGGCGACCTGGCCACAGTCGAGACCCGGTTCGAGGCGTTCGGCGAGGTACTCGGCCTCGTGTTGCACCTGGCCGTCATTGCCCTGCTGCTGTTGTCCTACCGCGAGTTCTATGCCCGGGCGCGCCGCGGTGCACTACTGCGTGCGGCCGGCGTGCTGGTGGTGGGAATGGCGATCGGAATCCTTCTCGCCTGGG
>DASRFZ010000081.1:0-2869 GCA_035651275.1 Mycobacterium sp. | reverse complement strand
GAGGGTGGCGCGAGCAGACGCAGAATCGCACTGCGCGCGCCCCGCGTGTGCGATTCTGCGTCTGCTCGCCGCCCTACTGCTCCGCGCGATGCGGCGCGAACCCTAGGTGACCAGTGTGACGGAATTGGCCCGGCGCAACTTGCCCGACGGCGTCTTGGGAATGGTGCCGGGTCCCAGCACGACGACGTTGCGGGGCCGCACGTCGACCTCGGCGACAACCTCGTGGGCCACCTGATGCTCGATACGACGCACTTCGGCCGGGTCGTCGTAGGCGTTGGACTCGACCGCGACGGCGAACGTCTCCCGCGAGTGCCCGGCGTCGAGGCGCACGGCCACCGCGCAACCGGGCCGGACGCCTTCCACCCGGCAAGCTGCGCGCTCGATGTCGGTGGGATAGATGTTGCGGCCGGCCATGATGATGACGTCCTTGACCCGGCCGCACACCACGATGTGACCGTTTTCGGTGATGTAGCCGAGGTCACCGGTGTCGTACCAGCCGTGCTCGTCCTGCGCCGGGATGAATCCGCCCATCGTGATGTAGCCGGGCGTGATCGGCTCCCCGCGCAACTCGATCACCCCGACGCCGCGGGGCGGCAGCACGTTGCCGTCCTCGTCGACGACGCGGGCCTCGATCCCGTCGAGCACCGGCCCCAGCGAAGCCAGCCGGCGAACATTGCCCTTGGTGGCCGGCACCGCGCGACGCAGCGCAGCCAGCAGGTCGGCGTCCACCTCGTCGACGATCAGTCCCTGTCCAACCGGCGAGAACGACACCGCCAGCGTGGTTTCCGCCATGCCGTACGCGGGCAGGATGGCCTCCGGGCGCAGGCCGAACGGCCGGCCCGCGTCGATCAGGTCTTCGACGTCGGCAGGATCCACCGGTTCGGCCCCCGACATCGCAATCCGCAGGGTCGACAGGTCGAACTGGCCGGGCTTGGCCTGCTTACGCAACCGCTTGGCGAACAGTGAATAGGCAAAATTCGGCCCGCAGATAAACGTGCCCTTGTACTTGTCGATCAGCTTGGCCCACAGCAGCGTGTCACGCAAAAAGTCCATCGGGGTGACCTTGACCAGCTCGGCGCCGAAGTACATCGGCACGGTCAAAAAGCCGATCATGCCCATGTCGTGAAAGCACGGCAGCCAGCTGATCATCACGTCGGTCTCAAGGTCGTACTTGACGCCGACGAACATGGCCTCGACGTTGGAGTACACGTTGCGGTGGGTGATCTGCACGGCCTTGGGCGAGCCGGTCGAGCCCGACGTCAGCTGCATCAGCGCCAGATCGTCCTCGTCGGTGTCGATCGGGTCGATCGGGTCAGCGGCCAGCAACTGCTCGACGGTCAGCACGCGAACTCCGCGTTCCTGCAGCACCGGCGCGGCTCCCATGAAGGGGTCGGAAACGATGACCGCTTTGGCCTCGATCATGTCGACCACGGTCGTCGTGTCCTGCGCCCATACCGCGAGATCGGTGCGCGGGGTGGGCTGATGCAGCATGGTCAGGCTGGCGCCGCGCATCCACAGCCCCTGCGCCGTCGGCGCGATCTCCACCGGCGCGCCGACAAGCACGCCGACCGCGTCGCCGTGGCCGACGCCGTTAGCCGCCAGCCCGCCGGCTACCCGGCGGGCCCGCTCATGCACCTCGCGCCAGGTATGCCGAACCGGGTTGTGCGGCTCCCCGGTGACCATGCCGCGCGGGCTCTCGTGAGCGTTGCGGAACATTTTCTCGGTAAACCTGCTCACGACACCCTCCTGGCTTCCGGCACCGGCGCTGCCCAGGCCCGAATTTTCATGGTCCCCGCGCTCGCGCGTGATGCCCAGTAGCGGCGCGCACACGATTGGGGAGCGGTTGTGTCTCGAATCGGTGATGCGTCGGCGACCTCGCGCGAGGGTCGCCGGTCAGCGAGAACGCGGTCGCTGTGGTGACTGGTCGACCGCCCACCGGACGTGCCGGTGGGCGGTGCGGTTGGGCGCATTGTTCGACCGCTAGTCATCACCGCCGAACATCTTAAGCTCCTCTTAAGTAACCACCAAACAATTGGACGGTTTGCGCCTCAGGTCACACCTCGGTCACAGGAGCAGGCACCACTCGGGCGCCGTGCACGGGCCCGCTCGCGACGCGGACCGTGCGGCAGACCCCGGCGCCGGATAGCTGGGTGCCGACGTCGATCGCCGACGTCGCCGACGAACACAAAAACGCGCACGTCGGCCCGGATCCGGAGACGATTCCGGCCAAGGCGCCCGCCTCCTCACCGGCACGCAACGCGCGGCGCAGCGAAGGATCCAAGCTCACCGCTGCAGCTTGCAGCTCGTTGCCGAGCAACGGCGCCAACTGCTGCGGATCACCGGCGGCGAGCGCCGCCAGCACAGGCCCGGGATCTCCGAGTCGCGGCGGCGCCCCGGCTTTCCGCAGCCGGTCGAGCTCGGCGAAGACCGCGGTGGTCGACAGGCCGCTGTCGGCGAACGCCAGCACCCAGTGGAAGGTGTTCCGCGACAACACGGTGGCCAGCTCCTCGCCGCGCCCGGTTCCCAGCGCGGTGCCGCCGTGCAGCGCGAACGGCACGTCGCTGCCCAGCCGTGCGGCGAGGGTATTCAGGTCGCGGCGTGGCACGCCGAGCTCCCACAGCACATTCATGCCGACCAAAACCGCCGCCGCGTCGGCGCTGCCGCCCGCCATACCACCGGCAACGGGAATGGACTTGTCGATCGTGATCGACACATCCGGTGCCCGACCGACATGCTCGGCCATCAGCTCGGCAGCCTGCCAAGCCAGGTTGCGCTCGTCCGCAGGCACCTCGTCGGCGCCTTCGCCAATGACCTTGAGTGACAGCACGTCAGCGTTGCGGACAGTGACCTCATCGACCAGCGAGACGGC
>DASRFZ010000080.1:0-4983 GCA_035651275.1 Mycobacterium sp. | reverse complement strand
GTCCGCGGCAGCTCACCGTTGATCCGCACGAACCGCGGCCACGCCTTCGGCGACAGGTCAGGCTGGGCAGCAAGGAACTCTTCGAACCTATGCGGCGACAGCGTATCTGAACCGTTGAGCACCAACGCCGCCATCACTTGGTCGCCCACGCGTTCGTCGGGCACGGCGTAGACCGCGACCTGGTTGGCCTGCGGCAGTCGATCCAGAATCCGCTCGATCGGTGCGGCCGCAAGGTTCTCGCCGTCGACGCGCATCCAGTCCGCGGTGCGGCCGGCAAGGTAGATCCAGCCGTCGGCATCGCGGTAGGCCAGATCTCCCGACCAGTACATGCCGTGGCGCATGCGCTCGCCCGTAGCATCCGGATCGTTGTAATAGCCTGAAAAGCCACCCGCCCCATAGGTGTTCACCAATTCGCCGACGGCGTCGTCGAAGTTGACGAGCGCGCCGTGCTCGTCGAACTCCGCTGTCGCGCACTCGGTGACGGTTTCAGGGTGGTAGACGGCTACCCCGGGGTAGCCCTTGCCGATCGATCCCGGCGGGCAACCATCTTCTCGAACGACGACGACGGCGAATTCGCTCGAGCCGAAGCTGTCCACGACCCGACACCCGAATCGCCGACTGAATTCGGCGATATCTCGGTCGGTGGCCTCGTTGCCGAATGCCACGCGCAGCGTGTTGTCGCAGTCGTCGGACCGCGCGGGGGTGGCCAGTACCAGAGCGAGCGGCTTGCCGACGTAGTTCATGTAGGTGGCGCGGTATCGGCGGATGTCGGCGAGAAAGCCCGACGCACTGAACTTGGCCGGCGCCATCGTCGCGCCGCTCACCACGGCCACCGCCCAGCCCGCGGCGACGCCGTTGGAGTGGAACAGCGGCATCGACAGGTAGCACACGTCGTCGGCGCTGATCTCGTATTGCTCCGCCAGGCTCGCCCCGCACAGCACCGCCATTGCGTGGGCGAACGGAACGGCCTTCGGGTCACCGCTGGTGGCGGACGTGAAGATCATCATGAAGGTATCTGCCCCGGAGACCTCGCGATGCGCGACCAACGGCGGTGCCGTGGTGACTGCATCAGCGTAGTCCGGCGAGGTAACGTCGACTACTGTGATGCCCTGCAGGTCAAGGTCTTTGACCAGCGGAAGATGATCGGCGTCGACCAGGAGCATCTGGCAGTCGGCCCGAACGACGTCGCCAAGCAGGCCGGCACCCCGCCGCGTGGTGTTCAAGCCGCACAGCACGTAGCCACCCAGTGCGGCGGCGGCCATCGACCGCAGCATTGCCGGTGAGTTGGTCATCAACGCGCCGACATGCAGCGGACGCGCCGAGTCGGCGCGCGTAATGAGTGCTGACGCCTCTGCGGACGCCTCGGCAAGATACTCACGCCACGTCCACGTTCGGTCGCCGTGGACGAGCGCGACGGAGTCGTCGAACATCCGGCGCCGCAACAGTTCCTGAACGGTTTCGACCGGCGCACTCACGGCGACTCCGGACGGTAGCGCAGGAGCGTGACCGACGTTCCCGGAATGTCGCAGAAAACCGGTGCCACCCGCATGCCGATCCGGACAGCGGCGGGTTCGACGTCGACGAGCTCGGTGCTGACGCGAGGCCCGACGTCCCATTGCACGACTGCCAACAGCTGCGGCACCGCCTCCGCCCACGGCGGACCCGTCGGCCTGCGCGCGACCGTGTACGTGTACAGCGTTCCCGCGCCGGGGATTTCGCGCCATTCCAGGTCGTCGGTTAGAGTGCCGGGCGCAAGCGTGCGCGGGTAAAACACATAGCTGCCCGACGACGGCGAGTACTGAATCACGATCCGCCTCTGCCGCAACGCCTCCCAGAACGGGCGTGAGACAGGCGTCGGTTCAGGTACCGGCAGTGGCTCGGCCATGTCAGTCGCCCCTCAGCAGTAACGCGACCTGCTCGCTCATGATGCCGCCCGTGCCCGCGACGAATGCCACGTCGCAGTCCGCGACTTGGGCCTCAGCGGCTCGGCCCATCACCTGACGGGCGGCGTCGACGACGTGGTGCATCCCGCCGGCAATTCCCGCCTGACCGAACGACAGTTGGCCGCCAGCGGTGTTGAGCGGAAAGTCGCCGCGGTAGGTGAGGTCGTGCTCGGTCAGCCACGCCATGCCATCGCCCTTGGCGCAGAATCCCGCGTGCTCCAACGTCATCAGCACTGTGATCGTGTAGCAGTCATAGATCGACGCGACGTCTACGTCGTCGCGGGTGAGTCCCGCCATGGCGAACGCGCGCTCGGCGGCGTCGGCGATCGGTGTCGTCATCAGGTCGGCGGCATAGGTCGGCGTCTTGAAGCAGATGCGCTCACCGAAGCCCGCGATCCACACCGGACGGTGGCGTGCGCGACGGGCCAGGTCGGCGTTCGCGATCAGCACACCGGCCCCGCCTTGCACCCGCATCACGGTCTCGAGCATGTGGATCGGGTCGGCGATCATCGGGCTGTCCAACACGTCGGCCGCCGTCAGCGGCGTGCCGTGGAAGACCGCACCCGGATGTGCGCACGCGTTGGTGCGTTGTGACACCGCGATTTTCGCGAGCGCGCTCGGGTCATAAGAGTATTGCGCCGCGTAGCGCTGGGCGATCTGCGCGTAGGGAGCGTTCTGTCCGACGTTGCCGTACGGAATCTCGAATTCGGCCTGCGGCGAGCCGAAGTTGTTGCTCGACGCGCCGTACCACGTGGCGGCCTGCGCTGGGCGGCGCTCGGATCGAGGCAGCTGAGTGGACCCGGGCACCACGGCCAGCACGGCGTCGCAGAGTCCCAGCTCCACAGCGACGGCCGCGCGCCAAATCATGCCCGCCGATGTCGCGCCGCCGAGGTCCACGCGTTCACCGAAGTTCAGCGGTAGTCCGAGGTACTCGGAAAGCGTTGCGGGCACAAACATGTCGGACTCGGCGAGTCCGTGGCAGAGCAATCCGGTGACACTGGAGGGGTCCAACCCGGCATCGTCGATCACCGCTTTCGCCAGCGCGGCGTACTGATCAACGGTGAACATCTCGGGCCGCGTCTGCCGTCGCTGGGCGGGCAGTTCGGTGATGCCGACGATCGCGGCACTTCCGCCGAGCTTCATCAGTGCGGAGCCCGCAACGGCAGTCCGACGGTGGCTGTTCCGGGCATCAGCACCGTGTCGCCGCGGCGCGCGGCGATGTCGAGGTCGACCAAGCCGACCCCGTCGGCCAGTCGCTTGCCGGTGACTGTTCCCCCGAAGCGCAGCGGCTGGCCGGGAAGCGCGATTGCGCGGTTCTGCACCGAAAACGTGACGAGTCGGCCGGCCCCGCCGATCCAGTCGGTGAGCGCGCGGGCCAGCAGCGCAGCCTGCAGTGGTCCCTGCACCAACACGTCGTCGTAGCCCTCGCGATCACGCGCCCACTCCTTGTCGTAGTGGATGCGGTGGCCGTTATACGTTGCCGCGCTGAAGAAGAACATCTGCGTCTCGTCGACGGTGACAACCAGCGGCGGCACCTCGTCCCCGGCTTCGACCTCGTCGTAGAGCAACTGCTGCATACAGTTCCTCAGCGCCTTGCGATCATCGACGTGCGGGCTTCTGCCACCAGTTCCCGGTGCTGGTTGTGGTAAACGGTGTGCCAGGTGACGAGCACGAATTTGCCTGAACGCCCCTGCTTTTCGTCGATCGACTCGATGGTTCGGACCATCGAGATCTCGTCGCGGTGGTATGCCGGCAGGTGAAAAGTCGTGCTCTCGCCGCCGGCCATTCGCCGTGGCGCCTTCGGAAACGCGAGACCACCGGACACGGCTCCCGAGGAGCCGTCGGGACGAAGATCGGCAAGCGCTGTCACGCCGAGCACCGAGTACTGCAGATACAGCGGCGGGCAGATGGCGTCCCGGTAGCCGTGTGCGCGGGCGTAGTCGGCGTCGAACCACAGTGGGTTGTGATCTCCGACGGCGGCCGCCCATCGTTGCCAGTCCCGACGGTTCACCTCGCCCGTCGCGGTGGCCGCGACAGTGCCTACCCGCGCCGAGGATTCCGGATCGATCAGGCTGTCGGCTGGCACTCCGTGCCCCTTCCGGTCAACCCCATCTCGTCCTCCAGCCAGCCGGCGGCCACGTCGGCCCCGCCGCCGAGCGTCGACAGCACCCGTGCGCGCTCGGACCACAGGTGCAGATCAGTCTCGGTGACGTATCCCATCCCTCCGTGGAGCTGATGCGCGTCGAGGGTGATCAGCTTCGCCGCCGTGGCAGCTTGCATTCTGGCCACCGCGGTCTCGCGAATCGCAAGGCGGCCCTTGGCGATCCAGAATATCCCCGAGCGGGCGGCCAGCCTGGCTGCGCTCAACGCGATGTGCATGTTGGCGACGAGGTGTTGGGCCGCCTGAAACGAGGCGATGGGCCGCCCGAATTGATGACGCAGCGTGGTGTACTCGACAGTCCGCGCGAGCACCCCCTCCCCGACGCCGACGAGATCGAGCGACAGAAGCGACACCCAGGCGTTGCCGACCCGTCGCAACGCCTCGGTGTCGAATGTGGCCGCGGGGTCAGCAGCGGTGTTGTCGAAAGTCACGCGGAATGCCTGGTACCCGCCCATCATCGCAAGGGGCTCCAGTGTGACGCTCGGATCATCTAGTGCGACAACGAAACCCATCGCTTTGCCGGAGGCAACAGAGGCTGGTACGACGATCACGTCGGCGAGATCGGCGTCGAGCACGAAGTCGGCTGCGCCGCCCACCCGCCACCCGACGGCGCCTGATTCGGCCCGCAGCACCGGCGTGACCACGGCGGCGTCGCGTGGGTTCCACAGCGCGGTCGTCGCCCGGAGCACACCCGAGGTGAGTGGTGGCAGCCACCGCTCGCGCTGCGCCTCGGTGCCGGACGTGTTGATCGCGAACGTGGCGAGAAGCGTGCTGTGCACAAGGGTCGGGCACAGCGCGCGGCCGGCTTCGGCGCAGAACACGCCGACGTCGTCGAGCGCGCCAGCGGACCCACAGTAGTCCACCGGTACCCCGAGGCCA
>DASRFZ010000079.1:0-17054 GCA_035651275.1 Mycobacterium sp. | reverse complement strand
GTCTCGCCGTAGGGCAGTGCCGCCGAAAGGGGCTGTCCGGGCTTGTCGTATCGAATGGTGGTGGTGCCGTTGACCGTCGAGATCTCGATCTTGCGGACTTGTGCGCCGACAGCCGTCGCACTGGGGGTGAGCGTGATCGTCGCGTTGGTGATCGGGTTGTCGAAATCCACCTGCAGCCACTGGCCGACCGCGGACTGCAGCGCGTTGGACACCCAACTCGTCGCCGGGTCGCCGTCGATGGCGGCAGCGGGACCGGTGGCGGGTGAAACATTCGGCAGGGCAGTGGAATCGGCCGACGAGCTCGATGCGGTCAGGCGTCCGCCCACCCATGCGCCGTAGACGGGCACAGCGTCGGAGGGGTAGTCGGGCACCCGGTTGAACGTGTGCCGCGTATCCCCGGGAGCGCGAACCGCCGACGAATGGTCGTCTACCCGGCCGTAGTCGGTTTCGCGCACCATTGGGGTGTCGGTGATCGTCACGAGCGGAGCAGGCAGGCCGGCTCGCTGCGCGTCGGCGGTCAGCAGCGCTGGCCCCAGCGGCGGTTGGCCCTGCAGTCTGCGCCGCTGGTCGAGTCGCAACAGCGCCTCGGGCCCGCCGTCGACGCGGGGTAGCGCGTCGATTGCAGCGAAATACGGTGCGCCGGGGTTGAATGTCGCCGGCCCTGCGGCTCCGGGGTTGGTTTCGCCATCGACCCGGTAGATCTCGATCGCCGGATACTGCGGCCGTAGGTCGCTGTCGGCGATGAACCCCGACACCGAGCCGGCACCAACGGGGTCACCGAACTGCGCGACCTTCGTGAGTCCGGGTGATCCGGTGACCGCGCGGTGCACGAGGATCGGCCGCGCGGAGCGGGACGTATCGGGGTCCAGATCGTTGCGCACGACGACGTACGAAATCCCCTGCTGCGCAAGGATATCCGCGAGCCCGTCAGACGGCTGACCGTCCGCCAGCAGCCGTTGCACCGAGTCGAGCGCGCGAATCGTCGCCGCCGGGGTCAGCGGCACGGAGTCGCGCACGCCCCACGGGCTCTTGCCGAGCACCTGCAGGGGTTCGTCGTGGCTGGTGCCCCACACCTGCGTCGCGAACGGCGAGCCGGGCATCACGAGCACTCTGCCGGGAGTCGGGCCGTTTGCATTGTGTTCGTCGAGCCAGTCGGCCGCGTCGTGCCAGTACTGCGGGATCGCGCTGAACGCGCCAGGCGGCGTGAGCCGGCCGGTCCAGGCGAGCGAGGTGCTGACAGCCAGCGCGGCGAGCACGACGATCGCGACGGCAACGCGTTTGTCGCGCTCGGGATGAGCGAACGCGTGCACCCAGACGCGCCGCGGCGCAGTGCCGGGCAGCGACACGCGGCCGAGCAGATGCGCCAGCCCGAGCACCAGCGGCAGGCGGATCAGCGGTTCGAGCTTGTGCACGTTGCGCAGCGGGGCACCGGCCGCGTCCAAGAAGGCCTGCACCTCGTGCGCGACGGGTGACCCGAGGCCGCCGGAGTAGCCCGCCCCGAGCAGCACGAGCCCCACCAGCAGCGTGACGATGAGCCGGCCGCGCGACGGCATCGACCTCAGAGCCAGCCCGGCCAACCCGCCCGCGGCGACCAGCGTGGTGGCCAGGATCGCCACCGAGCTGGTGACCAGAGAGGAGCCGGCCGTGGCGGCGGGGGCGACGAACGGTGTCCAGCTGTCGGTGCCGCGCAGCACCTCGGTCAGCGAGACCCACTGGGTCGTGACGCCGGAGGATTCGATGTAGTCGAGGAACGGCGGGCTGACCTTGCCGAGAAGCACCAGCGCGACCAGCCACCACAGCGTCGCCAGGACGAGGCAGCCCGCCCACCAGGCGGTGAAGCGCCACCACAGCCGGTTCGGGCGATGGCAGGCCCACCAGATGACGGCGGCCAAGCAGCCGGTGAGCGTCGCAACGGCGTTCACGGCGCCCATCAGCGCGACCGCACCGGCGGCCCGTGCTGCCATCACGCGCACGTTGTGTTGACCGCGCAGTGCCAGGATCACCGGTAGCAGCACCCAGGGAGCCAGCATCATCGGCAGCGTTTCCGACGAGATCGACCCCAGCGTCGTCAGCACCCGCGGCGACAACGCGAACGCGACCGCGGCGATCACCCGCGAGGTGGTGGTCCCAATCCCCAGGACTTCCGCGACACGCAGCAGACCCCAAAAGCCGACGGTGAGAAGCAGCGCCCACCACAGCCGCTGGGTCACCCAGCCGGGCAGGCCGAGGACGTGGCCGAGCAAGAAGTACGCCCCGTGTGGGAACAGGTAGCCGTAGGCCTGGTTCTGGGTCTGGCCGAACGGCAGTTCGCTGCTCCAGAGGTTGGTGGCGCGGGCGAGGAACCGCAGCGGGTTGGCGGTCAGGTCGAGCTTGGTGTCGGGTGAAGTCAGGCCCGGCGCCTGCGCGAAGCACAGGATCAGCGCGGCGGACCCGACGGCCCACAGCCAGCGCCGTGAAAGAGGTGCGCCGAGGCTAGCTTCGGTCGCCGTACTCGACCCGGTTGAGGATTGTTGAGCCGTCATTGGCCGGCAGCGTCGGCTTGGTGTCTTGCTGCACCATCAGCGTCACGCCGAAGATCGCGGCGGCGCCGAGCAGCAGCCCGACGAGTACCGAGTTTGCGATCGGGATCGTGACGTGGCGGCGCGCGGGCACCCGGAAGGCGTACCAGTAGGCGGCGCCCGCGCCGATGACGATCAAGATGACGAAGATCGCGACGGCCCAAGGTGTCACGGCGTGATGGATCACGTATGAATCCTTTCTGGGCGTCGTCGCGCGCCATCCTCGTCAGGGCGGCGTTGTCGTCAAGGTAGCAGACCAACTTGGCTGCGCCGACGATCTGCGGTGTCCTGCGCTGGGTACTATCCGGCGATGCCATCGAACAGCGAGCGGCGACGCTACCTGCAGTGGCTGCAGATCGCCGTGGCTCTCGTGGTGATCGGCGGCGTTGCGGCGGCCGGGGTCTATTGGTTCAAGCACCGAGGTTCGTCGTCGACGTCATCGCGCGAAGGCGGCGCGACGTCGACCGCGAACACGCCGCTGCCGCCGCCCGCCCCGCCGGTCTGCGGTGACGACGAACTGCTGAAGATGCCGGTGCGCGAGAAGCTGGCTCAGCTGCTGATGGTCGGCGTGACGGGCGCCGACGACGCTCGCAACGTCGTCGCCAAGTACCACGTCGGCGGAATTTTCATCGGAAGCTGGACCGACCTGTCGATGCTGAAGTCGCTGCCGGAGATCACGACGTCGGGTGGGCTGTTGCCCGCGGCGGTCAGCGTCGACGAAGAGGGTGGCCGCGTCGATCGACTGAAGTCGGTGATCGATGCCGCACCGTCGGCGCGCGAGATGGCGAAAACCATGACGACGCAACAGGTGCACGACCTTGCCAAGCAACGCGGCGACGCGATGAAAAACCTAGGCGTCACAATCGATTTCGCACCGGTCGTCGACGTCAGCAACGAGGATGACGACGCCGTAATCGGCGATCGCTCGTTCAGTAACGACCCGCAGACGGTGATCAAGTATGCGGGCGCTTTTGCGCAGGGCTTGCGTGACGCCGGCGTGCTGCCGGTGCTCAAACACTTCCCGGGCCACGGCCACGGGCTGGGGTCGGCGGACTCGCATACGGGATCGGTGACGACGCCGCCGTTGTCCCAGCTGAAGCAGGACGACCTGATCCCGTACCAATCGCTGACAACGCAGCAGCCCGTCGCGGTGATGGTCGGTCACCTGGACGTGCCTGGTCTCACCGACGGCCAGCCCGCCAGCTTGAGCCCGGCGGCGTACAAGCTTCTGCGCGACGGGGATTACGGCGGCACGCCGTTCGGCGGCGTCGTGTTCACGGACGACTTGTCGAGCATGAAGGCGATCAGCGACACCTACGGCGTTTCCGACGCTGTGCTCAAAGCGCTGCAGGCGGGCGCGGACGTCGCACTGTGGGTGACCACCAACGAGGTGCCCGCGGTACTCGATCGCCTGGAGAACGCGGTCAAAGCCAACGAACTCACAGAGCAGCGCATCAACGACAGCCTGCTCCGGGTGGCGCACATGAAGCCCCCTAACCGGCAATGTGGGGCGCACTGACCCCGCTCGTTGCCTACGCTGGAGTCAGATAGCGACTGCCGGCACAAGGACTCGAGGACTGACGATGGCGGGTGGCACCAAGCGCTTGCCGCGCGCAGTGCGTGAGCAACAGATGCTGGACGCGGCCGTGCAAATGTTCTCACGCAACGGCTATCACGAGACGTCGATGGACGCGATCGCCGCCGAGGCGGAGATCTCCAAGCCGATGCTGTATCTGTACTACGGCTCCAAAGAAGAGCTGTTCGGCGCCTGCTTGAACCGTGAGCTGAGCCGGTTCATCGAAGCGGTGCGTGCCGACATCGACTTGAAGCAGAGCCCAAAGGACTTGTTGCGCAACGCAGTTCTGTCGTTCCTGAACTACATCGATGCCAACCGCGCGTCATGGATCGTGCTCTACGCCCAGGCCACCAGCTCCCAGACTTTCGCCAACACGGTCCGCGAGGGCCGCGAGCGGATCATCGATCTGGTGGCTCGGCTATTGCAATCCGGGACGCGAAATCCCGAGCCCGACACGGACTTTCACATGATGGCCATCGCATTGGTGGGCGCGGGCGAGGCGATCGCGACGCGCGTCAGCACAAGCGAGGCCGACGTCAACGAAGCCACCGAGCTGATGATAAATCTGTTCTGGCGCGGCCTGCGCGGACGCCCAGCCGACGAGGACGCCGCGGCGAGCTAGGCGCGACCTCGAGCGTCGAGACTACGGAATGTGACGAAAATCCGGCAAAATCCGTCATATTCCGTAGTGTCGGCGCAAACTCAAAGCCCCTTGATCGTTCCCGTCAGGTGCGGTTTGCCTTTCGAGTCGCGAAGCGCCAGCTCCCAGCCCTCGGCATCGCGCGAGACGTAGAGGCTCGCCTTGGCGGGCAACACCACCGGCTTGCCGAACCGCACCGAGTACTCCAGCGCCTCGGGAAGCTGACCTTCGATCGTCTTCAGAACGGCTGCAGCGGTGAACATTCCGTGCGCTATCACGGTTGGGAAGCCGAACAGCTTCGCCGCGACGGGATTGGTGTGGATCGGGTTATGGTCACCGCCGATGGACGCGTAGCGGCGGATCTGCCCGGCGCTGATGCTCAGAATCCCGTTGGGCGGCGGGAGTTTCGGCTGCTTTTGCGGCGGCGGCTTCGGCTCGTCGGACAGGCTGGTGCGCTGCTGGTGCAGGAACGTCGTCACCTGATGCCAGGCAGGGTCGTTGCCAACGTTAACGTCGGTGATCACATCGACCAGCAGCCCGCGGCGGTGTTCTCGAAGGTTCTCGGCATGCACCTTGACGTCCACGGTATCGGTGACCGCAATCGGCCGATACTGCGTGATCTTGTTCTCTGTGTGCACCGAACCCATTGCGGCGAAAGGGAAGTCGAAGCCGGTGACCAATGACATCACCACCGGGAATGTCAGCGCGAACGGATAGGTGACGGGTACGTGGTCGCCGAAGGTCAGTCCGGTGACGGCTGCGTATTGCGCGACATTGGACCGGTCGATCTCCAGCCCCTCGACCTTGAGGGTGCGGTCCGGCAGATCGTTGCCGCGGGGAATGAACGGCAGCGCGCCGGCCGCGGCGCGGACGAGGTTGCGCAGGCCGCTGGGCCGGTCGGTGGTCTCGACACCCATGTCACGCTCCCAGCATCGCTTGGCCGCAAACCCGAATCACGTTGCCCGTCACCGCATTCGAGGCTGGGCTGGCGAAGTAGGCGATGGTCTCGGCGACGTCGACGGGCTGCCCGCCCTGGTACAGCGAGTTCAATCGGCGGCCCACTTCACGGGTGGCGAACGGAATTGCCTCGGTCATCTTGGTCTCGATGAACCCCGGCGCGACGGCATTGATCGTGATGCCCTTGTCGTAGAGGACCGGCGCGAGCGCCTGCGTGATGCCGATCATGCCGGCCTTCGTCGTCGCATAGTTGGTCTGCCCGCGGTTGCCGGCGATACCGGCCATCGACGACATGCCGACCACCCGGCCGCCCTCACCGATCGATCCGTTGTCGACCAGACCCTGGGTAAGCCGCTGTGGCGCAAACAGATTCACCGCCATCACCGAGTTCCAGCGGGCGTCGTCCATGTTGGCCAGGAGCTTGTCGCGGGTGATGCCCGCGTTGTTGACCAGGACGTCGGCGCGCCCGTTGTAGTGGTCGCGCAGGTGCTCGGTGATCCGGTCGACGGCGTCGTCGGCGGTGACGTCCAACGTCAAAGCCGTCCCGCCCACCTTGGTCGCCGTGACGCCGAGCGGCTCGGCGGCGCTTTCCACGTCCACGGCGATCACCTTGGCGCCGTCACGCGCGAACACCTCCGCGATCGTCGCGCCGATCCCGCGAGCCGCGCCCGTGACGACGGCGACCTTGCCGTCGAGTGGCTTGTCCCAGTCGCCGGGCGGGGTCGAGTCGGCGGCGCCGATGTAGAACACCTGACCGTCGACGTACGCCGATTTGCCGGACAGCAGGAACCGCATCGTCGACTCGATGCCGGTCGCAGCCGGCTTCGCGTCGGGCGCCAAGTAGACCAGCTGCACCGTCGCCCCATTGCGCACTTCTTTGGCCAGCGAGCGGGTGAAACCCTCCAGCGCACGCTGGGCGATGTGCTCGTCGACGCCCCCGGTCGCGTCGGGTGTGGTGCCGACGACGACGAGGCGGGCCGAGTGGCCGACGTTGCGCAGCAGGGGGGTGAAGAACTCGTGAAGCGCGGTCAGGCCGTGCGGATCGGTGATGCCGGTGGCGTCGAACACTATGCCGCCGAAGGAGTCGGCCCAGCGGCCGCCGATGTTGTTGCGGACGAGTTCGTAGTCCTCTGCCAGCGCGCTGCGCAGCGGCTCGACGACACGACCCTCGCCGCCGATCAGCAGCGGCCCGGCCAGCGGCGGCTCACCCGCTTTGTAGCGGCGCAGCGGCTCGGGCTGCGGGATGCCCAGCTGCTTGGCCAAGAACGACCCAGGTGCCGAATTGACGACTTGGGAGAGCAGATCGGAAGCCACGGAACTGCCTTTCATGTGGGGAGTCAGCACGAACTTACTCCGCAGTAAGGAGGATGTTTACTATGGGGTATTCATAGCCCGAGCGAGCATGGAGGCAAACGTGGCGACCAAAAAAACCAGTCGGCGAGTGGCGGTGCTGGGGGGCAATCGGATCCCGTTCGCGCGGTCTGACGGGGCGTACGCCGAAGCGTCCAACCAAGACATGTTCACTGCCGCGCTGGGCGGGCTCGTCGACCGCTTCGACCTGAAGGGTGAGCGGCTGGGTGCGGTGATCGGCGGCGCAGTGCTCAAGCACAGCCGCGACTTCAACCTGATGCGCGAGTGCGTGCTGGGCAGCGCGCTGTCGTCGTACACGCCGGCGTTCGACCTGCAGCAGGCGTGCGGCACCGGCCTGCAGGCGACGATCGCCGCGGCGGACGGCATCGCCTCGGGCCGCTACGAGGTGGCCGCGGCTGGCGGAGTGGACACGACGTCGGACGCCCCGATTGCCTTCGGCGACAACTTGCGACGCACGCTGCTCGGGCTGCGGCGCGCGAAGTCGAACGTGGACCGGCTCAAGCTGGTCGGCAAGCTTCCGGCGACGGTCGGCGTCGAAATCCCCGTCAACAGCGAGCCGCGCACCGGGCTGTCGATGGGAGAGCACCAGGCGATCACCGCCAAGCAGATGGGCATCAAGCGGGTGGACCAGGACGAGCTCGCCGCGGCCAGCCACCGCAACATGAGCGCCGCCTACGACCGCGGGTTCTTCGACGACTTGGTGACACCGTTCCTCGGCCTGTACCGGGACAACAATCTGCGGGCGGACTCGTCGGCGGAGAAGCTGGCCAAGCTGAAACCGGTCTTCGGGGTGAAGGCCGGTGACGCGACGATGACAGCGGGCAATTCGACGCCGCTGACTGACGGCGCGTCTGTGGCGCTGCTTGCCAGCGAGGAGTGGGCCAAGCAGCACGCCATCGAGCCGCTGGCCTACTTCGTCGACGCCGAGACCGCGGCGGTCGACTACGTCAACGGTCCCGACGGTCTGTTGATGGCGCCGACGTACGCAGTGCCGCGGCTGCTGGCCCGAAACGGGTTGAGCCTGCAGGACTTCGACTTCTACGAGATTCACGAGGCGTTCGCGTCGGTAGTGCTGTGCCATCTGCAGGCGTGGGAGTCGGAGGAGTACTGCAAAGAGCGACTTGGCCTCGATGCGGCGCTCGGGTCGATCGACCGCTCCAAGCTGAACGTCAATGGCTCGTCGATCGCCGCGGGACACCCGTTCGCGGCCACCGGCGGACGCATCGTCGCGCAGTTGGCGAAGCAGCTAGCAGAGAAGAAGAAGGAATCGGGCGAATCTGTGCGCGGTCTGGTGTCCATCTGCGCCGCGGGCGGACAGGGCGTCACCGCGATCCTGGAAGCCTGACGGCCCGATCCGAAAAACTTCGCCTCGGCGTGTAACGCCCAGGCCGTCAGTGCCGATAACCGGGTAGCCCCGTGTTGCCGTCTGACCCCCCGACCCGACGACAACACGGGGTACCTCTACTACCGAGGTATCCCGAAAGGGGCGAACCGTCGCTGGCGAGAGGGGGGCCAGCGGCGGTTCATTTGTCTGCGCCGCCTTGGTCGTCTTCGCCATCGTCCGGGACGATGGGGTCGACATGACCAGTGAGGAGAGCGACCGGATATGCAACGCCAGCGCGGTGTCGACCGGTGGGAGCTTCGCACCTGCGGTCGCCGCGGCCATGTGACCTACGCGCCCGACGACCCCGCGCTCGCCGCGAAGCTGAGCGGCAGCACCGGCGAAGGCGAGGTGTGGCGTTGTCTGCGGTGTGGTGAGTTCACGCTCGGTGCGCCGCAGGGCCGCGGCCCCGCCCAAGATGCGCCGATGGTCTTGCGTGGCAAGGCCTTACGGCAGGCGATCATCGTGCGCGCGCTGGCGATTGAGCGCTGGGTCCGCGCAGTGCTGCTCGGCGCTGCTCGGCCTCGCTGCGTGGGCGGTGTGGAAGTTCCGCGGCGCGCACGGATCGATTCAGGCGAGCCTGGATCGCGACCTGCCGCTGTTGCGCGCCTCCGGCTTCAAGGTCGATCAGATGGGAGTAGTTCATGAGCTGGAAAAGGCGTTGGCCGCCAAACCGTCCACTCTTACCCTGCTCATCTGGGTTCTGACGGCCTACGCGGTGCTCGAGCTCGCCGAAGGGGTTGGCTTGTGGCTGCTGAAGCGCTGGGGTGAATACTTCGCGGTGGTGGCCACGGCGATCTTTTTACCGTTAGAGATCCACGACCTGGCCAAAGGCATCACAGTGACTCGCCTGCTGACCTTCGCGATCAATGTCGTCGCCGTGGTCTACCTGCTGGTGTCGAAGCGGCTGTTCGGGCTGCGCGGCGGCCGCAAAGCCTACGACGCCGAACGCCGCGGCGAGCAGTTGCTCGACGTCGAACGCGCCGCCGGCCAGGACGTACGAGCGTAGCGGGGGCGAACTTTTCGATGAAACGCTCGGGCCGGAGAGCGCAGATTTCGCTCTGGCGACGGGCTGATTGCAGGACTACTATCGTCCTCACGACGGGTTCGGGGTTGACCGATCCGAACAGCCGGTTCAGACGAGGTGAAAGCCGGCGGCGCAGGATGCACAGACGCCCTCGATTGTCACCCCGAACCCGCCTTTTATCGTCAGCAGACGCGAAAGCCCCCGTTCCGCAATGGAATCGGGGGCTTTCGCGGGTAATGCCTGGCGTCGCTTCGCCGAGATCGACGTTTTGCAGCCCACTTCTCGTACTTCTTCGACGAAACGTCAATCTCGGCGACGGGAACGCCGACGTCGAAGTGGCGGATCAGAAGGCCGCTTCGGGGATCTCCATCACGTCGTTGTCGATGTTCTCCAGCACAGTGCGCGTGCTGGTCAGCAGCGGCAGCATGTTCTTCGCGAAGAACGACGCCACCGCGATCTTGCCCTCATAGAAGTCGCGATCCGAGCCCGACGCGCCGGCGTCGAGTTTCTCGATGGCGACGGCGGCCTGCTTCTGCAGCAACCAGCCGATGAGCAGATCGCCCACCGACATCAGGAACCGCACCGAGCCGAGGCCGACCTTGTAGACGCTCGCCGCATCATCCTGCGCGGCCATCAGGTAGCCGGTCAGCGACGCGGCCATGGCCTGGACGTCTTGCAGCGCGGTCTCCAACAAGGCACGCTCGGCCTTCATCCGGCCGTTGCCGCCTTCGTTCGTGACGAACTGCTCGATCTCGCCCGCGACGTGCGCGAGCGCAACCCCCTTGTCGCGCACGATCTTCCGGAAGAAGAAGTCCTGCGCCTGAATGGCGGTGGTGCCCTCGTACAGCGAGTCGATCTTCGCGTCGCGGATGTACTGCTCGATCGGGTAGTCCTGCAGGAAGCCCGAGCCGCCGAACGTCTGCAAGCTCTCGGTCAGCTTCGCGTACGCCTGCTCCGAGCCCACGCCCTTGACCACCGGCAGCAGCAGGTCGTTGACCTTCACCGCCAGATCGGCGTCAACATCGTGGACGGCTTTCGCGACGGCGGAGTCCTGATAGGTAGCCGTGTAGAGGTACATCGCACGCAGTCCCTCGGCGTAGGCCTTCTGGGTCATCAGCGACCGGCGTACGTCGGGGTGATGCATGATCGACACGCGCGGCGCAGTCTTGTCCATCATCTGCGTCATGTCGGCGCCCTGGGTGCGGTCCTTGGCGTAGGCCAGCGCATTCAGGTAACCCGTCGACAGGGTGGCAATCGCCTTGGTGCCCACCATCATTCGCG
Organism: Mycobacterium sp.; assembly: GCA_035651275.1. Lineage (GTDB taxonomy): Bacteria > Actinomycetota > Actinomycetes > Mycobacteriales > Mycobacteriaceae > Mycobacterium. The sequence continues at coordinate 6,263 of DASRFZ010000079.1, read as the reverse complement.
CCTGCTCGATGACATCGAACATCTGCGCGATGCCCTCGTGCACCTCGCCGACAAGCCAGCCCTTGGCCGGAATGCCGTGCTGACCCAAGGACAGCTCACAGGTGGCGGATACCTTGAGGCCCATCTTGTGCTCGACGTTGCTCACAAACACGCCGTTACGCTCGCCGGGCTCACCGGTTTGCGGGTCGAACAGGAACTTCGGAACGAAGAACAGCGACAGACCCTTCGTGCCCGGGCCAGCGCCCTCTGGGCGGGCCAACACCATGTGCAGGATGTTCTCGCCGAGGTCGTCGGCGTCACCGGAGGTGATGAAGCGCTTGACGCCGTCGATGTGCCAGGAGCCGTCCTCCTGCTTGATCGCCTTGGTGCGGCCGGCGCCTACGTCGGAACCGGCGTCCGGCTCGGTGAGCACCATGGTCGCGGTCCAGCCGCGCTCGGCAGCCAGCTCCGCCCACTTCTTCTGCTCCTCGGTGCCGAGGTTGTGCAGGATCTGCGCCATGCCGGCGCCCATCGCGTACATGTAAGCCGCCGGGTTGGCGCCGAGGATGTGCTCGATCAGCGCCCACTGCAGCGCACGGGGCATCGGCATGCCGCCGAGCTCCTCGACGAGGCCGACTTTGTCCCAGCCCCCTTCGAGCAGCGCGCGAACGGACTTCTTGAACGCCTCGGGCAGCGCCACCGAGTGCGTCTTTGGATCGAAAACAGGGGGGTTGCGGTCGGCTTCTGCGAACGACTCCGCAAGCGGACCTTCGGCGAGCCGGGCCATCTCGGCCAGCATCTCGCTGGCGGTGTCGGGATCGAGCTCGGCGTAATCGCCCTGACCAAGTGCCTTGTCAACGCCTAAAACTTCGAAAAGGTTGAACTCCTGGTCACGGACGTTGCTCTTGTAGTGGCTCACCATTCCTCCTCGTTGAGAGCGCCACAGTGGTTGGGTACTTTCTGCTAAGTTACCCACCAGTAACTGCTTCAACTATACCGCCCGGTAACTTATTCGCAAATTCCTTTGTGAGCTAACTAACAACCGGGTTGGCCGGACCGCCACCCAGAGGTAACAAAAGGCGCTGACGTGCGCGGAAGATATGGTGACGCCGACGCGAAAGCCCCCGGATTCGCCAGGTTCCGAGGGCTTCTACGTGCGTCGCGGCAAATCGTCCTTACCTGCGCCGGAAGAGCTTGTCGCCGAGCCACACCACGGGGTCGTACTTGCGGTCGACCACCCGCTCCTTCATCGGGATGAGTGCGTTGTCGGTGATCTTGATGTGTTCCGGACAGACCTCGGTGCAGCACCTGGTGATGTTGCAGAAGCCGAGGCCGTGCTCCTCCTGCGCTTGGTTGCGCCGGTCGAGCGTGTCGAGCGGGTGCATCTCGAGCTCGGCGATCCGCATCAGGTACCGAGGGCCGGCGAACGCCTCCTTGTTTTCCTCGTGGTCGCGGATCACGTGACAGGTGTCCTGGCACAGGAAGCACTCGATGCACTTGCGGAACTCCTGGCTGCGGGTCACGTCCTCCTGCTGCATCCGGTACTCGCCGGGCTGCAAGTCCTTCGGTGGGGTGAACGACGGGATCTCGCGCGCCTTCTCGTAGTTGAACGACACGTCGGTGACGAGGTCGCGGATCACCGGGAACGTCCGCAGCGGCGTGACGGTGACGACTTCGTCCTCGCCGAACGTCGACATCCGCGTCATGCACATCAGCTTCGGCCGGCCGTTGATCTCAGCCGAGCAAGATCCGCACTTGCCCGCCTTGCAGTTCCAGCGCACGGCGAGATCCGGGGCCTGCGTCTGCTGCAGGCGATGAATGATGTCGAGCACCACCTCGCCCTCGTTCACCTCGACGGTGAAGTCGTGCAGGCCGCCGCTGGAGTTGTCGCCGCGCCAGACCCGCATCGTCGCGTTGTAAGCCATTACGCTCTCCGTCCCGGGTGGTCGGCCAGCTCCTCGTCGGTGAAGTACTTCTCGAGTTCGTCAATCTCGAAGAGCTCCAACAGATCTTCGCGCATCGGCACCTGCTGCTCCGGCGTCACGGTGATGTTGGGCACGACGGCGTCACCGCCTTCGGCGCGGCACACCAACAGCGTCTTGCGCCACTTGGCCTCCATCGACGGATGGTCGTCGCGCGTGTGGCCGCCGCGGCTCTCGGTGCGCTCGAGCGCCGCTTTGGCGACGCATTCGCTGACCAGCAGCATGTTGCGCAGGTCGACGGCCAGGTGCCAGCCGGGGTTGAACTGACGATGCCCTTCGACTTGCAGGTTCTTGAACCGCTCGCGCAGCTCGTCCAATTTCGTTAGCGCAGCGCTGATTTCGTCGGCCTTGCGGATGATGCCGACGAGCTCGTTCATCGTGTCCTGCAGGTCGAGTTGCAGTGTGTACGGGTTCTCGGGCGTGGCCCCATCAGACGGTCCGTCGAAGGGCGCCAACGCCCGCTTCGCGGCCGCGTCGACCTCTTGGTCGCTGATCGCCGGGCGATCCTTCAGCGCGCGCACGTAATCGGCGGCGCCCAGCCCTGCGCGGCGGCCGAACACAAGGAGGTCCGACAGCGAGTTGCCGCCCAGACGGTTCGACCCGTGCATCCCGCCGGAACACTCGCCCGCCGCAAACAGGCCGGGCACCGTCGCCGCGCCCGTGTCCGGGTCGACCTCGATGCCGCCCATCACGTAGTGGCACGTCGGGCCGACTTCCATTGGCTCCTTGGTGATGTCGACTTCGGCGAGCTCCATAAACTGGTGGTACATCGACGGCAGCCGCCGCAGGATCTCGGCCTGCGTCAGCCGCGACGCGATGTCCAGGTAGACACCGCCGTGCGGGGTGCCGCGGCCCGACTTCACTTCCGAGTTGATCGCACGGGCAACCTCGTCGCGCGGGAGCAGATCAGGTGTGCGTCGCGCGGAGTCGTTGTCCTTGAGCCACTGGTCGGCTTCCTCTTCGGTTTCGGCGTACTGACCCTTGAACACCGAAGGGATGTAGTCGAACATGAACCGCTTGCCTTCGGAGTTCTTCAGCACTCCGCCGTCGCCGCGCACGCCCTCGGTGACGAGGATGCCCTTGACGCTCGGCGGCCACACCATCCCGGTCGGATGGAACTGAACGAACTCCATATTGATCAGCGACGCGCCGGCGCGCAGCGCCAACGCGTGCCCGTCGCCGGTGTACTCCCACGAATTTGATGTCACCTTGTAGGACTTGCCGATTCCGCCGGTGGCCATGACGATGGCCGGGGCCTCGAACAAGATGAACCGGCCGCTTTCGCGCCAGTATGCCAGTGCGCCGGCGATACGGTCCCCGTCCTTGATCAGGTCGGTGATCGTGCATTCGGCGAACACTTTGATGCGCGCCTCGTAATCGCCGAGTTCGGCCTTGTCCTCTTGCTGCAGCGAGACGATCTTCTGCTGCATGGTCCGGATGATCTCGAGGCCGGTGCGGTCGCCGACGTGCGCGAGACGCGCGTACGTGTGGCCGCCGAAGTTGCGCTGGCTGATCTTGCCGTCCTTGGTGCGGTCGAACAGCGCGCCGTAGGTCTCCAGCTCCCACACCCGATCGGGAGCCTCGCGGGCGTGCAGTTCGGCCATCCGCCAGTTGTTCAGGAACTTCCCGCCGCGCATCGTGTCGCGGAAGTGCACCTGCCAGTTGTCTTTTGGATTGGCGTTGCCCATCGACGCCGCACAGCCGCCCTCGGCCATGACGGTGTGCGCCTTGCCGAACAGCGACTTGCACACCACCGCGACCTTGAGGCCGCGTTCACGCGCTTCGATCACCGCACGCAGACCCGATCCGCCCGCGCCGATGACGACAACGTCGTAGGAGTGCCGTTCAATTTCAGTCATTGAAAATCCCCGCTTGCAATTTCGCTAAAATGCTGTCAGCCAATGAATCTCGGATCGTTGATGACCCCGCTGCTCACCAGCATGACGTAGAAGTCGGTGATCATCAGTGTGCCCAGTGTGATCCACGCGTAGAGCATGTGGCGCGTGTTGAGCCTGCTTACCTGCGTCCAGAACCAGTACCGCACTGGATGTTTCGAGAAATGCTTGAGTCGGCCGCCGACGATGTGTCGGCACGAGTGACATGACAATGTGTAGACCCACAGCAGCACGACGTTGACGACGAGAACGATGTTGCCGAGGCCGAAGCCGAAGCCGCCTGTCTTGTCGGAGTGGAACGCCACGATCGCGTCGTAGGTGTTGATGATCGAGATCAAGAACGCCGCGTAAAAGAAATACCGATGGGCGTTCTGAATGATCAGCGGCAATCGGGTTTCACCGGTGTACGTCGAATGTGGTTCTGCCACAGCGCATGCCGGTGGTGACTGCCACACCGAGCGATAGTAGGCCTTGCGGTAGTAGTAGCACGTCAGCCGGAAAGCCAGTAGGAACGGAAGGGTCACCGCGGCGAACGGCAACCACCACACGTCGGGAAGGAACTGCGGCCAGAAGTGGCTCGATCCCGCCACGCACCCGTCGTTGACGCAGGGCGAATAGAACGGCGTCAGGTAGTGGTACTGGGCCACCCAATACCACTGGACCCAATGGCCCATGAATGCCCGCACGGTCGCGTAGATGACGAACGCCGCGAACCCCAGGTCGACCCAGACGGTCTGCGCCCACCACTTATCGGTACGCAGCGTGCGCTGCGGCACCTCGGCCCGGGTGGGCGAGAAGACTCCGGTTGCCCGGTCCTTCGTGGGCGCGCTCATCGCGTACCGGACTGCCCGCCGACGCCCTCGTCGTCGACATCACGCCAAAAGTCGGTGTCGTACTGCGTATCCGGCACAGGAATCTTTTCTCCCGTCTGCTGTTTCGGGCCGGCCCGGCCCAGGTCCAGTTCCGCGGCGTCGATGTCAAGCCGCTCAAGGTCGTTGAGCAACCGGTCGGCGTCGTTGACAAGGCGGCGCATCGACGGGTTGTCACCGTAGCGTGCCTTGAAATCCATCGCGCACCGCCGCACACCGCCGATGAGGTGATGCAGCTCGGCAAGTTCTGCTGAGCTGGACATTGCTACTCCTCTTGGGGCCCTCTTCGAGGGGTCCTTCCTTGGGCTGAAGGTGTCAAGAGCACAGTACGACACGAGTCGCGTACCACAGCATGGAGGATGCGTGACGCCCATCACCCCGTCGGATCAGGAGGTTTACCTAGTGGGACCGAACAAGCAGCAACTTCAACAGCGGGCCACGACGCTGCTCGACCTGCACCGGCCCGGCGATCCCGTCGTGCTGCCGACGGTGTGGGACGCATGGTCGGCGACGCTTGCCGTCGACGCCGGGTTCGCGGCGCTCACGGTCGGCAGCCACCCGATGGCCGATTCGATCGGCAAGCCCGACGGCGAGGGCATGACGTTCGACGACGTGCTGGCCCGCGTCGCGCAGATCACCGCAGCGGTCGACGTGCCAGTCTCCGTCGACGTCGAATCCGGTTACGGCGAACCGGCGGAACGTCTCATCGACGGGTTGCTCAGCGTCGGCGCGGTCGGGTTCAACCTGGAGGACACCGTGCACAGCGAGGGGAAGCGGTTGCGTTCGGTTGAGGAGCACGCCGAGTTGGTGGGCCGGCTGCGGGGTGCCGCCGACGACGCCGAGGTGCACGTCGTGATCAATGCGCGCACCGACCTGTTTCTTCGTCAGGACGGCGACGATGCCGATCGGATGGACCGCGCGATCGCCCGGCTGACGGCATGCGCCGAGGCAGGCGCCGATGTGCTGTATCCGGTCGGGCGCCACCAACCGGAGACCATGCGACGGCTGACGAGCGAGTTGCCGCTGCCGGTGAACGCGATTGCGTTGCCTGACCAGGACGACCCGGCGTCGTTCGGTCCGCTGGGCGTCGGGCGGATCAGCTTCGGGCCGTTCTGGCAGGGTGCGCTGACGGCGCGCTCGCAGGAGATCCTTCAGCGCTGGCGTTGATCACGGCAAGCGAAAACCCCCGAGCGCCAAGCGTTTCGGGGGCTTCGCGTGGCGTTACTTGGTTTCGACCGCGATGCGCTTCGGCTCGCTGCCGGCGTACGCGCCCGCCACCCGTACCGTCAGCACGCCGGCGTCATAGGAGGCGGTGATGGCGTCGCCAGTCACATTCGATGGCAGCGCGAACGAACGGCGGAACGAGCCGTACCGCATCTCGTGCAGCGTGCGCCCGTTCTTCTCTTCTCTGTGTTCGTCGCCACGCTCGCCACTAATGATCAGCGCGCCGTTGTCGACCTCGACGTTGACGTCCTTGTCGACGTCGACGCCGGGCAGCTCGACGCGCACCACCGCGTCGTCGCCGTCCTTGACGATCT
>DASRFZ010000078.1:0-21874 GCA_035651275.1 Mycobacterium sp. | reverse complement strand
CGCCCTGCGCCGGGATGCCAAGCAGCCGCGCCGCGAATGCCCGCAATTCGTGCGGCGTCTGCGTCGACGCCCAGATCGTCAGCTCCTCGGACGCGGCCTCCCACTCGGCCACCATGCCTCGCGTCTCCATCGGCACTGGCGCGTAGATCTGCTGGTACACGTTCTCGGACACAACGCACGCGGCCGTGTTGAACGTCTCCTCGTCCGGCGGCGCGCCCGCCATGCCGCCGGCGACATTGTCCGGATATGCCTCGTGCACAACAACATCCGACCCGACGGCCTTGGTGAAGTCCGCGACCGCGGGCAGCGGCTCGTAGTCGACGTCGACGAGCTCGACCGCGTCCTCTGCGACGTACCGACTGTCGGCGACGACGAGCGCGACGGGGTCGCCGACGAACTTCGCCTCACCCTCGGCCAGCGGCGGGCGTGGTGTGTCGGGAATGTCCTTGCCGGCGACCGCATGCCAGGCTTCGCGGACGTCGGGGTTGAGGTCGGCCGCGGTGAAGACCGCCCGCACGCCGGGCAGCGCCAGCGCGGCGGACGCGTCGATGCCGTTGATCCGCGCGCGGGCGAACGGGCTGCGCACGAAGCAGGCGTGCAACATGCCGGGGCGGGTGACGTCGTCGACGAACGTGCCGTGACCCGTCAGCAGCCGCAGATCCTCGACGCGCTGCACGCGCCTGCCCGCATAGCGTGCGGCGACGGCTTCAGTCATCGGTGTCGCTCCCATCCCGTCAACGACTGCTAAGCAATCGCTCAGCACACCATAGTGGTCGAGCTCCCAGGCCGTCTAGCTCGTGTCGTGGTGAATACGGCCGTCCACCTCCGCCAGCGGACGACCGCGCCCACCCCACCGGCGCGCGATGATCTCCGCCGCGATCGACACCGCGGTCTCCTCGGCGGTGCGGGCACCGAGGTCGAGGCCGATCGGGCTGGCCAGGCGGTCCAGCTCTGCTTCGGTCAGCCCGGCTTGCCGCAGCCGCTGCAGCCGCTCGTCGTGCGTCATGCGCGAGCCCATCGCCCCGACATACCCGACCTGCGGTAACCGCAGCGCGACCTGCAGCACGGGCACGTCGAACTTCGGGTCGTGGGTGAGCACACAGATTGCGGTGCGCTCGTCGATCTCGCCCGCGGCGGCCTGATCGGCGAGATAGCGGTCCGGCCAGTCGACGACGACTTCGTCGGCGGCGGGGAAGCGCACCGGCGTCGCGAACACGGGCCGCGCGTCGCACACCGTCACCCGGTAGCCGAGAAACGCGCCCTGCCGGGCCAGCGCCGCGGCGAAGTCGATCGCGCCGAAGATCAGCATTCGCGGACGCGGCGCGTGACTCGCGACGAAAACCTCCATGCCGGCGTCCTGCCGCTGCCCGTCGGGGCCATAGGTCAGCACGGCGGAACGGCCGGCACCCAGCAGCCCGCGCGCGTCGTCGGCAACGGCGTCGTCGGCGCGCGCCGAGCCCAGCGTGCCCTCGACGGTGTCCGGCCCGAGCACCAACCTGCGGCCCACCCAGTCGGGGTCCGGGTGCGCGATCACGGTGGCGACGGCTGTCGGCCGGTGCGCGGTGATGTGCTCGGCGACGGCCTCGAGTTGCGGAAACGTTTGGCGCGAAACGGGTTCGACGAACACGTCGATCTCCCCGCCGCATGTGAGGCCGACGGCGAACGCGTCGTCCGCGGTGATGCCATAGCGCTGCAGCACCGGACGTCCCGACCGCACGACCTCGTTGGCGAGCTCGTATACCGCCGCTTCCACGCACCCGCCCGAGACCGATCCGGCGACCGTGCCGTCGGGTGCGACCACCATCGCAGCGCCGGGCGGGCGCGGGGCGGACCGGATGGTGCGGACCACCGTCGCGACGCCCGCCGTCTGGCCCGAGCGCCACACCGTCATCAGGTTGTCGAGCACCTCACGCATCGTTGACGAGTCTATGCGGTGACGAGATCACTATTCTCTGAATAGGGGAACGGTATTTCCAGACGGGATGTGATGAGCGCAGACGACGCACCACTGGTCGCCGGGGTGCTGTTGGCCGCCGGTGCGGGCCGGCGCTACGGGCAGCCGAAAGTCCTTGTGGACGATTGGCTTACGACGGCTGTCGCTGCGCTCACCGACGGTGGTTGTGGGCGTGTCATCGTCGTGCTGGGCGCCGCGGTGGTGCCGGTACCGTCAGGGGCGACGGCGGTGGTCGCGCCGGACTGGGAAACCGGGCTCAGCGCGTCGGTGCGCGCCGGTCTGGCTGAGGCCGCCTGCGTCGGCGCCGACTATGCCGCGCTGCACGTGGTGGACACTCCCGACGTGGGCGCGGCCGTAGTGGCGCGAGTTCTGCAGCGCGCGTTGGCATCTCGCAGCGGGCTGGCCCGCGCGGTGTACGACGGCCGGCCCGGCCATCCGGTCGTGATTGCCCGCGAGCACTGGCCCGACGTGATCGCCGCGATGTCGGGGGATCAGGGCGCGGGCGCCTACCTGCGCGACAGGCCGGACGTGGAGATCGTCGACTGCGGCGACCTCGCAGACGGCCGCGACCGCGACGAGCCGCCGAAGACCTAGCCGCGGTCGCCGTGGTGCCAGCCGCCGCCGGGTCCCATGTGGTTGAAGTGATGGTGCCCGTACCCGTGCGCGATCATCACGATGATGAACACGGTGTAGCCGATCGCGCAGAGCAGCAAGAGGATTCCGAAAAGCCAGAGCGAAATGATCCCGAGCTTGCGTGTCCGGTCCGATGCGGCCTGCGCGCCGACGATGTCGCCCCGCGCCCACAGCGGATACACGTTGAAGGCATGGGTGAAGGCGGAGAACGACAACGGCCAGAAGAACAGCAAAGCCGTCACGGCCCATCCGGCGTGCGTGGGTGGCGGTGGAGTGTCTCGCTGCTCCGGGGGGAGCGGCGTGGTTTCAGCGGTGTCAGTCATGATGACCTCCTGTTGGGGTGCGTGTTACCCACGTTAACCGCGAGTCTTGAAAAAGCCTGGGCGGTTGCAGAGGAACTGCTGACAGCACTCGTTCAGGAAGATGCAGCAGGATGTCCGGCGTGAGTGGACTGACGTATGTCGAAGCGGTGGTCGTCGGGGCGTTCCAGGGAGTCACCGAGCTGTTCCCGGTGTCGAGCCTGGGCCATTCGGTTCTGGTGCCGGCGCTGATCGGCGGCCGGTGGGCACGCGATTTGAATGTCTCCGCACCCGAGTCGCCGTACCTGGCGTTCATCGTCGGCCTGCACGTCGCCACGGCCGCGGCTCTGCTGGTGTTCTTCTGGCGGGACTGGGTTCGCATCGTGGCCGGGTTCGTAACATCGTTGCGCTACAGGCGAATCGAGACGCCTGCAGAGCGGCTTGCCTGGTTGATCGTGCTAGGCACGATTCCGGTCGGGATCGCGGGGCTGGCGCTCGAGCACACCTTTCGCACCACGCTGGGCAAGCCGATACCTGCTGCAGCGTTCTTGTTAGTCAACGGCGTGGTGCTGTACGCCGGCGAGCGACTGCGACGTCGTGTGCCGGTGCCCGTCGGCGTCGGAGCCGCTGCTGAACCGGAAGTGCTTGAAGACGACGGCGGTCCCGGTGGCCTGAACGAATCCGATCAGCGTCTGGCGAAGATGCCGATGCCCCGGGGTGTGCTGATCGGCTCGGCGCAGATCCTTGCGTTGCTGCCTGGTATCAGCCGCTCGGGTATCACAATGGTCGCCGGACTGCTGCGCGGGCTGAATCACGATGACGCTGCGCGGTTTTCGTTCCTGCTCGCGACGCCGGTCATCCTCGCGGCCGGGGTGTTCAAGATCCCGGATCTGTTCGGACCGCTCGGCGCGGGGATCGGTGGGCAGGTGATCGCGGGCAGCGTGGCGTCATTCGTCAGTGCATACCTGGCGGTGCGGTTCCTGATGCGTTACTTCGAGACCCGCACGCTTACGCCGTTCGCGATCTACTGCGCTGTTGCGGGCGCGGCGAGCCTCGCCTGGTTGATCACGCACTGAGCCGGCCCCCGCCACACGGTCGGCACCGTCGATAATCACGAGCGTGACCAACGTCGATCGGCCGCAGCCGCAAGGTCCCGCACCCGCGCGCGTGCGCCGCATGTCCGGCCGCGACCCGCACGAAGAGTCCCGCGCGGCGACGCCGTTGGAGTTGCTCTTCGACCTGACCTTCGTCATCGGATTCGGCATCGCCGCTTCGGAATTCGCGCATGGGATGTCGGCCGACCACGTCGGGCCCGGGCTTGCCGGATTCGTGTTCGCGACGTTCGCGGTGTGCTGGGCGTGGATCAACTTCAGCTGGTTTGCCTCCGCGTATGACACCGACGACTGGGTCTATCGGCTCACCACGATGCTGCAGATGGTCGGCGTCATCATCCTGGCGCTGGGGCTGCCGCAGATGTTCGCCTCGATCGAGGACGGCCGTCACGTCGACAACCGGGTGATGGTCGCGGGCTACGTGGTGATGCGCGTCGCGATGGTGGCCCAGTGGCTGCGCGCAGCCAAGCAAGACCCGGCCCGCCGCCGCGCCTGCCTGACCTACATCGCGAGCATCACCATTGCCCAAGTCGGCTGGATTGCAATGATTTTCGTGCACACGTCGGTGGCGACGACGTTCGTGTACTACGGCCTTCTGATGTTGGTCGAGGTGTCCGGACCGGTCATCGCCGAGCTCCCCGGCGGCGGCACCCCCTGGCATGCCCACCACATCGCCGAGCGGTACGGCCTGCTGACCATCATCGCGCTGGGCGAAGGGGTCGTGGGCACCGTCGCGTCGGTGTCGGCGGTGGTCAGCGCGCAAGGCTGGAGCGTCGGCGCGGTGCTGGTCGCATTGGCCGGCACGGGTCTGACGTTCGGAATGTGGTGGATCTACTACACCGTGCCCACCGCGCCGCTGCTGCATGCGCACCGGCGCCGCTCGTTCGCGTTCGGGTATCTGCCGATCGTGACGTTCGGCTCGATCGTGGCCACCGGTGCCGGACTCCATGCGGCCGCCTACTACATCGAGCATCAGAGCAGACTCGGGTCGGTGGCGACGGTGTCGGCCGTCGCGATTCCCGTCGGCGCCTACATCGCGTCGGTGTACCTGCTGTATGCCCTGCTCGCCAAGACTTTGGACGCGTTTCACCTGCTGCTGATCGCGCTCACCGCGGCCGTGCTCGGGGCTGGCGTGGCGCTGGCGGCGCACGGCATCTCGATGTCACTGTGCTTGCTGGTCGTGATGTTCGCGCCGGTGGTGACTGTCGTCGGGTTCGAGCTCATCGGCCACCGGCATGCGGCGGCGGTGGTCGGGCGATCGGTCGCCGAGTCGACTTGACCGCTACGGCGGGCCGGTGAGGTTGCCGCGGCGAATGTCCTCGCGGCACTTCAGCCGCGTTTGGTGCGTTTCTTCCACGCACACCCGGACCTGGTCCTCGATACCCGGCGGATACACCACATCGGTCGCGGCGGGCGTGTCCGACGGGCTGGGCACGTTGCTCGTGTACAACGACCACACGGTCTGTCCGGCCGACGCCAGATTTGCGCAGTAGGCCTGTGCGCCAGTCGAACTGACGCCAGCGGCGCCCAGGGTCGCGCAATCGGCCCCGATCAGAACGACCGGCACTGTCGGGCCCGCCGAACTGGCCGGCGGGGCTGCCGGCGCCGCAGGCGAGTGGGCCGAGTTGTGAGCCGCCGGGGATGCCGCGGTGTGACGGTGTCGCCCGAACACTAGAAACGCGACGACAGCCACGGCGACGAGCACGACCGCGAGAACCGCCGCGGCGATGACTACGCTGCGCACGTTCGATCGCTCGCGCGCGGGTGCCGGCCGCGCGCTGTGTTTGGGGCCCGAGGTCGCGGGCGCCGAGATGGTCGCGTCGCTAGCCCCCGTCTCGGCGGCCACGGAGCCCAATCGCTGCGTGAGCGCGTCGGCGAAATCCATGCAGGTGTCGTAGCGGTCGGCCGGAGCCTTGGCCAGAGCTTTGGAGAACACCGGGCCGAGGTCCGACAGGGCCGGCCGCCGGGAGCCGATGGACGGCGGTTCGGAACTCAGGTGCTGGCTGATCACCACGGCAGGGTTGGAGTGCTGGAAAAGTGGCGTACCGGTGAGCAAGTGGAAAGCTGTTGCCGCCAAAGCATATTGGTCGGCGCGACCGTCGAGCTGTTCGCCCATCAGTTGCTCGGGAGCGGCATATGCAACCGTACCCACCGTCATGTTCGTACCGGTGAGCCCACTGGCGTCGTCGACCCGGCGGGCTATTCCGAAGTCGGCCAACAGGATTCGCTGATCTTTCGAATCCGGTTCGGACAGCAGAATATTCGCGGGCTTGACGTCGCGGTGCAGCAGTAGACGCTGATGCGCATAGTCCAGCGCCTCGGCCACCCCCTTGACGATCCTGATCACCTCGTCGGGCGGCATCCCGTTGGGATATCTGTCTGACAGCAGGCGCGCGGCGTCGGTGCCCTCGACGTAGTCCATCGAGATCCACAGTTGGCCCTCGAACTCGCCGCGGTCGTGTACGCCGACGATGTGGGGATGCCACAGCGTCGCGGCAATGTCGGCTTCGCGGTTGAACCGCTCGCGATATTCGTGGTCGTCGGTGAACGCGGTCGGCAACACCTTCAAGGCGTCGTGGCGCGGCAGTCGGGGGTGGGCAGCCAGGTAGATCTCGCCCATTCCCCCGGAACCCAGGTGCCGCAGGATCGTGTAGCCCGCGAAACTCTGGCCATCGGCCAACGGCATGCGCGCATCCTACGGCGAATGCGTGGTGATCACGCGGCGCATCCGGCATTCTTCACGGGTGAACGTCGAAGGCTTGCTCGCTGCGATTCCCGCACCCTTGGTGTACGCGATAGTCGCGGTGGTGATCGGCGTCGAGAGCCTCGGCGTTCCGCTGCCAGGCGAGATCGTTCTCGTCAGCGCGGCCTTCCTTGCCTCCCAGCATGTGACGAGCGTCGACCCCGTCGGTGTGGGTGCCGCCGCCGTGATCGGTGCGGTCGTCGGCGACTCGATCGGGTACACCATCGGCCGCCGCTTCGGCCTGCATCTGTTCGACCGGCTCGAACGCAGGTTTCCCGAGCACTTCCGGGCCGCCCACGTCGCCTATGCCGAGCACCTGTTCGCCCGCTGGGGAGTGTGGGCGGTGTTCTTCGGCAGGTTCATCGCGCTGCTGCGCATCCTGGCCGGCCCGCTCGCCGGCGCGTTGAAGATGGCCTACCCCCGCTTCCTGGCCGCGAACGCGGCCGGAGGACTGTGCTGGGCCGGCGGCACCACCGCACTGGTCTACTTCCTCGGGATGGCCGCCGAGCGCTGGCTGTCGCGGTTCTCCTGGATCGCACTGGTGGTCGCGGTGCTGTGCGGTATCGCGGGTGCGCTGTTCCTGCGGCACCGCATCGAGGAAGCAGTCGCCAAGTTCGAAGCCGACACCGCCGGCTAAGATAGCGTGTGGGCGAGGCGGTCGAGGAACTCCAGCACCTGGTCCGGGCTGTCCAGCGTAAACCGAGCCGCGGACGGTCGATCGCCATCTTCGGTGTGGCGCACCAGAATTCCGATGCCGTCGGCGCGGATGGCGTCGAACGCATCTTCGTCGGTGAGATCGTCGCCGAGATAGATCGGCAGCACGGGCTGTTCTTGCTCGATCTGTTCACAAATCCAGTCGAGAGTGGAGCCCTTGTTCCAGTCGACGTCCGGTCGCAATTCGACGACCTTGCGCCCGTTGGTGACTCGCAGATGCTCGCGGTGGCCGACACGATAGGTGGCTGCGACCACGGTGCCGACCTGGTCGACTGCGACGTCGCGGTAGTGGATGGCGACGGCAAAACGCTTGTGCTCCACCCGAATTCCGCCGATGCTCTCCAGCGTCTTGCGCAACTGCGCGGCAGCCTCCTCCAGCACCGGTACCGCCGCGGCGGCGTCCTCGTTCTGGCGGTAGCTGCCGTCGGGCGCGACCGATTCGAAGCCGTGACTGCCCGCGTACCACAACCCGGGGACGCCCACGCGGTAGCGGATGTCGGCGAGGTCGCGACCGGAAAGGATTGCGACAGGGCAGCGCTCGGCCAGTCGGGCCAACGCGTCGGCCGCACCGTCGACCAACTCCGCTGAATCAGGGTCGGGCACGATCGCCGACAGCGTGCCGTCGTAGTCGAGGCACACCGCCGGTCGGCCCGACAGCGCGTCGGCGATCTGCCCGAATGACGCGACGGCGTTGGGGATTTCGGACATTCGGGAGTCGCCTGTACGCACCTGAATCGCACCGACGTTGTCGACGACGGCGTCGGCGCCGTGCTCGGCGAGGTCGTCAGCCGTGCCGATACCGATCACCATCGAGAAGCCGCCGTCACGGCCGGCGATCACCGCGTCGGCGTCGCCGGCGATGACAGCGGACCGCTCCGCACGGGCGCCGAGCCGACGCGATACTTCCGCCAGAGTGCCCGCGTCCGCGTTGGCCGTCGCAATGCCGGCGTCGTGGAGCCGCCGAGCCAGTTGATCAGCCGAATCGCTTTGTGGCACAGCGAAAATCACCGCGTCCTGAAGGCGAGGGTCGATCGTCGGCGGCATCTCGCTACCCTACAGCGATGGCCGAATACCGCATCGACGACCTTGCGCGCGCCGCCGGCACGACGTCGCGCAACGTGCGGGCGTACCAGGAGCGGGGCCTGCTGCCGCCGCCGGAGAAGCGCGGGCGCGTCGGCTACTACAACGACAGTCATCTCGGCCGGCTGAAACTCATCGACTCGCTGCTGTCGCGCGGTTTCACAACCGCGCACATCGCCGACTTCATCACCAGCTGGGAAACGGGCAACGACATCGCCGAAGTCCTTGGGCTGGAGAACACAGTCACCGAGCGCTGGGCGCGCGGGGAGACGACACGCGTGCCCCGCGAGCGCATCGCCGAGGTACTCGACGTCGACGACGATGCCGTCATCGACAGGCTGGTGTCGATGAGCCTCGCGCGGGTCGACGGCGACGACTGCGTGCTTGCCGAACCGGAACTGCTGCAGGGGTTCGCCGAGCTGCGGCAGTTCGGGTTCACCCTCGACCATCTGCTCGACGTGCACGCCGACACCGAAGAACTGATGCGGCAGATTGCCGTGCGGATCATCGGTGAGGCAAAGGATCGGATCGCCGCCGAGCACGGCGAGGGCTGGATGCCCCAAGGCAGGGAAATCGCCGCGGCCACGGAGATGCTGCAGCGGATGCGCACGATCGGCACGCGCTCAGTGCACATCGCCCTGGCCCGGGCAATGGACCAAGCGCTGCAGGACGAGCTCGGCGCGCACGTCGCGGCGGCGATGGGCCGCTCGCCGCGTGAAAATTGATGCGATTGTGACTAATGGCGTTGGCGTTAAATCTGAGGTAATTGTCGTACCCTGTGGCTCGTGTCAATCAGCCGGCGCGAGCTTCTGCGGCTCACGGCTGCCGCGCCCATCGCGCTCGGCGCGGCAGGGGCGCTGAGCACGGTACTGGCACCCATCGTGGAGGCAGCCCCGCTGGGCGTGCTGCTCGACTACGCAGCCGGGGTGATCCCCGCTGCCGACGTGCGGGCATCGGGCGCTGCGGGCGCCATTCGGTACGTCTCGGACCGGCGTCCAGGCGGGGACTGGATGAAGGGCAAGCCCATCCAGCTGCCCGAAGCACGCGACCTGTACCACAACGGGCTGAAGATCGTGTCCTGCTACCAGTACGGAAAGAAGGACAACGCTGACTGGCTCGGCGGCCAGGCCGCGGGCGTCCGGCACGCCCAGCGCGGCTGGCAGCTACACGTCGCGGCCGGCGGCTCCTACGGAGCGCCGATCTATGCGTCCATCGACGACGACCCCACAGCTGAGCAGTACCGGCAGCTCGTCGCGCCGTATCTGCGAGGGTGGGAGTCGGTGCTGGGTCATCAGCGGGTGGGCGTCTACGCCAATGCGCCGACGATCGAATGGGCGCTGCACGACGGCCTGGGCTCCTATTACTGGCAGCACAACTGGGGTTCCCCGCCCGGTTACGTCCATCCCGCCGCACACTTGCACCAGGTCGAGATCGACAAGCGCAGCGTCGGCGGCGTCGGCGTCGACATCAACAACATCCTCAAACCCGACTTCGGGCAGTGGGATTGACGGGCTAGCGGCATCCACCGGACGTACGACGCACAAACCGACGAAGCCAGCTAGCACTTCCAGCAAACTATTTACGCGACTTTCGGTGAACAATTGTCGACTGACCACCCGAGCAAGTGCTTGTCGGAGTTTGGCAAGCTAACGAAATAGCCCAAAATATTTGTCATAACGATTCGATAACAATACTGGTGTGATCAGCGGTGTTGTAGCTACTCGACCGTAACCACCGGCATGCAGCAGGTTCGTCGTCGCGGGTCAGAGCACACATTCGGCCGGTTGTTACCTGGCCGACCGCTACTAATGCGTAGACTCGCCAGTAACCATTCGCGCGGTCAGTAACTCCCAATTTCTTATGCCATTCTTAGGGGCAGCCAGAGACGCTGGCGGCCATCTCTGTGGGATTCGACGTGGAATCGCACCATCGGCGATGAGGCGCTCGCGCGAAGAGCAGAAGGCGGCGCGACGCAGCGCCGGGCATACGCAGACACGAAACCAATGAGGCACCGAGGAGACGCGACACGTGACGATGCATGGGTATGACCGGATATCCGCCGGCCAGACGAGCGAGTCCGTCGCAAGCGTGCCCGGTACGCATGCCCTCGTCGACCGTCTGAACGCCGGCGAGCCCTATGCGGTGGCATTCGGCGGCCAAGGCGGCTCATGGGTGGAAAGCCTCGAGGAACTGGTCACCTCTGCCGGGATCGAGAGCGAGCTGACCAATCTGGTCGGGGAAGCCGACCTGCTGCTGGAACCGGTGGCCCGAGAACTCGTCGTCGTGCGGCCGAATGGCTTCGAACCGCTGAGCTTCGTGCGGGCGCTGGCCGCGGGGGAACCGCTGCCGCCCCCCAACCAGCTCTACAGCGTGGCCGTGTCCGGCCCCGGCATCTTGCTCACCCAGATGGCCGCGATGCGCGCGATTCAGCGCCAGGGCCTCGACCTGATCGGTGCGCCTCCGGTGGCGGTCGAAGGGCATTCGCAGGGCATTCTGGCCGTGGAGTCGATGAAGTACCACGGCGAGCGCGACGTCGAGATCCTGGCGATGGCGCAGATCATCGGAGCAGCCGGCTCGCTGGTGTCACGCCGGCGCGGCATGGTCGGGCGCGGCGACAAGTCGCCGATGGTGTCTGTGACGAACGCGGACCCGGACCGGATCGCGGAGCTTCTCGAGGAGTTCTCGAAGGATGTCCGCACGGTACTGCCGCCGATCCTGTCGATCCGTAACGGCCGGCGCGCGGTCGTCATCACCGGCACGCCCGAGCAGCTCGGCCGCTTCGAGCTGTACTGCAGCAAGGTCACCGAGAAGGAACAGGCCGAACGCAAGAACAAGCTTCGCGGAGGCGCAGTCTTCAGTCCGGTCTTCACAGGGGTGCAGGTCGAGGTCGGATTCCACACCCCGCGCCTGGCCGACGGCATCGAGCTCGTCGACCGCTGGGCAGAAAAGACCGGCATCGACACCGCCCTCGCGCACGAGATGACCGAGGCGATCTTCGTCCGTCCCGTCGACTGGGTCGCGCAGGTCGAGGAGCTGCACCAGGCTGGCGCGAAGTGGATTCTCGACCTCGGGCCGAGCGACACCGTGACCCGGCTGACCGCGCCCGTGATTCGCGGGCTCGGCATCGGCATCGTGCCCGCGGCGACGCTGACCGGGCAGCGCAACCTGTTCACGATCGGTGCCGCGCCGGACGTCGCGCCGGCATGGTCGACGTACGCGCCGTCGCTGGTGAGCCTGCCGGACGGCTCGGTGAAACTGTCCACGAAATTCACCCGGCTGACGGGTCGGTCGCCGATCCTGCTGGCAGGGATGACGCCGACGACCGTCGACGCCGAGATCGTCGCGGCTGCTGCGAATGCCGGGCACTGGGCCGAGCTCGCCGGTGGCGGCCAGGTCACCGAGGAAATCTTCAACGACCGCATCGCCGAGCTCACCCAGCTTCTGGAGCCCGGCCGCACGGTCCAGTTCAACTCGCTGTTCCTCGATCCGTACCTGTGGAAGCTGCAGGTCGGCGGAAAACGCTTGGTGCAGAAGGCCCGTCAGTCTGGCGCGCCGATCGACGGCGTCGTCGTCAGCGCCGGAATCCCTGAGCTCGACGAGGCCGTGGCGCTGATCGACGAGTTGAACAGCGTCGGCATCAGCCATGTCGTGTTCAAGCCTGGCACCGTCGACCAGATCAAGCAGGTGATCAAGATCGCGGCCGAGGTCCCCGCGAAACCGGTCATCGCGCATATCGAGGGCGGCCGCGCCGGCGGGCACCACAGCTGGGAGGACCTCGACGACCTGCTGTTGACGACGTACGCCGCGCTGCGGGGACAGCCGAACATCACGGTTTGCGTCGGCGGGGGCATCGGCACTCCGGAACGCGCCGCTGAGTATCTGTCCGGACGATGGTCGCGCGCCTACGGCCACCCGGCGATGCCGGTCGACGGCATCCTGGTCGGCACTGCCGCGATGGCCACGAAAGAGGCCACCACGTCACCGCAAGTCAAGCGGATGCTGGTCGAGACGCAGGGCACCGATACGTGGATCGCCGCCGGAAAAGCTCAGGGCGGCATGGCTTCCAGCCGCAGTCAGCTCGGCGCCGACATCCACGAGATCGACAACGCCGCGTCACGCTGCGGGCGGCTTCTCGACGAGGTTGCCGGCGACACCGACGCGGTCGCGGCGCGCCGCGACGAGCTCATCGCTGCGATGGCCAAGACGGCCAAGCCGTATTTCGGTGACGTCGGTGACATGACCTACCTGCAGTGGTTGCAGCGCTACGTCGAACTGACGATCGGCGACGGCTCCAGCACCGCCGACACCGCGTCGCCGGGCAGCCCGTGGCTCGCCGACACGTGGCGGGACCGGTTCCAGCAGATGTGCCAGCGCGCCGAAGCGCGGCTACACCCGCAAGACTCGGGTCCGATCGACTCGCTGTTCACCGACAGCGCGCTTATCGAGAGCCCCCGCGAGGCGATTGCCGTTCTGCTGCAACGCTATCCGGAGGCCGAGCACGTCAAGCTGCATCCGGCCGACGTGCCGTTCTTCGTGACGCTGTGCAAGACGCTGGGCAAGCCGGTCAACTTCGTGCCGGTGATCGACAAGGATGTCCGTCGGTGGTGGCGCAGCGACTCCCTGTGGCAAGCGCACGACGCGCGGTATGACGCCGATGCGGTCTGCATCATCCCGGGCACGCAGTCGGTGGCCGGCATCACCCGAATGGACGAACCGGTCGGCGAGCTGCTGGACCGCTTCGAGCAGGCGACGATCGACGACGTGCTGGCGTCGGGCGCCGAGCCGGTGCCTCTGGTGTCGCGCCGCCAGGCCCGCCCCGATGTCACCGGTCCGCTCGCCGTCGTGCTCGACTCGCCCGACGTGCTGTGGGCGGGACGCACCGCCACCAACCCAGTGCACCGCATCGGGCCCGCCGACGAATGGCAGGTCAACGAAAACCGCGCTGCTACACACCCTTCCACGGGTTCGCGGCTCGAACTGTCGGCGGACAACGAGGTCACGCTGAGCGTTCCGCTGTCCGACATCTGGATCGACATCCACTTCACGCTGCCGCCATGCACCGTCGAGGGCGGCATGCCCGTGGTGACGGTAGAGGACGCGTCGGCCGCAATGCGTTCGGTGCTCGCGATCGCCGCCGGGGTGCACGGCCCCGAGGGCCTGCCCGCGGTGCACGACAACACCGCGAAGCTGAGTGTGGACTGGGATCCCGAACAGGTCGCCGACCACACCGGGGTGACGGCCACCTTCGGCGCGCCGCTGGCGCCGGGTCTCTCGCTGGTGCCCGATGCTCTGGTCGGGCACTGCTGGCCGGCCGTGTTCGCGGTCATCGGCTCGGCGGTCACCGACGACGGCTTCCCGGTCGTCGAGGGTCTGCTGAACCTGGTGCACCTCGACCACGCCGCGCACCTGCTCGCGCAGATGCCCGCGACTCGCGCTCAATTGACCGTCGCCGCAACGGCTTCCGCTGCCTACGACACCGAGGTGGGCCGCGTGGTGCCGGTGTCGGTGGCGATCGCCGACGGCGACGGCGCCGTTCTCGCCACCCTCGAGGAGCGGTTCGCGATCCGCGGCCGCAGCGGCAGCGCCGAATTGACCGATCCGCCGCGCGCCGGCGGTGCGATCACCGACAACGCGACCGAGACGCCGCGCCGTCGTCGTCGCGACGTCGTCGTCGACGCGCCCAGCGACATGAACGCGTTCGCGGTGGTGTCGGGTGACCACAATCCCATCCACACCGACCGCGCAGCCGCGCTGCTTGCCGGCCTGAAAGAGCCGATCGTGCACGGCATGTGGCTGTCGGCGGCCGCACAGCACGTCGTCACCGCTACCGACGGCCAGGCCAGACCACCGGCACGGCTGATCGGCTGGACGGCGCGTTTCCTCGGCATGGTGCAGCGCGGCGACCAGATCGACTTCCGTGTCGACCGGGTCGGAATCGACCGCGGCGCAGAGATCATCGAAGTGGCCGCAAGAGTCGGTTCGGACCTCGTCATGTCGGCGACGGCACAACTGGCCGCGCCGAAGACGGTCTATGCGTTCCCCGGCCAGGGAATTCAGCACAACGGCATGGGAATGGAAGTGCGCGCCCGCTCGAAGGCCGCGCGCAAGGTGTGGGACGCCGCGGACAAGTTCACTCGCGAGACACTGGGCTTCTCGGTGCTGCACGTGGTTCGGGACAACCCGACGAGTCTGATCGCCGGGGGCGTGCACTACCACCACCCCGACGGCGTGCTGTATCTGACGCAGTTCACTCAGGTGGCCATGGCCACCGTGGCCGCCGCCCAGGTCGCCGAGATGCGCGAGTCGGGTGCGTTCGTCGAAGGCGCGATCGCGTGCGGTCACTCAGTAGGGGAGTACACGGCGCTGGCGTGCGTCAGCGGCGTGTACGAGTTGGAGGCGCTGCTGGAGGTCGTGTTCCACCGCGGCTCCAAGATGCACGACATCGTGCCGCGTGACGAGCGCGGTCGGTCGAACTACCGGCTGGCGGCGATCCGGCCGTCGCAGATCGACCTCGACGACGCCGACGTGCCCGCCTTCGTCGCCGAGATCTCCACGCGCACAGGTGAATTCCTGGAGATCGTGAACTTCAACTTGCGCGGCTCGCAATATGCGATCGCAGGAACGGTGCACGGGCTGGAAGAGCTGGAGGCCGAGGTCGAGCGGCGCCGCGAAATCACCGGCGGCAAGCGGTCTTTCATCCTGGTACCGGGAATCGACGTGCCGTTCCACTCGTCGGTGCTGCGGGTCGGCGTGCCCGAGTTCCGGCGTTCGCTCGAGCGAGTGATGCCGCGCGACAAGGATCCCGAGCTGATCATCGGGCGCTACATCCC
This sequence comes from Mycobacterium sp., assembly GCA_035651275.1. GTDB lineage: Bacteria > Actinomycetota > Actinomycetes > Mycobacteriales > Mycobacteriaceae > Mycobacterium. Next base: position 6,509 of record DASRFZ010000078.1, on the reverse strand, counting down.
CAACCTCGTGCCGCGGCCGTTCTCACTGGACCGCGACTTCATCCAGGAGATCCGCGATCTGGTACCCGCCGAGCCGCTCGACGAGATCCTCGCCGACTACGACACATGGCGAAACGAGAAGCCCGCAGAATTGTGCCGCAAGGTCGTCATCGAATTGCTGGCATGGCAGTTCGCCAGCCCGGTGCGCTGGATCGAAACGCAGGACCTGCTCTTCACCGAGGAAGCCGCGGGCGGACTCGGCGTCGAGCGGTTCGTCGAGATCGGCGTGAAGTCTTCGCCGACCGTCGCCGGCCTTGCCACCAACACGCTGAAGCTGCCCGAATATTCGCACTGCACAACCGAAGTACTGAACTCGGAGCGTGACGCCGCGGTGCTGTTCGCCACGGATACCGACCCCGAGCCTGAGCACGAAGAGCACGACGATCACGAGGAGCAAGCGCTGGCTGCCGAAACAGCGGCCGTGGCAACAGAATCCGCTCCGGCGCCGGCGCCGGCACCCGCTGCCGCCCCCGGCGCGGCGCGTCCTGACGACATCGGCTTCGACGCCGCCGACGCCACGCTCGCGCTGATCGCCTTGTCGGCGAAGATGCGCATCGACCAGATCGAGCCGCTGGACTCGATCGAATCGATCACCGATGGCGCGTCGTCGCGACGCAACCAGCTGCTGGTGGACCTGGGGTCCGAGCTGAACCTCGGCGCGATCGACGGCGCGGCCGAAGCCGACTTGGCCGGGCTGAAGACGCAGCTGACCAAGCTCGCGCGCACGTACAAGCCGTTCGGGCCGGTGTTGTCCGACGCGATCAACGACCAGCTGAAGACTGTGCTCGGGCCGTCGGGCAAGCGGCCCGGATACATCGCCGAACGTGTCCGCAAGACATGGGGACTCGGCGAGGGCTGGGCCCGGCACGTTAACGTCGAGGTGGCGCTGGGCACCCGCGAGGGCAGCAGTGTGCGCGGCGGCCCGCTCGGCGATCTGCACGAAGGCGCGCTAGCTGACGCCGCGACCGTCGACAAGGTCGTCGATGCCGCCGTCAGCGCGGTAGCTGCCAGGCACGGCATCGCCGTCGCGCTGCCGTCCGCGGGAGGCGCAGCGGCGACGGTCGACGCGGCCGCGCTCGGCGAGTTCACCGAGCAGATCACCGGCCGCAACGGGGTGCTGGCGTCGGCGGCGCGGCTGATCCTCAGCCAGCTCGGCCACGACACCCCGGTGACCACCGACGACGCTGCGACCGATGCTGAGCTCATCGACTTGGTGACCGCCGAATTGGGTTCGGACTGGCCGCGTTTGGTGGCCCCGGTGTTCGACAGCCGCAAGGCGGTGCTGCTCGACGACCGCTGGGCCAGCGCTCGCGAGGACCTCGCCAAGCTGTGGCTGATGGACGAAAGCGAGATCGACGCCCAGTGGCCGCGGCTTGCCGAGCGGTTCGAGGGCACCGGGCATGTCGTCGCCACCCAGGCGAGCTGGTGGCAGGGCAGGGCGCTGGCCGCCGGCCGCAACATCCACGCCTCGCTCTTCGGCCGCGCCGCCGCCGGCGCCGAGAACCCCGACAAGGGCCGATACGCGCGCGAGGTGGCCGTCGTCACCGGCGCGTCCAAGGGATCGATCGCGGCGTCGGTGATCGCACGGCTGCTCGACGGCGGTGCGACGGTGATCGCGACCACGTCCAAGCTCGACGACGACCGGCTGGCGTTCTACCGCACGCTGTATCGCGACCACGCCCGTTTCGACGCGGTGCTGTGGGTCGTGCCGGCCAACATGGCGTCGTACTCCGACGTCGACGCGCTGGTCTCCTGGATCGGTACCGAGCAGTCCGAAAGCCTTGGGCCGCAATCGATTCACCTCAAGGATGCGCTGACGCCGACGCTGCTGTTCCCGTTCGCGGCGCCGCGGGTGGCGGGTGATTTGTCCGACGCCGGTGCGCGCGCCGAGATGGAGATGAAGGTTCTGCTGTGGGCAGTGCAGCGGCTCATCGGCGGGCTGTCGCAGATCGGCGCCGAGCGCGACATCGCGTCGCGGCTGCATGTCGTGCTGCCCGGTTCGCCCAACCGCGGGATGTTCGGCGGCGACGGCGCCTACGGCGAAGCGAAGTCCGCACTCGACGCGGTGGTGTCGCGGTGGAAGGCCGAGTCGTCCTGGGCGCGGCGAGTCACGTTGGTGCACGCACTGATTGGCTGGACGCGCGGCACCGGGCTGATGGGTCACAACGACGCGATCGTCGGCGCCGTCGAAGACGCCGGCGTGCGCACGTACTCCACCGACGAGATGGCGGCGCTGCTGCTGAACCACTGCGACGTGGAGTCGAAGCTGGCCGCGTCGCGCGAGCCGCTGCAGGTCGACCTCACCGGCGGGCTCGCCGACGCCGAGATCGACATGGCGGAGCTGGCCGCGCAGGCCCGTGAGGAGATGGCCGCCGAAACCGTTGAAGACAGCGAGGATTCGGCGACGACCGTGCGCGCACTGCCGTCCCCGCCGCGGGGTCACACCAATGTCGTCACGCCCGAATGGCAGGACCTCGACGTGGACCCGGCCGACCTCGTCGTGATCGTCGGCGGTGCCGAACTCGGCCCGTACGGCTCGTCGCGCACGCGGTTCGAGATGGAGGTCGACAACGAGTTGTCGGCGGCGGGTGTTCTCGAGTTGGCCTGGACCACCGGGTTGATCAAGTGGGAGGACGATCCGACCCCCGGCTGGTACGACATCGAGTCCGGCGAACTGGTCGACGAATCGGAGCTGGTGGCGCGCTACCACGACGCCGTGGTGGAACGTGTCGGTATCCGTGAATTCGTCGACGACGGCGCGATCGATCCCGATCATGCGTCGCCGCTACTTGTTTCGGTGTTCCTCGAAAACGATTTCAGCTTCGTCGTCTCATCGGAGTCCGACGCCAGGGCGTTCGTCGAGTTCGATCCCGAGCACACCGTCATCGCGCCGATCCCCGACAGCGCCGACTGGCAGGTGACCCGCAAGGCGGGCACCGAGATCCGGGTGCCGCGAAAGGTGAAGCTGTCGCGTACCGTCGGCGCGCAGATCCCGACGGGCTTCGACCCGAAGGTGTACGGCGTCACCCAGGACATGGCCAACTCAATTGACCGGCTTGCGCTGTGGAACATGGTCACGACCGTCGACGCGTTCCTGTCCGCCGGCTTCACCCCGGCCGAACTGATGCGGTGGGTGCATCCCGGCATGGTGGCCAGCACCCAGGGCACCGGCATGGGTGGGATGACGTCGATGCAGACGATGTATCACGGCAACCTGCTGGGGCGGAACAAGCCGAACGACATTCTGCAGGAAGTGTTGCCGAATGTCTTTGCCGGACATGTGGTTCAGAGCTACATCGGCAGCTACGGCTCGATGATCCACCCGGTCGGCGCGTGCGCCACGGCGGCGATCTCGGTCGAAGAGGGCGTCGACAAGATTCGGCTGGGCAAGGCCGCGTTCGTAGTGGCCGGCGCGTATGACGACCTGTCGCTCGAGGCGATCATCGGATTCGGTGACATGGCGGCCACCGCAGACACCGAGATGATGCGGGCCAAGGGAATCAGCGACAGCAAGTTCTCCCGCGCCAACGACCGCCGACGGCTCGGGTTCGTCGAAGGCCAGGGCGGCGGCACCATCCTGTTGGCGCGTGGCGATCTCGCGCTGAAGATGGGCCTGCCGGTGATGGCCGTGGTGGCCTACGTGTCGTCGTTCGGTGACGGCGTGCACACGTCGATCCCCGCGCCGGGCCTGGGCGCGCTGGGCGCCGGCCGCGGGGGCAGGGAGTCGGAGTTGGCTCGGTCGCTGGCCAAGCTGGGCGTCGGCGCCGACGACATCGCCGTGGTGTCCAAGCACGACACCTCCACGCTGGCTAACGACCCGAACGAGACCGAGCTGCACGAGAGGTTGGCGGCCGCCCTCGGTCGGTCCGACGGCGCACCGCTGTTCGTGGTGTCGCAGAAGAGCCTCACGGGCCACTCGAAGGGCGGCGCGGCGGCGTTCCAGATGCTCGGTATGTGCCAGATGCTGCGGGAGGGTGTGATCCCGCCGAACCGCAGCCTCGACTGCGTCGACGACGAGCTCGCGGGCGCCGCGCATCTGGTGTGGGTGCGCGACACGCTGCGGCTCGGCGACAAGTTCCCGCTCAAGGCGGGGCTGATCACCAGTTTGGGCTTCGGTCACGTGTCGAGCCTGGTTGCGCTGGTGCACCCGGCGGCATTCCTCGCCGCGCTGAGTCCGCAGCAGCGGGAGGACTACAAGCAGCGTGCCGACGCCCGGGTGCTGGAAGGGCAGCGCCGGCTCGCGTCGGCGATCGCCGGTGGGCCCGCGCTGTACGAGAAGCCCGCCGATCGCCGCTTCGACGCTGACCACGCCGACCACTCCGAGAAGCGCCAAGAGGCCGCGATGTTGCTCGACCCGGCGGCGCGACTCGGTGACGGCGACGTGTACTCGACCCGGTAGGTTCTCCGGGCATGGCCATCATGGGGCTGGGCATCGACCTGGTCTTCATTCCCGAGTTCGCCGAACAGGTCGACCAGCCGGGGACAGTGTTCGCTGAGACATTCACGCCGGGTGAGCGCCGCGACGCTGCCGACAAGAGTTCGTCTGCGGCACGGCATTTGGCCGCGCGGTGGGCCGCCAAGGAGGCGGTGATCAAGGCGTGGTCGGGGTCGCGGTTCGCGCAGCGGCCGGTGCTGCCCGAGGGCATTCACCGCGACATCGAGGTGATCACCGACATGTGGGGGCGCCCAAAGGTGCGGCTGTCGGGCGCGATCGCCGAGCATCTGGCGAACGTCACCATCCACGTGTCGCTGACCCACGAGGGAGACACCGCGGCGGCCGTCGCGATCCTGGAGTCCTCCTAATACCGCGAGCGTGCGTGTCTGTACGGCGACACGCCGCTCGCGGACGGCGGTCCACGCACGCTCGCGGCGCTACGAGCGTGCGCATAATGTCGAAGCCATGACTGATCTCGCGGAGCAAGTGCGCCAGGTGCTGCCGTCGGTGCGCCGAGACTTGGAGGATCTCGTGCGCATCGAGTCGGTGTGGGCCGACCCCTCGCGGCGCACGGAGGTGCAGAGCAGCGCGCAGGCCGTCGCAAATCTGTTGACAGCGGCGGGGTTTGACGACGTCGAGATCGTGCAGGAAGGTGGCGGCCCGGCCGTCATCGCCCGTCACCCCGCCCCACCTGGCGCACCGACGGTGCTGCTGTACGCCCACCACGACGTGCAACCGGAGGGCGACCACGCGCAGTGGGAGTCGCCGCCGTTCGAGCCGACCGTGCGCGACGGCCGCTTGTACGGACGCGGCGCCGCTGACGACAAGGCAGGCATCGCAACACATTTGGCGGCTTTCCTGGCGCATGACGGCAAGCCGCCGGTTGGCGTGACGGTGTTCGTGGAAGGGGAGGAGGAGTCCGGCTCGCCGTCGCTGGGTCGGCTGCTCGAAGCGCACCGCGACAAGTTGGCGGCCGACGTGATCGTGCTCGCCGACTCCGGCAACTGGACGACCGACGTCCCGGCGCTCACGACGTCGTTGCGAGGACTGGCAGACTGCGTCGTTGAGGTCCAGACACTCGACCACGGACTGCACTCGGGCATGTGGGGCGGCGTCGTGCCCGACGCGTTGATGGTGCTGACGCGGTTGCTCGCGAGCCTGCACGACGACGACGGCAACGTCGCCGTCGAAGGTTTGCACGAAACGACGTCGGCGGAACTCGACTACCCGCCGCAGCGCGTCCGCGAGGAGACCGGTCTTCTCGACGGCGTACGCGAAATCGGCAGCGGCAGTGTGACACAACGGCTGTGGGCGAAACCGGCCGTCACGGTCATCGGCATTGACGCCAAGCCGATTGCGCAGTCGTCGAACACCTTGATCCCGCGGGCGCGTGCCAAGGTGAGCATGCGCGTCGCACCTGGTGGCGACGCCAACGCCCACCTCGACGCTCTCACAAGACATCTCGAGTCACACGCGCCGTGGGGCGCGAAAGTCACTGTCACACCAGGTGATATCGGCCGGCCGTATGCGATCGACGCCAGCGGCCCGGTGTATGACGCGGTGCGCGCGGCATTCCGCGAGGCGTGGGGCACAGATCCGGTCGACATGGGCGTCGGCGGATCGATACCGTTCATCGCAGCGTTCGCCGACGCGTTTCCGGATGCCAAGATCCTGGTGACAGGCGTGGAAGACCCTGCGACACAAGCACATAGCATCAACGAGAGCTTGGACCTCCAAGTGCTTGAACGCGCGGCTGTCGCGGAGGCGCTGCTGCTGGCCAGTCTGGCCTAGATCGACAGATCGCGGCGCAGCTTGTCGACGTGGCCCGTGGCTTTGACATTGTATTGCGCCAACGCGATCTTGCCGCGCTCGTCGACCAGGAAAGTCGAGCGAATAACTCCCTGAACGGTTTTGCCGTACATCTTCTTCTCGCCGTAGGCGCCCCACTTCTCCAGCACTTTGCGGTCGGGGTCCGACAACAGCGGGAACGTCAGACCCTCGGCATCGCGGAACTTGGCGAGCTTCGCCGGCTTGT
>DASRFZ010000077.1:0-11562 GCA_035651275.1 Mycobacterium sp. | reverse complement strand
ACGACGTGATCCGCGTCGAGGGCCGGCTCACCGAGAACGATCCGGAGAGACTGCACTTCGGCATGGACGTCGAGCTGACGATGGTGCCGCTCACCACCGACGATGACGGCAACGAGGTAGTCACTTTCGCCTTCCAGCCGGTCTGACCGAGACAAAGGAGTCCAGCCGCATGAACGACGTGGCGATCATCGGCGTAGGCCTGCATCCGTTCGGCCGCTTCGACAAGACCGCGATGCAGATGGGCGCAGAGGCCATCCAGGCGGCGCTCGCTGATGCCGGAATCGATTGGAAAGAAATCCAATTCGGCGTCGGGGGCAGCCATGAAGTGTCCAATCCGGACGCGGTACTGCGGCTGGTCGGCCTCACCGGGATTCCGTTCACCGACGTGTTCAACGCCTGCGCGACGGCTGCCACCGCGACGGCCGTCTGCGCCGACAAGATCCGGCTGGGCAAGTACGACATCGGCATCGCGATCGGCATGGACAAGCACCCGCGCGGGGCGTTCACCGACGATCCGGCGAAACTGGCACTGCCGCAGTGGTATGCGCAGAACGGTCAGTTCGTCACCACCAAGTTCTTCGGCATCAAGGCCAACCGTTACATCCACCAGCACGGCATCTCGCAGGAGACGCTTGCCAAGGTGGCGGCCAAGAATTTCCGCAACGGCGAACTGAACCCGAATGCGTTCCGGCGTAAGCCGCTCTCCGAGGAGGAGATCCTGAACTCGACGGTGCTGAATTATCCGTTGACGCAGTACATGTTCTGCGCACCCGACGAAGGCGCGGCGGCGGTGATCATGTGCCGCGCGGAGATCGCCCATCGCTTCACGTCGAAGCCGGTGTACTTGCGGGCGGCCGAGATTCGCACCCGCCGGTACGGTGCCTACGAAGTGCATGCCACGTCCGCGCCGTTGGACGAGGACGTTTCGCCGACGGTGTATGCGTCGAAAGCGGCGTTCGAGGCGGCCGGAGTGTCGCCGCAAGACGTGGACGTTATTCAGTTGCAGGACACCGACGCCGGCGCGGAGGTCATTCATATGGCCGAAGCCGGCTTCTGCGCCGACGGTGATCAGGAGAAGCTGCTGGCCGACGGGGCTACGGAAATCGGCGGTCCGATGCCGGTCAACACCGACGGCGGGCTGATCGCCAACGGCGAGCCGATCGGCGCGTCGGGCCTACGTCAGGTGCACGAGCTGGTGCGCCAGTTGCGTGGCGAGGCGGGCGAGCGACAGGTGCCGGGCGACCCGCGCGTCGGCTTCGCGCAGGTGTACGGGGCACCGGGTACTGCCGCCGCAACAGTCCTCACGCTCTAGCAATGTTCCGCGAGCGTGCATGCCTGCACGTGATGGCGACGTAATGCCCGACATCCAATACGACTGTCCCGCAGGGCCCTTGCCCGCATACCTAGCTGACCCGGCAGGCGAGGGTCCGTGGCCTGGAGTCGTCGTCGTCCACGATGCGCTGGGCATGACCAAAGATCTTCGCCGCATCACCGACCGCTTCGCGTCGAACGGCTACCTCGCACTGGCGCCCGCGCTGTACCGGCGCGGGCTCAGGCCCCGCTGCGTGGTGAGCACCTTACGGTCACTGCACCAAGGCAGCGGTCCGGCTGTCGACGACCTGATCGCGGCCCGTGACCATCTCAACGCCGACGCGCGATGCACCGGCAAGGTCGGCATCGTCGGATTCTGCATGGGTGGCGGCTTCTGCCTCCTGCTGGCTCCGCGGGCGGTTTACGACGCTGCCGCACCTAACTATGGTGTCTGGCCGAAAGCCGGTGCTGCGCTTGACAAGTCCTGCCCGATGGTCGCCAGCTACGGCGCCGACGACCGCATGTTACGAGGTGCGGCCGGAAAGCTGGAGTCGTTGCTCGCCGAGGGTAATGTGCCATGCGACGTCAAAGAATATCCCGGCGTCGGCCACAGCTTTATGAACAAGTTTCCCACACCTGCGCCGCTGCAGTTCGTCGAACGCATTGCGGGACTAGCCTATTCGGAACCCGAGGCCGAAGATGCGTGGCAGCGGATTTTGGCGTTTTTCGGAGCCCACTTGAGGTGACGTGAACACCGGTGACCGACTTAGGCAGGAAACGTTAAGGCCGGCTCCGTAGCCGCCTGCAAGTCTTCTGGTGTGACGCCGGGCGCGGTCTCCACGACTCGCAGACCTCGTTCATCTACGTCGATGACGCCCAGATCGGTGATGATGCGTTCGACCACACGCCGGCCTGTCAGCGGAAGCGAACACTTCTCGACAACTTTCGGTGCGCCGTCGCGTGCGACGTGCTCCATGAGGACGATGATGCGTTTGGCTCCGTGGACCAGATCCATGGCGCCGCCCATGCCCTTGACCATCTTGCCCGGAATCATCCAGTTCGCGAGGTCTCCGGTGACCGATACTTGCATTGCGCCGAGGATCGCGACATCGACTTTCCCGCCGCGGATCATGCCGAAGCTGGTGGCTGAATCAAAAAAGCTTGCCCCGCGCCTGACCGTGACGGTTTCCTTGCCTGCGTTGATCAGATCAGGGTCAACCTCGGAATCGGTTGGGTAAGCGCCCAATCCAAGGATGCCGTTTTCGCTCTGCAGGACGATTTCAACGTCGTCGGCAAGGTGGCTGGGAATCAACGTCGGCAGTCCGATCCCGAGGTTGACATACATACCGTCGGACAATTCTCTGGCGGCCCGGGCCGCCATCTCATCACGACTCCACGACATCGTCGCTTCCCTTCCGAGGTTTCATCGAGGAACTGCACCGTCGACTCCGGCGGCGCCGGTGGGTGACGAAGTCGATGCAGACTCGACTGGTCTTGTGCAGACCTTCTCGATGCGCTTGTTTTCGGCTTCTTCGGGGGACAGCACCACCACGCGGTGCACGAAGATGCCGGGTGTGTGAACTTGATCGGGGTCGATCTCGCCAGGCTCGACGAGCTGCTCGACTTCAGCGATGGTGATCCGGCCACACATCGCCGCCAGCGGATTGAAGTTCCGGGCCGATCGGCGAAACACCAGATTGCCGTGGCGATCTCCCTTCCACGCCCGGACAAGACCAAAGTCCGCGACGATGGCCTCTTCAAGGACGAAGGTCCGATCGCCGTCACGGGTCGTGAAGACTTGGGTCGGTTTGGCCGGCGAAGCCTTCGCCACCGTCCCGTCGCGGTGATATTTCCAGGGCAAGCCACCCCCGGCGATCTGGGTGCCGACGCCGGTCGCCGTGAAAAACGCGGGAATGCCCGATCCGCCGGCGCGCATGCGTTCCGCCAGTGTGCCCTGCGGGGTCAGCTCAACTTCTAATTCTCCGTTGAGATACTGGCGTGCGAATTCCTTGTTCTCGCCGACGTAGGACGCCACGATACGGCGGATGCGCCCATCGTTCAGGAGTACGCCCAGGCCCCAGTCGTCCACGCCGGCGTTGTTGGATACCACTTCAAGTCCCGACGTGCCCGCCTGAAGAAGCGCTTCGATGAGTACCGACGGAATCCCGCACAGGCCGAATCCGCCCACGGCCAGGGTCGAACCGTCCGGGATGTCCGCGACCGCCTCCGCGGCCGACGCGATCACTTTGTCCACGGGGCCATCAAATCGGGGGCTGGTTGGGCGGTCAAGGTTAGGGTCATCGCTGGCTCAGTTTGACGATCTGCTGGGCTCGTCGCAGCACGGGCATGTCGACCATCTTGCCGTCCAACTGGAACACACCGCGGCTGTCGCGCGCGGCTTCGACCACCCGCCGCGCCCATTCCACCTGATCCGGCGGCGGCAGATAGCCCTCGCGGATGACCGGAACCTGGCTGGGATGGATGGCGACCTTCGCGTCGAAACCGACGGCGACCGCGTCGTCGACCTCCGCGCGCAGCCCCTCGAGATCCTTGATGTCGAGGAACACCGAATCCAACGCGAACCGGCCAAACGCCTTGGCCGCCAACAGTGATGACGATCGGACATGACGAGCCACGTCGCGCAACGTCCCGTCCGGCTTTCGGTTCGCGGTCCCGCCCAGCGCGGCGAAGAGATCCTCCGACCCCCACATGACCCCCACCACGTTGTCTTCCCGCGCGCATTCAGCGACGTTCACCGCGCCCAGCGGCGTCTCGATAAGCGCGATCACGCTTAATGGACCCAGTGAGCCGACCTGTTGTGCGGATTCGGTTTTCGCCAGCATCACAGTCGAGTAGTGGGTCCGGATCAACGCGTCGCGGTCCCGTTGGTGGTCGGGCGTGCCGACGGGGTTGAGCCGCACCACTGTCGTCGTCGGGTCAAGTTGCGTGTCCACCAACGCTTTTCGCGCAGCCTCCCGGTCCGCGACAGCGACCCCGTCCTCAAGGTCGAGGATCACGACGTCGGCGGCAGCCGCGGCTTTCGCGAAGCGTTCGGGGCGGTCGGCCGGGCAGAACAACCAAGCCGGCCCGGCCATTTCGAACGTCATGGCTTCACCCGCACCATCGTTTGACGAACAGCCGTCGCGACGACGTCGCCGTGCTGGTTGCGCCCGACGTGACTGAAGGTGACGATGCCTTCGCCGGGACGGCTGCGTGACATCCGCTTGTCGGTGACCACGGTTTCGGCATACAGCGTGTCGCCGTGGAACAGTGGCTTGGGAAAAGCGATCTCGCTGAAGCCGAGGTTGCCGACGATCGTGCCCTGGGTCAGCTGCGCCACCGACAGCCCGACGAGTGTCGACAATGTGAACATCGAGTTGACCAGCCGCTGGTGGAACGGGGGCTGGGCGTCGGAGAACGCCGCGTCGAGGTGCAGCGCTTGGGTGTTCATCGTCAGCGTCGTGAACAAGACGTTGTCGGCCTCGGTGATCGTGCGACCCGGGCGGTGCAGGTACCGAACGCCGAGTTCGAACTCCTCGTACCACAAGCCGCGCTGCTCGACGGTCCGCTCGCCGCTCACGTGCGTCCCTCTCATCCGATGAACAGGTCGGGGATCGGTTCCGCTCCACCGCCGTAACGCGACAGATCGTATCCGCCCGCCTCGACGAGCACTGCCTCGTCGATGTAGCAGCCGCCGGTCGTCTCCCGCGCCGGCCGGGAAAGGATCTCGACGGCGGCGTCGGCCATGATCTCCGGACTGCGCGACGACGCTATGAGGTTCGCGGCGTCAGGCAGGTTGGCAACGGCCGACGTGGCGATGTAGGTCTGCGGCCACAGGCAGTTGAACGCGATTCCGGCCTGTGCGAATTCGGCGGCCCATCCCAGCGACAGCAACGTCATCCCGTATTTGGACAGCGTGTAGGCCGGATGCGCGCCGAGCCACCGCGGATTCATGTTCAGCGGCGGCGCGATCGTGAGCACATGGGGGTTCGCCGATTCGCGCAAATGCGGCAGGCAGGCCTGCGTGAGCAGAAACGTGCCCTTGATGTTGATGTCGGACATCAGGTCGAACTTCTTCACCGGCAGCGTCTCGGTGGGTTCCGTCGCGATCGCGCTGGCGTTGTTCACGCAGACGTCCACGCCGCCGAACTTCTCGACCGCGATGTCGACCAGGCGGCGCACGTCGTCCTCGCTGCGCACGTCGCCGACGACTGCCGCCGCCTTGCCGCCGGCCGCCTCGATCTCCGCCGCCGCCGTGTGCACGGTCCCCGGCAGCTTGGGGTGAGGCTGCTCGGTCTTGGCCAACAGCACGACGTTCGCGCCCTGCCGGGCCGCCGCGGTGCCGATCGCCAGGCCGATGCCGCGGCTGGCGCCGGAAATCACCAGGGTACGGTCGGTGAGAGAGTTCTGTGAGCTAGTCATTACCGCATGATGGTATTGGCATTCTCATTTTTTGCAAGTACGGTATCCATTGATGAACGACCAGGTGCAGACCTCTTCGGGGATCCCTCTCGAACCGGTGTACGGCCCGGCTGACGTGGCCGCGCAACCGCCTGCCCCAGGCTCGTACCCGTTCACTCGCGGCAACTTCGCGTCGGGGTACCGGGGCCGGCTGTGGACGTTTCGCCAGTACTCCGGATTCGGCACTGCGGAGGAATCCAATCGCCGCTACCGCTATCTGCTCGAGCAGGGCGGCACGGGCCTCTCCGTTGCTCTGGACCTGCCGACGCAGTGCGGATACGACTCCGACGACCCGGAAGTTTCCGAGGAGGTGGGTCGGGTCGGCGTCGCTGTCGACACGCTTGCCGACGCAGAGATTCTGTTCGACGGCATTCCCCTGGACAAGATCAGCACGAGCTTCACGATCAACGGGACTGCCGCGATCCTTTTAGCCTTCTACGTCGCCGCCGCCGAGCGCAAAGGCGTTCCCCGCGAAAAGCTCACCGGCACAATCCAAAACGACATCCTCAAGGAATACGCGTCGCGCGGCACCTGGATCTGGCCGCCGGAGCCGTCGCTGCGGCTGATCGCCGACACGATCGAGTTCTGCGCTGCCGAGGTGCCGAGGTTCAACGCGATCTCGGTGGCCGGCGCCCACTTCCGCGACGCGGGGGCCAATGCGGTGCAGGAAATGGCATTCACGCTCGCCGACGGCGTCACGTACTGCGACACCGTGGTCGAGCGCGGCCGAATGACGATCGACGAGTTCGCGCCGCAGATCTCGTTCTTCTTCTACACCCACGGAGACTTTTTCGAGGAGATCGCGAAATACCGTGCGGGACGGCGGCGTTGGGCGACGATCGTGCGGGAACGGTATGGAGCAAAGTCCGACAAGGCGTCGATGTTCCGCTTCGGCTGCGTGTCCGGTGGCGCGTCCTTGTATGCGCCGCAGGCGCAGAACAACCTGGTGCGGGTGGCATACGAGGCGATGGCTTCGGTGCTCGGTGGTGTGCAGTCGATGTTCACCGCGGCATGGGACGAGCCGTTCGCGCTGCCCAGCGAGGAGTCGGCGACGCTGGCCCTGCGCACGCAGCAGATCTTGGCCTACGAGACCGGCGTGGCCCGGGTGGCAGACCCGCTCGGCGGGTCCTACTTCGTCGAGGCGCTGACCGACGCCACCGAGGACCGCATCATCGAGATCATGGCGGACCTCGAAAAGCACGGCGGCATGGTCCAGGCCATCGAAGACGGCTACCTGCAGGGGTTGATCGCCGACGAGGCGTTCCGGGTCCATCAGGACATCGAGGCGGGCACGCGCCCGGTCGTCGGCGTCAACAAGTTCGTGTCAGACGAGCCGCCGCCCGACGTCTCGATGTACGAGCTGGACGCCGAGGGCCGCGACCTGCAACTCAAACGGCTCACCAAAGTCAAAGCCGAACGCGACAATTCGGCGGTGTCCTCGGCGCTTGCCGCGCTGTCGACAGCGGCCGAGGGCACCGACAACCTGATGCACAAGCTGATCGACTGTGCGAACGCGTATTGCACAGTGGGAGAGATGGTCTCGGCACTCAAAGCGGTCTGGGGCGAATTCCAGCAACCGGTGGTGTTCTGATGGGGACAAGGGTGCTGGTCGCCAAGCCCGGCCTCGACGGCCATGACCGCGGCGCCAAGATCGTCGCGCGGACGTTACGCGACGCCGGGTTCGAAGTCATCTATACCGGCATCCGGCAGCGCATCGAGGACATCGTGTCGATCGCGCTGCAGGAAGACGTCGCCTTGGTGGGCTTGAGCATTCTGTCGGGTGCGCACGTCGCACTGACGACTCGAACCGTCGAGGCGCTGCGTGCCGCCGACGCCGGTGACATCGCAGTCGTGGTCGGTGGCACGATCCCGCAAAGCGACGTGCCGAAGTTGCTCGAGGCCGGGGCCGCCGCCGTGTTCCCGACCGGCACACCGCTGGATGTCCTTGTCCGCGAGGTGCGTTCGCTGACCGGAACGGAGTTAGCGGAGTGACGCACTCTGTCGCACCGAGCGTGCGCTCAGGGCGACTTTTCGGGCGAATTTTCGCCCTGGCCGCACGTTCGCCGCGGTATGCAGTTGAGGGGGAGGAGGCGCCGTGCGACTCGGCGTGATGATCGGGGCCGAACGTGGCGACATGGCACGCAAGGTCTCGAAATTGGTGTCCGACATCGAGTGGGCGGAGTCAGCCGGGTTGGACACCGCGTGGATGCCGCAGGTGCCCAACGACTTCGACGCGCTGACCATGGTGGCGCTGATGGCCGCACACACCTCGCGCATCGAGCTTGGCACCGCCGTCGTGCCGCTGCAGGCGCAGCACCCGATTGCGCTTGCGCGCCAAGCATTGTCGGTACACGCCATGGCGGGCGGCCGCACGGCGCTGGGCGTCGGCCCGTCGCACCACTGGATCGTCCGGGACATGCTCGGCATTCCCTACCAGAAACCCGCGGCCTATACCCGCGATTACCTCGAGGTGCTCAACGCCGCGCTGGCCGGGCCCGGCCCGGTCGACGTCGAGAACGACTCCTTCACCGTGCACAACCCGACCGTCCTCGGCGCCGAGACGCCGATGCCCGTGCTGGTGGCTGCCCTTGGACCGGTAATGCTCCAAATCGCAGGCGAACTCGCCGATGGCACGGTTCTGTGGATGGCCGACGAGCGCGCGATCGGTGACCATATCGCGCCGAAGATCACCAAGGCGGCCGCCGACGCGGGTCGCCCGGCACCGCGAATCGTCGCCGGCATTCCTGTCTGCCTGTGCGCCAACTCCGAGATCGATGCTGCCAAGGAGCGGGCCAACCGGATTCTCGCCGAGGCGGAGACGTCGCCCAACTACCAGAGGCTCCTGGACCGGGGCGACGCGCGCAATGTCGGTGATCTGTGCGCAGCGGGCGACGAAGAGTCAATCCTGGCCCGGTTCAAGAGGTTTGCCGACGCTGGAGTCACCGACCTGTCCGTGCGCCTGCTGCCGATCGGAGACAACCG
The DNA here is from genome assembly GCA_035651275.1 of Mycobacterium sp. Taxonomy (GTDB): domain Bacteria; phylum Actinomycetota; class Actinomycetes; order Mycobacteriales; family Mycobacteriaceae; genus Mycobacterium. The sequence continues at coordinate 2,808 of DASRFZ010000077.1, read as the reverse complement.
CGACGAACTGATCGCGTCGAAGCAGCGCACCCGCGAGGTGACCTGTCAGCTCGCGGCCCAAGTCCGCCAATGACGGGTCCGCTCAGCGCAATCCGCGTCCTCGAGGTCGGCACGATGCTCGCCGGCCCGTACGCGACAATGATGCTGGCCGACCTCGGCGCGGAGGTCGTCAAGATCGAACCGCCCGGCGGCGAAATCTCGCGACAGGTCGGCGACAGCTATTTCGCCAGCCTCAACAGGAACAAGCGCAGCGTCTGCCTTGACCTGAATTCACAAGAAGGACAACGGCAACTCGCAGAACTCGTCAAGGAGTCCAACGCGTTGCTGGTCAATTTGAAGCCGTCTGCGATCCGCCGGCTCGGACTCACCTACGAGACGCTGAAGCAGCACAACGAGAAGATCGTGTGCGTCGCGATCACCGGCTTCGGTTTGGACGGCGGTGACGACCCTGCGTTCGACTATGTGATCCAGGCGTCAACCGGGATCGCGGCACTCACGGGCGATCCGGATGGTCCACCGACCTTGCCCGGGTATTCGTCGGCCGACAACTCCACTGGTCTCACGGCGGCACTCGGTCTGCTCGCCCAGATAGTCTCGGGCCGGGGCGGGCAGGTGGACGTGTGCTTGCGTGACGTGATGCTGTCACAGCTGAATTACCGCGCGGCGGCGTATCTCAACGACGGCATCGCGCCTCAGCGATACCGTTTCGGCGCGCACAGCCACTACGTCCCGGCTCAGCTGTTCGAGACCGCGGACGGGTACCTCGCGCTGTTCATCACGCACGACGCATTCTGGAAAGCGTTTGCGGCAGAGGCGAATATCACGGGCTTCGAGACGATGGCCGAGCGGGTCGCGCGCCGCCACGACGTGCTCGCTGTGGTCAGCGAGGCACTGTCGAAGGACTCCGCGACCGGGTGGGAGGCGCGGCTGCGTCCGCTCGGAATACCGGCCGCCGCCGTGCGTTCATTGCCCGAGGCGCTCGAAGCCGACCCCGAAATCGTCATCACCGCAGGAGATTTCAAGCTCGTCGGCAGTCCGGTCCGGATCAGCGGCTACCAGCCGGACTACCGCCCGCCGCCGCAACTGCCTCACTCGTAGACGACCGTCGTCGATTCGCTGTCCGGGACGCCCTGGCAGGTGAGGATGTAGCCGTCGGCGATCTCGTCTTCTTCGAGCACGTCGTTATTGCGCATCGTGACTTCGCCTTCGGTCAGCTTCGCGATGCACGTGCCGCAGTTGCCGGCCTCGCAAGAGAAGGGAGGGGAGAGTCCGGCGCGTCGCGCGCTTTCCAGCAGCGTCTCCCCGGCGATCCTCGGCACCGACACCTTCTTGCGGTCGAGGTGGATCGTCACGGTCCCGTCGGACGTCGGCTCGGCGGATTTGGGCGGCGCCGCAGGCGCTTTCGGCTCGATGTCGAAGTTCTCGACGAACACCCGCCCAGGCCCAGCGAGCGCGGACTTCACCACCGCCATGAAGCCCTCCGGGCCGCAGACGTAGAAATCGGCATCGACGTCCGGGCCGACGAACATGCGCACGGTCGCCGCGTCGACGAAGCCGTGCTGGTCGTCGAAATGGCGGACCACTTCGAGGCGGTCGGGGAAGCGTTCGGCGAGTTCGGCCATCGCCGCGTCGAAGATCACCGACGGCCGGTCGCGGTCCGCGCACAGCAGCCGCACCCGCCGGGTTGTGGTCGCGAGCGCGCTCTTGGTCAGCGACAGAATCGGTGTCACGCCGCTGCCACCTGCGAAGCCCAGCAACGGCGCGGAGCTTGGGTCGAGGCAGAACGTTCCCGCAGGCCGGGTCAGCACCACGTCGTCGCCCTCGGTCAGGTTGTCGAGCATCCAGTTCGACACCTTCCCGGTCGGGACGCGCTTGACCGTCGTCGCGAGTTCGGCATCGGTCTCCGGCGCGCTCGACATCGAATACGAGCGGTACAGCTCCTCGCCCTCGACCGTCACCTTGAACGTGCAGTACTGCCCCGCGCGGTAGCTGAAGGGTTCGTCGGGGGCGAGCACGAACGTGCGCGCGTCGGCAGTCTCCTTGATGATCCGCGTCACGGTTGCCCGGTGGAACACGTGGGTGATCGACATGCCTCTCCCCTCTGGTAGTAAGATTCTATCAATAAGAGAATCAGGTTCTCAATACACGATAGGATTCTCTCGTGCCTTCTACGCTCGCGTACGGGGATGGGCAGTTCACTCTGCCGCAGCTCGACGCGCTGGCCGATGGGATGGCGTCGACGCTGGTCAAGCGGGGAGTAGCGGCTGGCCACCGGGTTGCGCTGATGTCATCGAACCGGCCCGAGCTCGTGGTTGCCGTCCGCGCGATTTGGCGGCTGGGGGCGTCCGTGGTGTTGCTGAGCCCGGCCTGGAAACGTGCGGAGGTCGAGCACGCGCTCACGTTGACGGACCCCGACGATGCCGTCGGCGACCATGCAGTGCTCTCGGAACTGATGCCGATGCTCTCCCTGGACGAGCCGATCTCGCCAAGCGGCGGGGCTGGGGCGACGGCGAGCCGCGACGCCGACGCGCTGCTGGTCTTCAGCTCCGGCACCACCGGGTTGCCCAAAGCCGTCCGGCACACCCACCGCTCGCTCGGCGTCGCGGTCCGGCACTGGCGCGACGCGCTGCAGATGACCTCCGCGGATCGTTTGCAAGTCGTCACCCCGGCATCGCACATCCTCGGCCTTCTCAACATCATGACCGTGCTCGACACTGGAGGCTGGCTGCGGCTGCACCCACGGTTTGACGTCAACGCGATGCTGCACCACATCGGGGCCGACCGCATCACCATCGAAATAGCTGTCGC
>DASRFZ010000076.1:0-12904 GCA_035651275.1 Mycobacterium sp. | reverse complement strand
GGGTCCCGCAAACACAGTTGATGCTACATATCGGTCACCGCCGCGGCGGCAATGCGGCTGAGCCGATCGGCGTCGCGGATGCCGTCGATCTCCACGATCTTTCCCCCGACGACCGTGAATGCGAGAACGGCGAACGGACGCCCATTGACAGCGACGACCGCGCCGACTGCGCCATTGACTAGCACGGGGTGCACCTGGGCACCTCGTGGCGAGCGGGCCCACTTGGCTACGGATTGCGCGCCGTGTACGACGAGCGGGCGCTGGCCGCTGCCGAGGTCAGCCCGCAGCACAACCTCGCGGTCGAGCACTTCAACCAGGCCAGCGAAGTCGCCGGCGCGGGACGCCGCGAAGAAAGCCTCGACTACTTGCCGCTGCCGTGCCCGATCCGAATCTGGTGCGGGGATTTCGGCTGCCTGAACTCGTCGTCGTGCGCGGCTGGCCAACTGCCTGACGGCTGCAGGGGTGCGCCCGACCGTGCGGGCGATCTCCTCGAAAGGCACCGCGAACATGTCGTGCAACACGAAAGCCATCCGCTCGGCAGGGCTCAGGTGGTCGAGCACCACGAGCAGGGCCAGGCCAACCGAGTCGGCCAACACTGCTTCCTGTTCCGGGTCAGTTTTCTCGTCGGGGGTGATGATCGGGTCAGGCAGGCGTGATTCGAAAGACTCCTCGCGGCGGTGACGGCGGGAGCGCAGTATGTGCAGGCATTCTCGGGCGACAACAGTCGTCAGCCATGCGCCGAGGTCGTCGATGGTGTCGGGCCCCGATTGGCTTAACCGTAGCGAGGCGTCCTGAACGGCGTCGTCTGCATCGGCAAGCGACCCGAGCATCCGATAGGCGACCGCCTGCAGCCTCGGCCGATGCTTCTCGAATCGTTTTGCCAGCCACTCGTCGTCATCCATATGTCACACCATCCCGTCCTGTGGGCTCTATATGAGTGAACCGGCAGACCCGGTGAATGTGACACCGAGAGACGAATCGTGAACTGAAAGGAGCATGCAAATGTTTACTGCTTATCTCACGGTCAGCCTTGTGACGGCGGCCATGGTCGCCTTTTCCGCCTATGCACTTTTCACCCGTAAAGCGTTTGTGATGAAACCCATTCAACGGTTGCGGATTCCCCAGTCATGGTGGCCCTGGTTAGCCACGGCCAAGGCCGCCGGGGCGGCGGGTCTGGTCCTGGGTCTGTTCGTGCCGGCGATCGGAGTCGTGGCAGCAGTCTGCCTCACGCTGTATTTCTTTGGAGCTGTGGTTATTTCGTTGAGGCGGCGCTGGTACGGCCATATTCCAGTCCCATTGATCTATGTGTCGCCGGTGGTCGCGACTCTCGCGGTCGGCTTCGGGGCAGGCTGGCCACAGTGGCTCGCGGGCCCATAGCGACCGGCGGGCCGCCCTGGGTTACGGATCGGCTCATTACTGCGGGTGATGCAGGAAGTCGTCGAGCCAGCGAACTATCTGTCGGATGCATTCGGGTTCGACGCTGCCGGCGCGACCGGTGATGCGCCTGTGGCTGATCGTGCGGGGCTGTTCGGTCATCGCCCATGTCGGTTTCGGCAGCTGCAGTCGTGCGCCGGTGAGTCGGACATGATGAGCCCAGTTGCGATCTCGTGTGGTTGCCGGAATAACGATCACAAGCTCGGGCACGGCGGCCAGATAGCCGCGGGAGGCAACGACGACAGCGGGCCTGGTCCCGCGCTGTTCTTTACCCTGTGTCGGGTCGAACTGTACCCATACCACGTTTCCCGGGCTGAGATCGGTCACCGGCCCAGGCCGTCGGTGTCTATGGCGGCCCAGTCTGCGGTTTCTTCACGCCAGCTGTCGAGGTCTTCCTCAGAAGATGCGCGGTAGGCGTCGGCAACTGCCGCCAGGCGTTTGTTGCGTTCGTGGATCTCTAACAGCGACTGGAGAAACGCCTGGGCAGTGAGTCCCGCGTCAGCTGCACTCGCCGCGATCCTGTCCCGCAATGCCTTCGGCACCTTGATGGTTGTGACATCAGCCATGAGCTCAGCATACGGCAGGTATGCATATTCGGTATACCGCAGAAATACCCGTGCGCCTATACCGTTGTCCGGTCTCATTTGATGTGATGCATGGGTAAGCCACTGGCCTGCATTGCATCAGATCGGTGAGCCTTGGATGCCAACTTTCTCGTTTGATCTGAAGCACAGGGACACTCGCGCACGCGCGAAGCGCTTCCGTGGCATAGCCCAGTGGCGCCATCAATTCGTCACAGTGACGTATCGCTGGCGATGAACAACGAGCGTGCATGGGGAGAACGATCCGTCGCCACCGGCCAATCGCCTGAGTCGGGTCTCGCCCGAGTCGGGCGCTAAGTGATCGAGTCGTCCCGGCGGTTCTTCGGCATGCATCGGTGAGCCAGGGCCGAATCGGCAATCCTATGGGCCGCAACCGCTTTCACCTGATAACAGCGATACCCTCAATTGCCGATAAGCGACACTATGTCAAGTTATCTACAGATCGAGGACAAAGCGCAGGGCTTGGTCAATACCTCGGCTCGTGGCCTACGGGATGCCCGAGATCGACGTCGTACACCTCCCCTCGCCAGATCAAGCCAGGGCGTCCCACTCTTGACGCTCGGCTAGGTACTGCTCCCACAGTTCGGGCTTATTGCGCAGGCGCTGGTAATCCCCGTTGAGGCCCCGGAGGAACTCCTCCGCTCTAAGGCGTCGATGGCTGCATGTACGACGTCGACCACGGCGGTTTACGAGCGTTGGCCAGAGATTGGAGCCGCTCAGAATCCGGCCGGCGGACTCGGACAGTTGTGGTTTCTGCTGCCATGGACCCATTGTGGACGAAATGTAGACATGGTCGGCTGGCCCGCGCCCGGTCACTGGGCTGTCCGCACATGGTCGACGGCCACATCGGTCGCGACGCCGGGACTTCAGCTGGCGCAAGGATATTGCCCGTTGAGCACGCAATTCGACGGTGGTGAGTAGGAACCGGTCAGCACGCCCCGGAAACCGCCTGTGGCTGAACCACCGGGTGCAATGATGCGATTCCAATTGGCGGGGGTGAGAACATAGTGCGTGCCAGATCGCGCAAGGGTGCTATTCCACGTGTGCGAAACGGATTCTCCCACCGGCAAGTCGAATTCAAGCCTCCAATCGGTTAGCGGCACCGTGCTCGAGTTCGTGATGGAGAAGTGGGCAATGAAACCGGTCTGCCACGCATGTGACACCGACAACGACGCCGTGGCCGCAGCCGCCTGAGCCGCGGGGGTGGTGGCGAGTCCGAACATGGCAACTATCAATGCCGACACCGTTACGTGAAGCGTTGTGCGCCAGCACTTCACGTATTTGCCCGGTCCGGCCATAGCGCACAACACTAAAGCCACACAGGCGATATCGGCCCTCACGGCACGGGCAAGGTGCCGTACCTTTGCTCAACTGAAACCGTCACGAAACTCGAGCCCGGCCTAACCGGTGTGGTGTACAGAGTCAGATCGCACCACGTGCCAGTACCCATTGATGGCGAAACGGAATTACCTCGGCTGCAATCTCGAAATCGCGGTCATAGTGAATCAGCGTGACATCGTGCGCACTGGCGAGGGTGGCGATGAGGAGATCAGCCATGCCGACGGCGCGATGGCGGCCAGTGCTGGCCAACTGCCGTTGTGCGTCCAATGCCGCCTGCCAGTGTTCGTCATTTGTTGGCAGGTACTCGTACGCCAAGCGGCGATCTGACCAGATCTGTTCGTAGTCAGCAGTATTCCGTGCGGTGTAGAGCGCCTCGGCGTCGAGTTGCGCTGTGGTCGCGACGAATCCGGCCTCGATGAGGGGCGCAAGTCTGGCGGCGACCTCCGGGTGTGGCATTCTCGCTGCGGCGCTTGTGTCGATGAGGTGCCGAGCGATTATCGCCACACGTCACCGCGTTTATCAGGATCAGCCATCTCTCCTAGACCGCCAGCCTTCAACCACGCGACCTGGCGCGCGCGAGCAGACGACGCGGCCGCTTGCTGCAATGCGATGCGAACGGTGTCGGAAACGCCGGACGTTCCCAGTTCCTTCTGGGCACCAGCCAACAGGTCGTCGTCGAGGTCGATCAGGCGCTTTGTCACTCACGACTCCATCCATATATACCGCATATCAACTCAGTATATATCCGTCGGCCTCACGACGCCGCCTCGAGACTGTCGCCCGCCGGCGGGTCCGGGCCGGACAAACTTTGAGCCAGCCGCCCCAAACAGAATTAGGCAAGCTAACATACAGCTATGAAACGGGCCTCCCTGGCGACAGTGCTCACATGCTTCGCGGTTGCCGTGCCAGCGGTGGCGCACGCCGACCCCGATACCGATTTCTCGAATGCGCTGCACACAGTCGGCATTTACGGGCCGAAGGACTACAACGCGTGGATCGCCAAGATCGCCTGCGAACGGCTTGACCGCGGCGTCGATCACAACGCGTACGACTCGGCCAAATTTGTCTTGGCGCAGCTAGAGCAGCACAGCACCACTGCGCAGGCCTGGCAGTTCCTGGGCCTGGCCTATCCCACCTACTGCCCGGACAAGCAGGTTCTTCTCCAGCAAGTCGCAGACAAGAATTAGGAGAGCGCGATGGGAAATCGGCTGAAGGCCCTCGTCCGAGCCGGCGTGGTCACCGCCGCAGTTAGCGCGAGCCTGGCGACGGTCCCGGCGATCGCCTCGGCCGACTCCTCCGATGACTACCCGATCCCTAACCGCATGCTGAAGACGACCTGCACGGTCGACCAGTACATGGCCGCGGCGCGGGACACGTCGCCGATCTATTACCAGCGCTACATGATCGACTACAACAACCGGCCGGTCGACGTCGAGAACGCCGCACGCGACCGGATCTACTGGTTCTTCTCGCTGGACTACACCGGTCGCCGCCAGTACTCGGAGGACACCGCCACCAACGTCTACTACGAGCAGATGGCGACCCACTGGGGCAACTGGGCCAAGCTGTTCTTCAACAACAAGGGCGTCGTGGCGAAGGCGACGGACGTGTGCATGAACTACCCACCGAGTGATCCGACGGTCTGGAACTGGGGCCCGAACGAAAGGTCGTGAGGAGCCACCCAATGATCAAGTCAACTCTCTGTGCCGCTGCGGTCGCGGGCGGTCTCGTCGCCGCGGCTCTTGGGCTCGGTGCTTCGACCGCGATGGCCGATCCGGCTCCCCCGCCGCCGGCGCCGGCATTAGGCGATCCGGTGCCGTCATGGGCTCCGCCGAAGCCGGCCGAGTCCTGGGACGGGCAGCCCGTCGTGTGGACGGCGGGCTGGGGTGGCCGCTGGGGTGTGTGGGTCAACGGGGCTTTCATCACCTTGTCGTCCAACCCAGTCACTAACGGCGGCTGATCCGCCTAGAACACAGGCGTGCGTCGCTGCTGAAACGCCGCGACCCCCTCCGCGAAATCCGCCGACGCGAGAAGCGCGCTCTGCTCGCGCTTTTCACGCTCGAGCGCGGCGTTGAGTTCACGCAAGGCAGCTTCGTTGATCGCTTCCTTGGTCTTCCCCAGCACCACGGCTGGCGCCGCGACGAGCGCGCCAACCACCTTGTCGACCTCTGCATCGAAGCGGCCATCCGGATAGACCGCCGTCACCAATCCCCAGCGCACCGCTTCGGCCGCGGAGAGCTTCTCCCCCAACAACGCCAGACGCAGCGCCCGGATCCGGCCCACCGCCGCAGAGACCAACACCGACGCGCCGCAGTCCGGCATCAGCCCGAGCTTGGTAGCAGACAGCATGAAATACGCTGTCTCCGAGGCCAATACGATGTCGCTGGCCAGCGCGAGCGAAAGCCCTCCGCCAATCGCCGGCCCGTGCACCGCCGCCACGACGGGACGCGGCAGCGCCACAATTGCGCGAATCGCCTCGTTGGCTGCGCCGACCAGCTCCCCGGGATCGCGCCCTTCGTTGGTAGCGATTTCGTCAGCGCTCAGACTGCCGCCTGAGCTGAACGCGCGGCCTGCTCCCCCGAGTCGAACGGCCTTGACCCGCTTGTCGTCGCGCGCGTTGCCGAAGACTTCGGTGAGCGCGACGAGCAGCTCCTCGTTGAGCGAGTTCAAGCTGTCGGGCCGATTCAACGTGACCCGAAGGACGCTGTCAGCCAACGTGACGGCTAATCCCGTGGTGCTCACGTGCGCGTGCGGCTGACCCATCCCGCTATTGCGATCGCCAAGCCGACCACCGCGATCACCGGGCCCAGGACCGACCACGTCGTCGTGTTCGTCATCGGGCTGTCCGACACCAGCACGCCGAATCCCTGCAATGTGAAGAGCACGCCGGCCAATGCCACGAGCACACCGAATACGACGACGACGGCGACGAGAGTTTTGCGCACGGCATAAACACTAATCGCGGCTGCACTCCCCCGAAATGCATTTCTTAGCAAGAAGTTAGATGTTGCTCTCGGTCACCTTATGTTTCGCGCTTAGCGTTTGAGGAAATCACACGGAGATGAGGCTGCCCATGACCGCCAGAAACGCCACGTTCGAGTGCGGCGGCGCCCAGATTCGTTCTCACACCCGCCACCTTGCGACCGTCGTCGCCGTCCACGGTGACATCAACTCGGACAACGTCGATACCGTCAGCGACCGCGTGCGACGCTTCATTTTGACCAAAGACCGTCTGGTGTTCGATGTGAGCGACGTGAAAGCTATTGGTTCAGAAGCACTTTCAATGTTTCGGATGATCGGCGAGGACTGCGCCGCCGCCGCTGTCGACTGGGCGGTCGTCGCCAGCCTTCCGGTGCGAAACCTCTTGCGCGGCTCCGAGTATGAGGCGACGGTCCCGCTCGAAGGATCGGTGTCCTCAGCGCTGCACCACTTCGCCGAGGCTATCGACACGCGCCGCGAACTGCTGCTGCCGCTCGTCAGGAAATCGGCGTAGTCACTTCTGGCCGACTTCGTCCTGATATTTCTTGGTCATGTGATCGATGGCCTGCAGCTGCGTCTGCGCCAACTCGTCCCGCACTCCGCTCGCGCGAGCGGCCGCGTCAATTGTCGGCTGCGCCTGGCCCTGGAAATGCGGCATGACCTCGGCGGCAAAGAGTTCCGCCGAGCGTTTGGTCGCAGCCGGGTTCGCCCACTCGTGGCCCATCTGCAGCATGCAGCCGAACCCGCCTGACTGATCCCACAATCGCTGCACCTGAGCACGCGCCCGCTCCGGCGTCCCGATCACCCCGGCACCCGCGTCATTGATGATGTCGATCATGTCGTCGAGCTGCTCCCCCGGAATCGTCATCTGTGGGAAGGCAGCGACCTTCTGGAAGTACCGGAACCACGGCTCGATGCCGAATTTCACGTCGGCGCGCGCCTGCTCGTCGGTCTCCGCAATATGGAACGGCCCCACCAAGGTCCAATTCGAGCGGTCAACCGTCGTGCCGAACGCGGCGGCGCGTTCTTCGACGATCCCCCAGTGGTAGGCAAGCGCGTCAAATCCCTCCACGGTCAATGTCGCCCCGATCGACAACAGGCCGATGCCGTGCTTCCCGGCCAGCCGTGCTCCCGTCGGGGAGGCGACCGCGGCCACCGCGAGCGGGATCCCGTCCGCGGAATACGGCGCGAGTTGCAGTCTGGCGTCGATCAGTTCGTGCGTCGGCGTCTTGGCTGACACGGTCTCGCCGGCCAACAGCCGAGCGACGATGTCGAGGTTGGTTTCCAGCAATTCCCTTGTGTCAGTCGGGTTCAGCCCGATCATCGCCGAGTCGGTGGGCAGCGACCCCGGTCCCATCCCGCCGATGACCCGCCCGTGGGTGAGGTGATCGAGCAGCATCAACCGGTCGGCGACCCACAGCGGGTTGTGATACGCGAGCGAGATGACGCCGGTGCCGAACCGGATGCGCTTGGCGCGTTCGGCCGCGGCCGCAATGAAAATTTCTGGCGAGCTGATGATCTCGCTGCCCGCGGAGTGGTGCTCGCCGAACCACACCTCGTCGAAGCCGAGCGCGTCGAGGTGCACCGCGAAGTCAAGGTCGCGCTGCAGCGCGAGCGTCGGGTTGGTGCCGGCGCGGTGAAAGGGCGCGATGAAGTATCCGAACCTGAGCCTGGTCATGGGCGATCCCTTTCTCTCACAGTCCGGGTTGGTCCTCGATGATGCCGAGCCAGACCTGCGCCGCGTCGATGGCGACCTTCTCGCTGATGAATGCGTGCTGAGTGCCGGTGTACAGATCGCGGAACGCGCGCTCGAAGCGGGTGCCTTCGCGGATCGCGCTCGTTCCCGCGACGAGATGAGCCCACTCTGCACAGCCGCGCGCGGTGTCGGTGGCGTAGACCGCGGCGACGCGCATGTCGGCCCGCAACGCAGGCGTCAGTTCGTCACCCGCGGCCACCGCAGCCTCGGCACGGGTGAACGCGTCGAGCACGAGGAGCCGGGCGGCGCGCCACGCTGCGACGTGGTGCGCCAAGCCTTTCTGGAATGTGGGCCGGCTGGCTAACGACTCCCCCATGTCGCTCATGCGGTATTTCGTCGCGGCCAGTTCCTCGACATCGTCGAGCATGCTCTTGGCAACTCCGAGCGCCCACGACGCGTGACCCGCTGCGGTGACGGGCATCAGACCCATGCGGGTGGCCGGCGACGAGCCCCGGCGCGGTTCTCGGTCGAACAACGCAAAGGTCCGGCACTGCGGCACGAACACGTCTTGCGCACTGTAGTCGTAGGACCCAGTTCCCTTGAGCCCCTGGACGAACCAGCCGTCGTTGAACGTAATGTCGTCTCGCGGAACGATGGCCACCTGCATGTCGGGCAGGCCTTCGCTGATCCAGCGCACTTCGCCGTCGTCCATCGGCAGGAAGCCCGCCGCGATGTACTGCGAGTGGCCGGTGCCCGAGCCGAAACTCCACGATCCGCACAGTCGGTAGCCGCCGTCCACCGCTGTGCCTTGCCCGTTGGGGAAGAACTGGCCCGCCACCGTCACGCGATTGTCGTTGGCAGTGAACACTTCTGCGAAGCCCTCGTCCGGCAGGTACGTCGCCGCGGCGAACGCCGACGGCAGGTTGGCGATCCCGACCCACCCGAACGAGCCGTCCTGCCAAGCCATTTCGATCCACGTCTCGATCATCTCGGCGAATGACGGTTCGACGCCACCCGCTGGGACGGGATTGAACGCCGACATCAGCCCGCTGGCCCACATCTCGTCGACGATCGCCGGCGTGAGCGTGCGGTTCAGCTCGGAATCGGCGGCCTCGGCCCGCACGACATCGCGCATCTTGCGCGCCAAGGCGACGACGTGACCTTCGGCTTCTGCTGGCGGCGGCATGACAGATTGACCGTACGCCAGCGCGTCGTCACCAGTCGATCATCCGGGATAGGTAGGGGGCCATGTCCTTCGTGCGTACCGCCGAGACCGTCACGGCGGGTTCGGTGGCTTCCAGCATCTGTCCGTTGCCGAGGTACATCGCGACGCTCTGAGTGCCGTTCGGGCCATAGAAGATCAAGTCGCCCGGCTTGGCTTGAGCCGGCGCGATCTTGCGGCCGACGAGATACTGGTCGGCCGACGAACGCGGCAGCTTGAGGCCGACGCCAGCGAACGAGTAGACCATCAGCCCTGACGCGTCGAATCCGACCGTGTTCGCATACGCCCCGGTGCCGCGGGTGGGCCCCGCTGCGTTGCCACCTCCGTACAGGAACGGCACGCCGCGTTGTGACAGCCCGCGGGAGATCACGTACTTGACCGCCTGCTGGTTGTTGATCTGCGATGTGGTCGTGTCAGCGGTCGCGACAGCGGGCGCCGCTACCAACAGCGCCAGACCGAGCACGACGGCGAAGATCCGTCTCATCCGAATTCACCTCTCCCGGGCTCCATTCACAATTGTCACTGGAGCCACTTCTGCAACAATGGTGCCAGGAGCTGGAGGGACGAGTCGCCCGCGGAGGGTGATTTTGTCGTACCGAGACCGAATAGTGATCGCTCGGTCGCGGGAAAGCTCAAACTTAGAGCGAGGTTAGACTCGCATTCACCAACGGCAGCCAGAACGGAGCGTGAGCAGCCCATGGCCATCGTCGAAGAGGATCTCGAGACCCACTCCCCGTTCGAGCAGGATGTCGCTGCGACCCAGCGGTACTTCGATAGTCCGCGCTTCGACGGAATCACGCGGCTGTACTCCGCCCGCCAAGTCGTCGAGCAGCGCGGCACCATCCCCGCCGACTACACGGTCGCGCGCGAGGCGGCGGCCGCTTTCTACGATCGACTGCGCGAGCTCTTCGCCGAGCGCAAGAGCATCACCACCTTCGGCCCCTACTCGCCCGGGCAGGCGGTCACGATGAAGCGGATGGGCATCGAGGGGATCTACCTCGGCGGCTGGGCGACATCCGCAAAGGGTTCCACGACTGAGGATCCCGGACCCGACCTCGCGAGCTACCCATTGAGCCAGGTGCCCGACGAAGCGGCCGGCCTGGTGCGCGCACTCCTCACCGCCGACCGCAACCAGCAGTACATGCGGATGCGGATGAGTGAGGCGCAGCGCGACACGACTCCGGCGGTCGACTTCCGCCCGTTCATCATCGCCGACGCCGACACCGGCCATGGCGGAGACCCGCACGTGCGCAACCTGATTCGCCGATTCGTCGAGGCGGGTGTGCCGGGCTACCACATCGAGGACCAACGGCCAGGCACGAAGAAATGCGGGCATCAGGGCGGCAAGGTCCTCGTGCCATCCGACGAACAGATCAAGCGGCTCAACGCCGCCCGTTTCCAGCTCGACATCATGCGGGTGCCCGGCATCATCGTCGCGCGTACGGACGCCGAGGCTGCCAACCTGATCGACAGCCGCGCCGACGAGCGCGACCAGCCGTTCCTGCTCGGCGTCACGAACCTCAAGATCCCGTCGTACAAGTCGTGTTTCCTGGCGATGATGCGGCGGTTCTACGACAGCGGTGTGAAGGCGCTGAACGGACATCTGCTGTACGCGCTTCCCGACGGTGAATACGCTGCTGCCGGCAGTTGGCTTGAACGCCACGGTATTTCGGACCTGATCGACAAAGCTGCAGCGTCCTGGCGAGAGGACGGCGACCCGTCCAACGACGCGCTCTATGACGATGTCGAGTCGAAGTTCGTCCAAGCGTGGGAGGAGGACGCCGGACTCGAGACGTACGGCGAAGCCGTCGCGGACCTTCTCGAATTCCGCGAGAGCGACGGAGAACCCCTCGACATGACCGCCGCCGAGTGGCGCGAGTTCGCCGCGACGGCGTCGTTGTACTCCGCTCGTGAGAAGGCCAGGGAGCTGGGGGTCGATGCTGCGTGGAATTGCGAGCTGGCGAAAACTCCCGAAGGCTACTATCAACTCCGCGGCGGCATCCCGTACGCGATCGCGAAATCGCTTGCGGCCGCGCCGTTCGCCGATCTGTTGTGGATGGAGACGAAGACTGCCGATCTCGCCGACGCCAAGCAGTTCGCCGACGCGATCCATGCGGTGTTCCCCGACAAGATGCTTGCCTACAACCTGTCTCCGTCGTTCAACTGGGACACCACCGGTATGACCGACGACCAAATGCGGGCCTTCCCTGAGGAACTCGGCAAGATGGGCTTCGTCTTCAACTTCATGACCTACGGCGGGCACCAGATCGACGGCGTCGCCGCCGAGGAGTTCGCCACGTCACTGCGGCAAGACGGCATGTTGGCGCTGGCCCGCCTGCAGCGCAAGCTTCGCCTCGTCGAATCGCCTTACCGCACACCGCAAACGCTCGTCGGCGGCCCGCGTAGCGACGCCGCGCTTCTGGCGTCGTCAGGTCGCACCGCCACGACGAAGGCGATGGGCGAGGGCTCGACGCAGCACCAGCACCTGGTGCAGACCGAAGTGCCGAAGAAGCTGCTCGAGGAATGGCTGGCGATGTGGAGCGAGCACTACGACCTCGGCGAGAAGCTGCGCGTGCAGTTGCGGCCCACCCGCCCCGGTTCGGATGTGCTTGAACTCGGCATCTACGGCGAACGACCCGACGGCGAGGAGAAGCTCGCCAACGTGATCGTCGACCCCATCAAAGACCGGCACGGCCGCAGCATCCTCACCGTGCGCGACCAGAACACGTTCGCGGAGAAGTTGCGCCAGAAGCGGTTGATGACGTTGATCCATCTCTGGCTCGTGCACCGCTTCAAGGCCGAAGCCGTGTACTACGTCACGCCCACCGAGGACAACCTCTATCAGACCGAAAAGATGAAGTCCCACGGTATCTTCCGCGACGTGCACCAGGAGGTCGGCGAGATCATTGTCGCCGACGTGAACCTCCCGCGCATCGCCGAGCTTCTGGCGCCCGATCGCGAAGCGCTACGACGGCTGATCCGCAAGGAGGACTAGCGCGCGTCTGAATTGCCCTTCCCTTCGCCGAGATTCACCTTTTGCAGACACTCACTCGCACTTCCTCTGCTTAACGTGAATTTCGGCGCGCGAATCGTGGTCAGTACCCGCTGAGCAGCGTGCGCAGCCGCCCTAGCGCCGTCGGGCCGGCCTTGCTGCAAATGCGCGCCGGGTCGGCGGGACGACGTCCCCACAGCAGCAAGACCCGCGCGGCGGCGTCAGTCTCCAGGGTCGCCGGCCCCTCCGCGGGCCGCAGCGCGATCGACGTGCGTGCCGCCTCGGCGGTGACGACGACGTCGTCACCAGATACCCGCAGCCGCGCCTCAATTCGGTCGTCGCCGCTGAGCCCGAGCTCCTCGACGCCGCGCTTCAGCAACGGCACTCCGACAGCGTCGACGCTGTGCGTCGTCATCCACGACTCGCTCAACTGTGCTTGCGCAGCAGGGATGTCGCCCGTGATGTCCCAGCCGTGCAGCACCAGTTCCTCGCGCATGTGCTCGGCGAACCACGGCACTTTCATCGTGCGGCCGGTCCACGCGACATCGGTGTCCTCCGGTACCGAGTCGGCGTCGGCAGCAACGCGGCCGAGTTCAGACATCCGGTCGACGAACGACGCCCATAGGTCGGCGTCGTTC
>DASRFZ010000075.1:0-30758 GCA_035651275.1 Mycobacterium sp. | reverse complement strand
CTTCGCCGACGCGAACATCGGGATCCAGGACGCGAAGATCGTCCAGGTAGACCAGGCATTGAAGTTCCTGAAGCCGATCAAGGCCGGCGACCGGCTGTATTGCGACGTGCATGTGCACTCGGTCCGGCGGTCCTTCGGCGCCGACATCATCGTCACCAAGAACATCGTCACCAACGACGACGGAGAAGTAGTGCAGGAGACCTACACCACGCTTGCGGGGCGTAGCGACGAAGAGGGAGTAGAGGGGTTCAGCCATGCCACTGCGTGAGTTCGATTCGGTGAAGGTGGGTGATCAGCTTCCGGAGAAGGTGATCACGCTGACCCGGGGCGACCTCGTCAACTACGCCGGTGTCTCAGGCGACCTGAACCCCATTCACTGGGACGACGAGATCGCGAAGCAGGTCGGCCTCGATACCGCGATCGCCCACGGCATGCTCACGATGGGCCTCGGCGGCGGCTATGTCACGTCCTGGGTCGGCGACCCTGGCGCGGTGACGGAGTTCAACGTGCGGTTCACGGCCGTCGTGCCGGTGCCCAACGACGGCAAAGGCGCCGAGATCGTGTTCACCGGACGCATCAAGTCGGCGGACGCCGAGACCAAGACGGTGCAGATCGCGCTGTCGGCCACCACGGGCGGGAAGAAGATCTTCGGGCGCGCCGTCGCGACGGCGAAGCTGGCGTAACCGATGGCGCTCAAGAAGGACATCCGGGGAATGGTTCACCGCTATCCCGATTGCTTCGTCGTGGGCCGCGAGCAGATCAAGCAGTTCGCCAACGCGATCAAGGCCGAAGACCCCGCCAGTTTCGACGAGGCCGCGGCCGCCGAACTCGGTCACGACGCGCTCGTTGCGCCGCTCACGTTCGTGTCGATCCTCGCGATCCTCCTCCAGAACGACTTCTTCCGAACGGTCGATGTGGGCATGGAGACCATGCAGATCGTCCAGGTGGACCAGAAGTTCGTGTACCACCGGCCCATTCGGGCCGGTGACAAACTATTCGGCACGATGTACGTGCATTCGGTCGACGAGCGGTTCGGCGCCGACATCGTCGTTACGAGAAACGTCTGCACCGACGAAAACGGCGAGACGATCCTGGAGGCGTACACCACGTTGATGGGCCATGAGGGGGACAACTCCATCTCGGTCAGGTGGGATGCCGAATCCGGGCAGGTCGTCAGGACCGCGGTCGGCGAATAGGCGCCGCTGGGATTAGTAACTGACAGCGGGGCCGATGTACACTCGTGCCTCGGGGTTTCCCCACGTCAGCGCGCTGTCCGTCGGTGATGGATCGACCGAACGGGGA
Source organism: Mycobacterium sp. (assembly GCA_035651275.1). Classification (GTDB taxonomy): domain Bacteria; phylum Actinomycetota; class Actinomycetes; order Mycobacteriales; family Mycobacteriaceae; genus Mycobacterium. Next base: position 29,456 of record DASRFZ010000075.1, on the reverse strand, counting down.
GCGCGCGAATTGTGTATGCGAAGGGGCGTAGCTCAACTGGCAGAGCAGCGGTCTCCAAAACCGCAGGTTGCAGGTTCAAGTCCTGTCGCCCCTGCTGAACTGAATACGCACCAATCGTGGACACTGGATAGTGAACCCGAAGACACAAACGGAAGGGCGAGCGGTGAGCGACGAGCGCGAAGCTGACGGCGCCGCAGGCGACGGCGACGACACCACGGCCAGCGGCGGTCGAACCGCGGTTGCCACGCCGCTGCGTCCGTCGGGCAAGCGGTCGCGGCAGGCAGTCACCGAGCCCACCGAAGCCGAGCCGATCGAATCAGCCGATGGCGGTAAGGACGGCGGCAAGAAGAAGCCGAAGAAGGTCAAGAAGTCCGAGCCGGGCGGTCGGCGCAATCCGATCGCGTTCGTGTGGAATTACCTCAAGCAGGTAGTCGCCGAGCTGCGCAAGGTGATCTGGCCGAACCGCAAGCAGATGGTCAGCTACACCTCGGTGGTGCTGGTGTTCCTGATCTTCATGGTGGCGTTGATCGGCGTGGTCGACCTGGGATTTGCCGCGGTCGTGCGAGGCGTCTTCGCCGGCGAATGGAAGTTCAAGTAAAGGCTTGAAGTAAAGCTTCAAGTAGGGAAGGACTGTAACCGTGACCACGCCCGACGGCAGTGAGGGCTTCTTCGAGGAGCAGCCGAGTGCCGACGAGACGGCGCAGGCCGTCGATGTTCTAGACGAAACGGCGCCCGCCGAGGCTCCGGCCGAAGAGGCCCCGGCGGCTGAAGAGGCCGCTGAGGAAGACGTCGACCCGGCCGCCGCGCTGAAGGCCGAACTGCGCACCAAGCCCGGCGAGTGGTACGTCATCCACTCGTACGCGGGCTACGAAAACAAGGTGAAGGCGAACCTCGAGACCCGCGTGCAGAACCTCGACGTCGGCGACTACATCTTCCAGGTGGAGGTGCCCACCGAAGAGGTCACCGAGATCAAGAACGGCCAGCGCAAGCAGGTCAACCGCAAGGTCCTGCCCGGCTACATCCTGGTCCGGATGGACCTAACCGACGACTCGTGGTCGGCGGTGCGCAACACACCGGGCGTCACGGGGTTCGTCGGCGCGACGTCGCGTCCGTCGCCGCTGACGCTCGACGACGTGGTGAAGTTCCTCCTGCCGCAGGGCGCCACCAAGAAGGCCGCCAAGGCCGCGACCGGTGCGGCGGCGGCAGACACCGGCGGAATCGAACGGACCCCGATTGAGGTTGACTTCGAGGTCGGCGAATCGGTGACGGTGATGGACGGCCCGTTCGCGACGCTGCCCGCGTCGATCAGCGAGGTCAACGCAGAACAACAGAAGCTCAAGGTGCTGGTGTCCATCTTCGGCCGCGAGACGCCTGTCGAACTGACCTTCAACCAGGTCGCGAAAATCTAGCAGCGATTTCGGTGCGCAAACGTGCGCTCAGCGCCGGTTAGCGCACCGAAATCGCAAGAAAAGGAGAGGACATGGCCCCGAAGAAAAAGGTCATCGGACTGATCAAGCTGCAGATCCAGGCCGGCCAGGCCAACCCGGCGCCGCCGGTGGGTCCGGCGCTGGGTCAGCACGGCGTCAACATCATGGAGTTCTGCAAGGCCTACAACGCGGCGACCGAGAATCAGCGCGGCAACGTCGTGCCTGTCGAGATCACCGTGTACGAGGACCGCAGCTTCACGTTCAACCTGAAGACGCCGCCCGCGGCCAAGCTGCTGCTGAAGGCGGCGCGCGTCGACAAGGGTTCCGCGGAGCCGCACCGCGACAAGGTCGCCTCGGTGACGTGGGATCAGGTGCGTGAGATCGCCGAGACCAAGAAGGAAGACCTCAACGCCAACGACATCGACGCGGCCGCGAAGATCATCGCCGGCACCGCCCGGTCGATGGGCATCACCGTCGAATAGATTCCAACCCGTGGAAGGGCTCGCTTCGGCCCGCCAAACCACAACTCCAACAACATGATTGGGAGATCACAATGAGCAAGAACAGCAAGGCATATCGCGCCGCGGCCGAGAAGATCGATCGCACACAGCTGTATTCGCCGGTGCAGGCGGTCAAGCTGGCCAAGGAAACATCCTCGAAGAACCAGGACTCGACCGTCGAGGTCGCGATCCGTCTGGGCGTCGACCCGCGCAAGGCCGATCAAATGGTCCGCGGCACAGTCAATCTGCCCAACGGCACCGGCAAGACCGCGCGCGTTGCGGTATTTGCGGTGGGCGACAAGGCTTCTGAGGCCGAGGCCGCAGGCGCGGACATCGTGGGCAGTGACGATTTGATCGAGAAGATCCAGGGCGGCTTCCTGGACTTCGACGCCGCGATCGCCACGCCCGACCAGATGGCGAAGGTCGGCCGGGTGGCCCGCATCCTCGGGCCGCGTGGCCTGATGCCAAACCCGAAGACCGGCACGGTGACTCCCGATATCACCAAGGCCGTCAACGACATCAAGGGCGGCAAGATCAACTTCCGCGTCGACAAGCAGGCCAACCTGCACTTCGTGATCGGTAAGGCGTCGTTCGATGAGGACAAGCTCGTGGAGAACTACGGCGCGGCGATCGACGAGGTGCTGCGCGCCAAGCCGACCGCGTCGAAGGGCCGCTATCTGAAGAAGATCACGGTGTCGACGACGACGGGGCCGGGCATCCCGGTCGATCCGTCGGTGACGCGGAATTTCGCTGAGGCGTAACCCAGGCCGAATGGCCAGTTATTGCAAGCTTTTTCGACGTTCGCGTGTCATAAGTGGCCGCTCGGCGAAAGCGACTTCGCGAAGCCGCTGACGTCGCGCAAGCTGGCGGTGTACACGTCGGGCATGGCTCCGGCGCAGATCATGTCGCCCGCGTGGCAGGTCCCTAATACGTTGCGGCCGACGGTAGGTACGCCTGCGCGCACGAGGCGGCGGTAATAGACCACGCCGTCGTCGCGCAGGGGGTCAAGCTCGTTGACCGAGATCACGTGTGGCGGCAGCCCGGCAAGATCGGCTTCGCTCGCGTATCCCGGCCAGCACGCCGGGTCGCCCGCGTGCTCATCGTCGGGGTCGTAGATCGAGGCGGCGACGGCCAAATCCGGCAGGCTGAAGATATAGCCGTCGTGTTCTCTCAACGACGGCAGCTCGTCGGGCGGATCGACGTAGCGGTTCGAGATGAACGGGCATTGTGCGTAGAAGCCGGCGATCTGGTCGAGCCAGCCTTCCCGTTTCGCCTTGTGTGCGACAGCGAGAGTGAGGTGGCCCCCGCCGGATTCGCCGGACACGACGATGTGTGAGACACCGAGATCGCTGAGGTGTTCTGCCGCCCAGCGCACGCCTGAGGCACAGTCGTTGAGCCCCGCGGGGTAGCGATGCGGGCCCAATTTGCCTGCGCTGTTTCGGAATTCGACGCCGACGACCACAAGCCCGGTGGCCGCGAGATTGTCACGCCAGCGGACGTAGCCTAGGTCGGTGGCGCTGCCGAAAGCCATGCCACCGCCGTGGGTATGCACGATGCAAGGGAGTGTCGACGTAGCGCTGCTCGGTCGGCTGATGTAGAGCATGATGTCGTTTCCGTCGACGCCGGCAATCGTGATGTTTTCCGTCGTCACCCCGTCGGCCAGCGGGGCGGCTTGGGCCATCGCGTTGAGGAACGTGACGAGCAGCTCCTCGGTTTCGGCGACATGCGCCAGCCTGTGGTCGAGCGGGGAGTCGGCGGTGAGCGGCGGTAACGGCACGTTGTCCGCGAGCCCGAACGGCGCCAACGCGGCGACCATGCGCGGGTCAGACCGTGGATCGGTACCGAGCGTGCAATCTGGATTGGCGAGACGTCCTTGCAGCATGCAGCCTCCTCTTTCGGTTTCAGACACGCTACTGCGATGGTGCGATCACGACTTCGGAATCGTGATCGTCGCGACGATCCCGCGATGGTCCGAACCTGGAAGGTCAACTGTTCGAAGCGAAGTCGCCGCACAGTTGCGGGTGATGATGTGGTCGATTGCGATGACGGGCGGCAGCCATGAATCCGCCGGAAATGTCGGCCGTATCCCTGCGCGCGACTGCTCGGCCGCATCGCGGTAGCCGTTCGTCAGCAGATTCCGAAACGGCTGCATGTCCCAAGTGGCATTGAAGTCGCCGGCGACGAGGACGGGAGAATCCCCGGACTCTGCGGCCACCGTCGAAAGCAGCGTCGGCAGTCGCGCCATGTCGGCGCGCCAGTCGTCGATCGGTTGCGGCCACGGCCCGGGCAGATGCACCACCACAACGGTCGGGCCGGCCGAGGTCCCAGGGATGAGAATGCGGGCCCGCAGGAACGGCATGCCGAACCCTCCGATGCCACGCGCATCGGCAATCGGCAAGCGGCTCCACAACCCGGCGCCTTGAGCGTCGTCACGCGCATCGAGCAACCGGTAGGGGAAAGCCGCATCCAATCCCGCTTGAGACAGCCTGCCGGCCTCCTGTGGCGTAAGTTCCTGCACCGCAAGCACATCCGCGCGTTGCTCGGCCAACCTCACCAGCGAGGCCGCGTCCGCCTGCCCCTCCCGAAGGTTTCCCGACATCACCCGCAGCGTGGTCGCGGCGGTGGCGGCAGTTGACCCGAGGTACAGCGGAAGCTGCGTGGTCAGCATTGCCAGGGCCACGGCGACCGCCACGATCGCAACGATCCACCGTCTCGCCGCCAGCAGGAAGACCGCCGACACAACGGCGCCCAACATCAGGTACGGCGAGAGGGCGGCAGCGAGCAGGACGATGTGATTGCTGATCGGCACGAACCGTGCCGCAAGTGCGCAGCCCGCCAAGGCCATTGCGGCGAGGGCAGCAGCCTGGGCCGCCCAGCGAGTCTTGGACAGAGGAGGCTCTTCCCGTTGCCGGTCGTTGCCTGCGACGTTACCTGTCAGCCGCCGCATTCCGTGATGCGGCGACGCAGAAACGCCTTCGCCGGCTCCGAGCCCGTCAACGCCAAGGCCTCTCGATACCAGTGCAGCGCCTCCGCGGCGCGCCCGTCGCGGCGCAACAGGTCGGCGCGTATCGACGGAACCAGGTTCGACCGCGCCAGCCTCGGATCGTCGGCCACCGCGTCAAGCGCCCTTAGCCCCGCGGCGAAGCCGTCGCGAAAGCCCACGGCCACAGCGCGATTCGCCCGCACGACGGGCGAATCGCCCACGGCGAGCAACCTGTCGTACGCCGCGCAGATGCCCGCCCAGTCGGTCTGCTCCCACGACGGCGCCGTCGCGTGCAGCGCCGCGATCACCGCTTGCGGCAGATAGCTGCCCGTCGAACCAGCTGCCTGGCGCAGCCGCCGCAGGCCTCGCTCGATCGCCGCAGAGTCCCAGCGGCTGCGATCCTGCTCATCCAGCGGCACCAGTGCGCCGTCGCGGTCCACTCGCGTTGACCGCCGTGCGTCGTGCAGTGTCACCAACGCCCACAGCGCGTACGTCTCCGGCTCGTCGGGCATCAGCGTCGCGAGTTCGCCCGCCAACCGCACACTCTCCGTGCACAATTCGTCGCGAATCGCCGACGGCCCCGCCGTGGACCAGTACCCCTCGGTGAACACCGAGTAGATGCAGCCCAGCACATGCGGCGTGCGCTGCGGCAACCGCTCGGCCGACGGCACCCGCAGCGGGATGCGGGCATGGCGAATCTTGTTCTTGGCGCGGGTGATTCGCTGACTGATCGCCGTGTCGGTCTGCAACAGCGCCCGGGCGATCTCGGCGACAGTCAGGCCCGATACCAACCGCAATGTCAGCGCCAGCTGCGACAGACGGTCCAGCGCGGGGTGCGCGCAGGTGAACATCATCCGCAGCTCGTCGTCGCGGACGGGATGCGGGTCGGACGCGTCAGTGCGTGCCCTGATGTCGTCGACCACCGCCGCCAATTCCTTTCCGGGCCGGGCAGATTCGCGCCGCAGCCGGTCTCGGGCGCGGTTGCGCGCGACCGTCACCACCCACGCGCCCGGATTCTCGGGCACGCCGTCGCGGGACCACGCCCGCAGCGCCTCGGCAAACGCTTCCTGGACAGCGTCTTCCGCGACCGTGAGATCACCCGACCAGCGCGCAAGCGTCGCAACGGCCGGACCCCATTCGCGTCGGAAGACGCCGTCCAGGTCGCTCAATGGGCCTACAGCCCCGCGATTCCCATCAACCGCCGCAGCTCGACCGTCGTCGCCGGGATCATCGACGCGAGCTTGACCGCCTCGTCGCGGTCGGCAGCCGACAGCAGGTAGAAGCCGTTGGCCACCTCGGCGCCCTCGACGAACGGGCCGTCGGTGAGCAGCACGTCGTCGCCACGCACCCGCACCGTCGTCGCGGTGCTCGGCGGGTGCAGAGCCGCTCCGCCGACGAAGTGGTCGCCGACGGCCGAAGCGAGTTCACCGTGCTTGGCCGCGGCGGCGTTCCACTCGTCCGAGCCTGGCTCGTGTGCGTTGTCAGCAGGTTCGATCAGCAGCGCCAACCAGTGGTCGCCGGTGAGCTTGCTGGTCGGCTGGAACTCCATGACCATCGGCCAGAGCTCCACTGCTCCCTTGCTGGCGTGCGGCACCTGACGGGCCAGTGCCAGCGCCGCGTCGAGGTCGTCGGCCTCGAACACGTAGAACCCGCCGGCGATCTCCGCGCTCTCGGGGAACGGGCCATCGGTGACGACGGGAGCGTCGGGCCCACCGGTGATGCGCACACCCTCGGCGGCCGGCGTCAGCGCATCACCGGCGCGGATCGAGGCCGCCTCGCGGGTGTGGAAGTCGGTGTAGGCCTTCATCTCGCGCGCCGCGGCCTCGGGGTCGGTCCTCTCCTCGGGCGCGTCGGATGGCGAGAGCAATAGCGCGAAATACTGCATGTCGGTCACCTCTTCAGGTCGGGAGCGGAACCCTGCGTCCCACTCTCTACTTGTCCGACGAACGGGGCCGGACGAATCCGACAGCACCGTGCAAATAATGTTCACCGTTCTGCTTTCCGTGGCCGCGCCCGGATGAGATTGTTAACCCATGCGTAACACCGCACGAACGACGGTGCTTGTTGTCCTGACGTTCCTGGCGTCGGTTGTCCTGGGCGTGACGGCGGCGATGACGGCCGCGATGACGATGGCCGCGACCGCGTTGATCGTGCCTGGCACCGGAACCCACAATGTCCTGACGGCACCGGTGTATCGGCAGAACGCCATCGACTACTACATCTCGCAGTCAAATGGCGGAGTGTGCACAACGGCGAACTGCACCAATGCCGGCGTCGATTACCCTGCCACGTTCTGGCCGTTCGGGTTCTTTCCGTTCTCGGCGAGCTGGTGCCCCGGCTTGTCGTGCGACACGTGGGACGTGTCCGTCGGCACGGGCGTGTCAAACCTCAACACTGCGCTGCTGGACACCCTCAACACGACGGGCACCGACCCGGTTGTCATCTTCGGCTACTCGCAAGGCGCCGCGGTGGTGTCGAACGAGATTCGCGACCTCCCGGCGAACCTGACGCCGGAGCAACTCGCTCGCGTCACGGGAGTGGTGATCGGCAACATCGACCGGCCCAACGGCGGATTGTTCACCCGGCTCGGCTTTCTCGGCCACGTGCCGATTCTCAATGTGACGACAGGCTTGCCGACTCCTACCGACACCATCCCGGTGACCGACATCGCGTTCCAGTACGACGGTGTCGCCGACTTCCCGGAATATCCGATCAACTTCCTGGCTGACCTGAACGCGATCCTGGGGTTCTACTACATCCACGGCACGTACCTGCAGCCGAACGAAAACGGCTCGGAACTTCCTGACGGGTACTCGATTCCGGACTTGATTGCCGCGGTCAAGGACCCCGCGAACGTTCAAGGAACGTACAACAAGACGACGTACATCCTGATCCCGACGAAGAACCTGCCGCTCCTCACGCCGCTGCGGCAGTACGTGCCGCTGATCGGCGGACCGCTGGCCGATCTGATGCAGCCTGTGCTGAAGGTATTGATCGACACCGGTTATGACCGCACCAGCAGCCCCGGCGTGTACACGCCGTTCCAGCTGGTCCCGATCATCAACCCGATCACGTTGAGCGTCAGTCTGGTTGGCGCCGCGCTGCAGGGTGTTGGAGATTTCGTGAAGGACATCACGGGTGCGCTGCCGCTCTCTTCACTGACGACGTTGACGCCGCAGACGCCGCAGACTCAGTCGCTGGTGGCTGGCCCGAAAGTTGCCCTCACACAGACGAATTCGGATAACACACCCAAGGCCCTGACCGTGACGCCGAACTCCGACCTTCAGCTGGACAACAAAGTGTCGACGACGACGTCGTCGGTCACGCTGACACCGCCCAAGACGCTGAGCCTGACGCAGTCAAGCCAGTCGAACGTCAAGTCGGGCAACCTGGTCACGCCGGGCACCACCGAGACGGCCACGCTGGGCTCCTCCTCGTCCGCCAAGTCCGGTGCGTCGCAAAGCACGACGACCACGTCGACGTCGACAACCGGCGCGACGACGACCGAAGGATCGGGAACAACTGCCAGCACGACGTCATCGAGTACCACGTCATCGAGTACGACGTCGTCGAGCAGCAGTTCGGCTACTGACAGCACCTCGTCGAAGGCTGCCGCGTAACGCAGCTAGGCGGCAGCGCCGGGCTTCAGGTAGGTGACCAGGCTGACGTCGATGCTCTCGTCGATGAAGTAGTACTGGCAGCCCTTGAGGTAGCGCATGTAGTCGTTGTAGTTCTCTTCGCTGGTCGCCGCGATCGCCGCTTCCTTGTTGCGCTCCAACGCGTCAGCCCACAGCCCGAGCGTCTTGATGTAGTGCGTCCGTAGCGACTTCGCCTCGGGCACAACGAATCCGGCTTTTTCGCCGTGCTCGATCATCATCTGCGTGGTGGGCAGCCGGCCACCGGGGAAGATCTTGGTGATCATGAATTTGACGAAGCGGGCCAACTCGAACGTCAGCTTCTTGCCCTGCTCGGCCAGGTCGAACGGGTGATAGCCGACGCTGCTCTGGATCGTCATTCGGCCGTCGTCGGGCAGAATGTCGAAGCAGTTTTTGAAGAAGTCGTCGTAGCGCTCGAAGCCGAAGTGCTCGAACGCCTCGATCGACACAATCCGGTCGACCGGCTGGTGGAACTGCTCCCAGCCCTCAAGGCGCACCTCGTGTTTGCGGTCGCTGCTGACTTTTTCCAGCAGCTGCGTGCAGTACGACAGCTGCTCCTTCGACAGCGTCAGGCCGATCACGTTCACGTCGTACTTTTCCAGCGCACGCTTCATCGTCACGCCCCAGCCGCAGCCGATGTCGAGCAGCGTCATGCCGGGCTTGAGATCCAGCTTGTCGAGATTCAGGTCGACGTCGGCGATCTGCGCCTCTTCCAGCGTGACGTTGGGCCCGGTGAAGTACGCACAGCTGTACTTGCGCGTCGGGTCCTGGAACAGCCCGAAGAAGTCGTTCGACAGGTCGTAGTGGGCCTGGATGTCCTCGAAGTGCGGCTTCATGTCGTCGTCGACTTTTACAAATCTCTTGTCGGCCATGACTTCTCCTACTTCTCCATGGTGAATTGATTGACGTCGATGTAGCCGGCGCGGAAGTTCTTCGCGCAGCCGGTGAGGTAATGCATGTACCGGTCGTAGACCTCATCGGAGGTCAGCGCGACCGCCTCGTCCTTCGCCGACTCCAGCGCGGCGGCCCACGTGTCGAGCGTGCGCGCATAGTGCAGCTGCAGGGATTGGACCCGCGTCACGTTGAAACCGGCCTTGCCCGAACGCTCTTCGACCATCTCGATGGTCGGGAGCTGTCCGCCCGGAAAGATCTCGGTCATGATGAACCTGACGAATCGCGCGAGCTCGAACGTCAGCGGAATGTCGCGGTCCTGCATTTGCTTCATCGTCAGCGCGGTGATCGAGTGCAACAGCATGATGCCGTCGTCCGGCAGGAGTCGATACGCCTTCGCAAAGAAGTCGTCGTAGCGGTCCTGCCCGAAGTGTTCGAACGCGCCGATCGACACGATCCGGTCCACCGGCTCGTCGAACTGCTCCCAACCCTGCAGCAGGACCCGCCTGTCGCGCTTGCTGTCGGATTCGGCGAACAGGTTCGCCACGTGCGCCCGCTGGTTTTCCGACAGCGTCAGCCCCACGACGTTGACGTCGTAGCGCTCGATCGCCCGCATCATCGTCGCGCCCCAGCCGCAGCCCACGTCGAGAAGCGTCATCCCCGGCTGCAGCCCGAGCTTGCCCAGTGACAGGTCGATCTTGGCCCGCTGCGCTTCCTCGAGCGTCATGTCGTCGCGTTCGAAGTACGCGCAGCTGTAGGTCTGGGTGGGGTCGAGGAACAGCCGGAAGAAGTCGTCGGACAAGTCGTAGTGCGACTGCACGTCCTCGAAATGTGGTGTCAGCACGTCGCGCGAAGCTTGCGCCATGTCTTTCGCAATGCCTTTCTGGCGGCCTTTCTGGCTCGACGCGTCCGAGCGCAAATGGTAGTCGATTCGGCCCTGACCTCCGAATTGCGACGGCGAGTCGCTGGTCATGTCGGTTCGGAGAAATTGGTCTTCAGCTCGCCGACGACCTCGTCCCACAACGGCTCGGGCAGCTCGTGGCCCATCCCGTCGAACAGCACCAGGCGGGCGCGGGGAATGGCCTTGGCCACGGCCCGTCCGCCGAATGGGCGCATCAGCTTGTCGGCCTTGCCGTGGATCACGACGGTCGGCGCCTCGATCTGGCGGTCGTAGTGCAGCAGGCTGCCGCTGCCGAGGACCGCGCTGAAATGCCGGGCGATACCTGCGGGGTAGTACGAGCGTTCGTAGCCCTCGGTCGCCTCGGCCCGGATGACCTCGTCGGGTCTGGGATAGCCCGGGCTGCCGATGATCTTGTTCACCCGCACCGCGTTGTCGATGATGCCCTCGCGCGACGAATCCCTCGGCTTGGACAACAACGCCAGCAATTGCCGTGGCCCGGGCGGCGGCAGCAGCGGCTGGTTATTGCTGGAGAAGATCACCGCCAGCGTCGCGGTACGCCGCTTGTGCCGGGCGGCGAAAATCTGCGCGATCATGCCGCCCATCGACGCGCCGACGATGTGCGCCTTCTCGATTCCCAGATGGTCGAGCAGCGCGGCCGCGTCGTCGGCCATGTCTTCGAGCGTGTAGACGGCCGGGCTCTTGAGTCCGAAGAACGAGCGCGCCATGCTGGGCACCCACGACGTGGCCGCACGTCGTCCTTGCAATTTGGTGGACAGCCCGACGTCGCGGTTGTCGTAGCGGATGACGCGCAGACCCTGGTCGACGAGCTTCTCGCAGAAAGCCTTGCGCCACAATAGAAGTTGCGCACCGAGACCCATGATCAACAGCACGGCGGGGTCGTTCGGATCGCCCATGTCCTCGTAGGCGAGCTCGACTTCGCCCGCGGGTGCGGTGCCGGTCCGCACGTCCACTATGCCTCTACCTCGGGCGAGTGCTCGCGGCTGACCTCGACCATGAAGTTCGCGAAGTATCCGGTGAGCTCGGGATCGGACATCATCTGCCACTTCGGCGCCAGCAGCTTCATGTAGCGCTCGACGTAGAGGAACTGCTTGCCGATCAGCACCAGTTCGCGAGGCAGCTTCACGTCGTACGCATCGGCCAGCGTCGAAAGCTGCTTGCCGATGTCGGCGTAGCTCATGTCGCCCAGCGACTTCATGGTCAACGGTGTGGCGAACTTCTCCAGGTCCTTGGCCGCCTGTGCCTCGGGTTTGACGGTGCCGACTGCGCCCATCAGCACGACGATCTTGCCGGCCGCCGCGTGGTCCTTCTTGACCAGCAGCGCGTACACCAATTCCCTTAGCAGCCAACGGGTTCGGGGGTCGATCCGGCCCATGATGCCGAAGTCGAAGAAGACGATCTTGCCGTCGGCGTCGACGTAGATGTTGCCGGCGTGCAGGTCGCCGTGGAACAGGCCGTGCCGCAAGCCGCCTTCGAATAACGAGAACAGCAGCGCCTTCACGATCTCGGTGCCGTCGAAGCCGGCCTTGCGCAACGCGGCGGCGTCGTCGATGCGGATGCCGTGCACGCGTTCCATCGTCAGCACCCGTTCGGTGGTGTGGTCCCAGTACACCTGCGGCACTCGGATGTTCTTGCCGAGCGGCGAGGCGTTCATATGCGCGACCCACGCGTCCATCGACTGGGCCTCGAGACGGAAGTCGAGTTCCTCGGCGAGGTTGTCAGAGAAATCCGCGACGACGTCCTGGGCGGACAGGCGCTGACCCAGTTTCGCGAGCTCGACGATCCGGGCGCCGCGCTTGAGGATCTGCAGATCGGCGGCGACCCTCCTGCGGATGCCGGGCCGCTGGATCTTGACGACGACGTCCTCACCGGTGTGCAGCGTGGCGTAATGAACCTGCGCGATCGACGCCGACGCGAACGGCCGGTCGTCCCACTTGGCGAACAACTCGGCGGGATCCTTGCCGAGGTCCTCGACGAACAGCTTGTGGATTTCGTCGGGGTCGGCGGGCGGAACGGCGTCAAGCAGGCTGCGGAACTCGCGGCTCAGCGGCTCACCGAACGCGCCCGGGCTGGACGCGATGATCTGGCCGAACTTGACGTAGGTCGGGCCGAGGTCGGTGAAGACCTGCGGCACCTCTGCGATGACCTTCTGTTGCAGGCGTCCTTTGTCGAACAGCTTTCCCGCGACGCGGCTTGCGGCCTTGGTTACCTGCCAGCCGGTCGCACCGATGCGCGCGGCCTCGGTGAACAGCGGGACTCTGTCGAGCTTGGCAACCTCGCGATGCTTGGCCGATGAGGTCATGGGTGCAGTGTGCCAAACGTTCTTAGCGTTTTCATAATCTCGCGCGGGCCGGCTCACCCGGTCCATCATGCGCCTTGTGCCTCGTCAACGCGCCGAGCGCACGGTTGTTGTACGCAAACTGCGAGTGAGGCGTCTAACAACCGTGCGCTCGGCGGGCAGCGGGTTTAGCTTGCCGGCTTCCAGCGCTTGATGAAATCGGTCTCGGGCCACTCCTCGACGGCCGCCATCAGCGCGTACATCGTGGCCCCGTCGATGGTTTCACGGATGATGTCCGCGTGGCCGGCGTGGCGGGTCAACTCCTCGATGATGTGCAGCGCTACCCAGCGCACCGACCAGTGGTCGACGTCCTGCGGGAACCACGGCACGTGGTGCGGCACGGGAACCGCCGCGTCCAGGTCTGCCTCGGCCAGGATCCGCAACGTGTCGGCGTTCTGTGCCTCCAGCGCTTTGAGAAGGCCATCGAGAGTTTCGTCGTCGCCCATCACGAATTGGTCGGCGAAGTCGGCCATCTGCTCTTGCACCGGTCGCGGGTCGGCGGGCGGGAAGTCGGGCGCGGCGGCGACGCGCTGCATCCACGTGTGCTGCATCGCGGTGACGTGCTTGATCAGCCCGCCGATCGACAGCGCGCTGACCGTCGGCGTCGACCGCGCCTGCTCGTCGGTGAGCCCGTACGACACTGCAGTGAACGCCCGCTGGTTGAAGGCGATGAACTCGCGCAGACCGTCGCGTTCGTCGGCGACGGGCGTGGGAAGTCCTGGCATTTGGTGTTCTCCTTACTAGTGTGAGTGGATGTAAAGGTCGCGCAGACAAGCGATTTCAGCGCCATGATGAATGGCTTCGCGATTGATGTGCAAGACGAGAGCGGACATCGGATACTCCGCGTACGGCCCTTCCGCCGGCCCGCACGGCGCCGCCAACGTCTCAGCGTCGAGCCCGCGAACACCGTCGATCCAGCGCGCGTAGGCGTCGTCAAGCTGATGTAGCGCGGTGTCGGCGTCCGTCGCGTAGTTCCACGACTGGTAATCGGCTGGCGGTCCGCGGAAGTGCGAATGGTTGCGCATCGCGAAGACGCCGACGATGACGTGCGCGAGCCGCCACGCGATCGTCGTGAACGGCTCGGGCCGTGGGGGCGGGTACGCGAAGTCGATCGCTCCGTCGGGGTGCACAGTCCAGCAGTCCTTCACCGGCTGCCAGAAGTACTCCTCGTCGGTCAGCCCGTCCAGGCGGGGCCGCAGTTGCGTGCGCCAATGGAAGTCGAGTTGGTCGGCGAGCTGGGTCGTCATGTCCATGGGGTCCACCCTCCCATCCATTGCGGACAGTTTCTGTCCTTTGATTGTGGGAGGCTTGGAACGTGGCGGAGACGACGGCTCGGGTGCTGCAGCTTCTGGGGCTGCTGCAGTCGCGGCGGGTCTGGAGCGGCGAGGAGCTCGCCGAGCGGCTGGGCATCACCACCCGCAGCGTCCGCCGCGACGTCGAGCGGCTGCGCGAGCTGGGCTATCCCGTGCACGCCAGCAGGGGACACGGCGGCGGATATCAGCTCGGCGCCGGGGGCTCATTACCACCGCTGCTGCTCGACCCAGACGAAGCTGTGGCCGTCGCGGTGTCGTTGAGGTTGGCTGCCGGTGGGACGGTCGCTGGTGTGGGCGAGGCGGCACTGCGTGCGCTGTCCAAGCTGGACCAGGTGCTGCCGGCGCGATTGCGTTCTCAAGTCAGCGCGGTGCACGGCGCGACCGTCACCCTGACGCGCGAGCCGCCGGAGTCGGTCGAGCCCGACGTGCTGATGACGCTGGCCCGTGCCTGCCGCGACCGCGAACACGTGACGGCTTCGTACGTCGACCGTGCCGGGAACAGAACCCGGCGGCGACTGGAGCCTTACCAGCTCGTCACGACCGGCCGGCGCTGGTACGTGATGGCCTACGACCGCGACCGTCAGGACTGGCGGAGCCTGCGGCTGGACCGGATGAGCGACGTCGCCGCGGTGGGCAGCACGTTCGCGCCGCGAGAAGCGCCGGACGCGGCGGCCTACGTGCGACGGTCGATCACCGCGTCGCCGTACCGCTACGTGGCGCGGGTTCGATACTTCGCCCCGTATGACGTTGTGACGCAGCACTTTTCGCCCGGTTCCGCCACTGTGGAGGCGGACGGCGCGGATGCATGCATCGTGGAGGCGGGTGGCGACGATGCCGAGCTGATCGCAATCCACCTCGCAATGGCGGGCATCGACTTCGAGGTTCTCCAGCCGCCGGATGTCGCCGACGCCGTCGCCGTCGTCGCCGACCGACTTCGCTGGGCCGCGAACAGGTTTCGGGTGAACTGAGTCGGGTACGCGCCGGTACGGGAGTGTGCGGGCATGGATTGGTTCACGGCACCCGAATACTGGGTCGGCCGGCTCGTCATCGAGCGCGGCGTCGCCGCGATCTATCTGATTGCCTTCGTGGCAGCCGCCAGCCAGTTCCGTGCGCTACTCGGCGAACACGGCCTGCTGCCGGTGCCACGATTTGTGGCTCGCAGTTCTTTCCGGCAGGCGCCGAGCCTCTTTCATCTGCGCTACTCGGATCGACTCTTTGCGGCGGTGTGCTGGTTCGGCGCGGCGTTGTCCGCCGCGGTCGTCGCCGGCGCCACCGACCTCGTTCCGTTGGGGGCCGCAATGGCGATGTGGCTGGCACTGTGGATTCTCTACCTCTCGATCGTCAACGTCGGGCAGACGTGGTACTCGTTCGGCTGGGAATCGCTGCTGCTGGAGGCTGGGTTCGTCGCGATCTTCCTCGGCAACTCTGCGATCGCGTGCCCACTGCTGACGATGTATCTAGTGCGCTGGTTGCTGTTCCGAGTCGAGTTCGGTGCGGGGCTGATCAAGCTGCGCGGTGACCGGTGCTGGCGTGACCTGACGTGCCTCTACTACCACCACGAGACGCAGCCGATGCCAGGGCCGCTGAGTTGGTTCTTCCACCACCTGCCCAAGCCGCTGCATCGAATTGAGGTGGCAGGCAACCACTTTGCGCAACTTGTCGTCCCCTTCGGACTCTTCGCTCCACAGCCGGTCGCGAGCGTGGCGGGTGCAATCATCATCGTCACCCAGATGTGGTTGGTCCTGTCGGGCAACTTCGCCTGGCTCAATTGGCTGACGATCCTGTTGGCCTTCAGCGCAATCGACAATTCCTCGGCGGCGGTTGTGTTCCCGATACCGTCGTCGCCGTCTGCGTCCGGCACGCCACTGTGGTTCATCATCCTGGTGATCGCCTGTACGGTGCTGGTGGCGGTTCTGAGCTTCTGGCCGGTACGCAACATGGTGGCGCGTCGTCAGCGAATGAACGCGGCGTTCAACAACTTTCATCTGGTCAACACGTACGGAGCATTCGGCGCTATCGGCCGAGTGCGAACGGAGGTCGTGATCGAAGGCACCGACGACGAACAGATCACGGTGCACACTCGATGGAAGGAATACGAGTTCAAAGGCAAGCCTGGGGCGGTGCGCCGGCTGCCGCGGCAATGGGCGCCGTATCACCTGCGCCTCGATTGGCTGATGTGGTTCGCCGCCATCTCGCCGCAATACGCACTGCACTGGTTTCCGGCGATGCTCGAGAAGCTGCTGGAGAACGATCGCGACATGCTGCGGCTGCTACGCCACACCCCCTTCCCTGACTCGCCGCCGCGGTACGTGCGGGCGCGGCTCTACGAGTACCGATTCACCAGCTGGCACGAACTGCGGCGCACAAAGGCGTGGTGGAATCGCCGCCTCGTGGACGAATACCTACCACCGCTGTGCCTCGCCGCGACGCACTCGTCGACATCTCATTCGTCGGACAGTGAAAGCTGAGCTGCCACGCCGAAGTGGTCGGTAGGCCAAACGCCGCCCCGCGGTGCGTTGCACACGACGTCGGCACCGAGCACCCGGCCGGCGGCGAGTCCGGTCCCGACGAAGATGTAGTCGATTCGGCGGTCGGGCTCCCGTTCCGCGGCCGCGAACGGGTTTGCGTTGCTCCAGGTGTGGCCGGGCACTTCCGGGTTGGCGACCGCGAACGCGTCGACGAGGTGGCTGTCCGGTCTTGTCAGAAACCGTATTTCAGCCGAGTCGGGCTCGGCGTTGAAATCTCCGCACACGATCGTCCAGACGTCGTCGGTGTGCGGTATGACGTCGGCGATGTCGCGAACCTGTTGTTCGCGCACCCACCCCTCGTCGAACTGCCACGACAAGTGCGTCGACGAGAACGAAATGCGGTGTCCGGCCGTCTCGACGTCGACGCTGAGCAGCGCGCGCGGTTCGTTGCCGCTCGATGCGTCGGTGAGCGCGTGACAGCGTGACGCCGTCACCGGCAAGCGGCTGAGCACCGCATTGCCGAAGGTGCCGCTGAAGGTCGCGCGCGCCGGGCCGAACACCGCCGTCATCCCGGTGTGTCTGGCAATCCAAGCGGCCTGCCGCAGCGTCACGCGTCGGACAACTTCTTGCAGCGCCACGAGGTCGGGTTGCACCTCGTTGATCCACTCGACGACGGCCCCGCGCCGCCGTCGCCACTTGTTGGCCCCCCACAGATTCAGCGTCATCACGGTGAGAGACGTGGGCTCGCGGTGCGCCGTCATCAGGGGATGTTCGCACGGCTCGCCCGTAAAGTGGGGTTTCGTGCACGTCATCTCCGCGGAATCGACGGAGTTGTTCGCGGGACCACCCGATGCGCCGCTGCAATTGGTGCGGGTGGTTTTTCGCGGCCGGGCCAGGCCGCTGGTTGTCGACGGAGACGGTCTGACGCACGCGGGGGAGACGCGGTACCCGGTGCTCGGGGTAGCCGAGGTTCCGGTCGCGGTCGCCGACGCCCGGCCGGGTCAGCAGCGCGAGGCCCGCGTCAGCGCCGGCGGGGCATCGACACCGTTTACGTTCGTCGTCGCCGAACCCGGCTGGACGATGCACATGATCAGCCACTTCCATTACGACCCTGTCTGGTGGAACACGCAAGGCGCCTACACCAGCGAGTGGGTCGCCGACCCGCCCGGCCGGCAGATGAACGGATTCGCTTTGGTGCGTGCGCATCTCGAGATGGCCCGCCGCGACCCCGACTACAAGTTCGTCCTCGCCGAGGTCGACTATCTCAAGCCGTACTGGGACGCCTGCCCGGAAGATCGGGACGATCTGCGGCGGATGATCGCCGATGGTCGGCTCGAAGTCATGGGCGGGGCCTACAACGAACCGAACACCAACCTCACCAGTCCTGAGACCACGATCCGAAACTTCGTGCACGGCATGGGGTTTCAGCGCGACATCATGGAAGCTTCGCCGGCGACCGCGTGGCAGCTGGACGTTTTCGGGCACGACCCGCAGTTTCCGGGAATGGCAGCGGATGCGGGGTTGACGTCGAGCTCGTGGGCGCGCGGACCGCATCATCAGTGGGGTCCGATGTCGAGTGGCGGCGACCCGCAAAGCATGCAGTTCTGCAGCGAGTTCGAGTGGATCGCGCCGTCGGGCCGTGGCCTGCTCACCCACTACATGCCGGCCCACTACGGCGCCGGATGGGGAATGGACGCTGCGCCGACGCTCGAGCAGGCCGAAAGCGAGGCGTTCCGCTTGTTCACGTCGTTGAAGACCGTGGCGTTGACCCGCAACGTGCTGCTGCCGGTCGGGACCGACTACACGCCACCGAACAAGTGGGTCACCGAGATTCAACGGGATTGGAACGCGCGCTACACCTGGCCCCGATTCGTCTGCGCGCTGCCGCGGGAGTTCTTCGACGCGGTGCGCGCAGAGCTGGACGCGCGAGGCATTGAGGCGTCGCCGCAAACCCGCGACATGAACCCGATTTACACCGGCAAGGACGTGTCGTATATCGACACGAAGCAGGCCAACCGCGCGGCTGAGGACGCGGTACTCGATGCGGAGCGGTTCGCCGTCTTCGCGGGGCTGCTGGGCGGCGCGTCGTATCCGCAAGCCGCCCTGGCGAAGGCGTGGGTGCAGCTGGCTTATGGCGCGCATCATGACGGCATCACGGGTTCGGAGTCCGACCAGGTGTACCTCGATCTGCTGACCGGCTGGCGAGACGCGTGGCAACTCGGCGTGACCGTACGGGACAGGGCGCTGGAGTTGCTGTCGAGCGCGGTCGACGGGTCGGTGGTGGTGTGGAACACGTTGGCGCACCGCCGTTCTGACATCGTAATCGCGCGGCTTCCTGCCGCGGGGGGTTCGGGAGTTCGCATTGTCGACGTCGACGGGCGTGAGGTTCCGGCGCTGGTCGAACACGGCGGGCGATCGGTCAGCTTCCTCGCGCGCGACGTACCGTCGTTGGGTTGGCGCGCGTATCGTCTCGTCGCCGGTGATGCCGGTGGCTGGGAGTCGTTGCGCGGCAACGAGATCGCAAACAAGTTTTACCGCCTGAGTGTCGACGCAACCCGCGGCGGCGGGGTGTCGTCATTGGTGGACCTCGGGAGCGACTCCGAACTGATCGCCGGCGGCCGGGTGGCCAACGAACTCGCCGTGTACGACGAGTATCCCGCGCACCCACGAGGCGGTGAAGGTCCGTGGCACTTGGTGCCTAAGGGCCCGGTCGTGTATTCCTCGGCCGCTGCGGCCGAGGTTTCTGTCGAACGGTGTCCGCTCGGCCAGCGGATCGTCGTGCGTGGGCAGATCGCAGACCTGTTGCGGTACACGCAGATTCTGACGCTCTGGGACGGTGTCGCCCGCGTCGACTGCCGGACCACCATCGACGACTACACCGGTGAAGACAGGCTGGTGCGCGTGCGGTGGCCGTGCCCGGTGCCGGGCGCGCTGCCGGTGAGCGAAGTCGGCGACGCCGTGATCGGCCGCGGCTTCGGTCTGATGCAGCAGCGGGATTCGGACACGGCGGTCGACACGTCGACGCACCCGTGGACGCTCGACAACCCGGCGTACGGGTGGTTCGGACTCTCGTCGACGGCACGGCTTCGCGTCGGTGATGAGGTACGCGCGGTGTCGGTGGCCGAGGTCGTGGCGCCGACCGAGGCAGCTGCGGCACCCCTGGCGCGCGACCTCATGGTGGCCCTCGCCCGCGCGGGTGTCACCGCGACGTGCAGCAGCGCGGCCAAACCACGCTACGGCGCTATTGACGTCGACTCCAACCTTCCGGATATGCGGATCGCACTCGGTGGTCCGGACGAAAACGCTTTCACCGCAGAAGTTCTCGCCGCCGCCGATGCCGCCTACGCCGACGAGGTGAAACGGCAGCTGCATACCATTGGTGCGGCCCGGGTCCTCGTGCCGGCGTCCGCCCCGCTGGCCGATGAGTGGGTGCCGGGTGCGGATCTGCGTGGTGCTCGGGCGCTGCCCGTGCTCGTGATCGCTGGAACGCAGCTGCCGGAGGCCATCGCGTCGGTCGTCCACGACCTGAGTGATGCCGAGATCGTCGTCAACCAAGACGTGCCAGCGGAATTGGCGGAGTTCGCGTTTCGCACGGTCGCCTTGCTGAATCGCGGGATACCGGGGTTCTCGGTCGACCCGGACGGGACGATGAACATGTCGCTGATGCGGTCATGCACTGGCTGGCCGTCGGGCACCTGGATCGATCCGCCGCGCCGAAGGGCCCCCGACGGGTCGAACTTTCAGCTGCAGCACTGGACGCACACCTTCGACTATGCGTTCGTCTCGGGCGACGGGGACTGGCGCCGTGCTCGTCTGCCGGCGCGCAGCGCCGAATTCTCGCATCCTCTGTTGGCCGCCGACGCTGGTCACGAAACCGCAGGCGGGTTACCGTCTTTCGGGTCTCTGCTGGAAATCGAGCCCGCCGGCGAGGTTCAACTGGCGGCGATCAAGGCCACGGGGAACCCGCTCGCGAGCGGCAGCGGCGCCGCCGTCGACCCGGCCGAGTCGGTGACGGTGCGGATCGTCGAATCGTGCGGTACGCCCGCGGACGTTGTGATCCAATCGGGTCTGCGCCGGGTGGACTCTGCGGCGCGCGTCGATCTGCTCGAGCAGGCTCGTCCGCGGAACCTCGCGGCCGACGGGTTGACGCTGCGCGGGTTCGAGATCGCGACCGTTCTTACCCGGCTCAATTTGCCCAAGGTCCTCGAGGTCGAAGGCATCAGGCTTGGCCCCGATGCCGAAGCGGCGCAACCACTTTACGCGCGGTACTGGCTGCACAACCGCGGTCCGGCCCCGCTCGGAGGACTTCCTGTAGTCGCATACCTTCATCCACATCGCGTCGCCGTCAAGCCGAATTCTCCACTGCTGCTGCGGCTTACCGCGGCCAGCGATTGCACCGACGCTGCACTGCACGGCAAGGTGCGACTGGTGTGCCCGGACGGTTGGGCGGCCAGCCCCGATGAGCTGTCGTTCGTGCTGCCGCCGGGTGAGTATCTGGAGGCCGACATCGAGCTGACACCGCCGCGGCGAACGGCCAAGGACCTCTACCCGATCCGCGCCGAACTCGCCGTCACCGGCAGCGACAGCGCGACGATGCCGTCGTCATGGCGGCAAGTGGTCGAGGATGTTTGCGTCGTCGCCGTCGGCGGACGCTCTGAGCACCGTCAGGACGTGCTGCGGTTGACCGATGGTCCCGAGCCCGTCGACATCCTCGCCGGGGACACGGGCCGTCTCGCGGTGACCGTCGGCACCGACGCCCGCGCCGACCTCGCCGTCGAGGCGCACGTCATCAGCCCATGGGGGACCTGGGAATGGATCGGCCCGCCAGTGCGGGGCGCGACGTTGCCGGCCGGCGGCAGCGTGCAGCTCGAGTTCGACGTCAGGCCGCCGCCATGGGTCGATCCCGGGCAGTGGTGGGCGCTGATTCGGGTGGCTTGCGCGGGCCGGCTCGTGTACTCGCCCGCGGTGGAGGTGACGGTGCGGTGAGCGGCGTGGCCGCGACCGTTGGCGGAGTTCCCATCGGTACCGACGAAATCGATCTGCGCGAATCCGCGCTTCGCGCAGGGCCGTTCGCCGCCGCCCTCCCGCGGGCAGGCACCAGCGAGGGACGGCAATTGCGACGCTGGCTGACCCAGCTCGCTGCGGCCGAACGCGTGATCGCCGTAGAGGCCGCCACGCTTGCAGTGACGGCCCAGGAGGCACCGGCGGAAGACCAAGTGCTGCCGGATGATTCGGCCCGGCTCGAGATCGGCAGCATCGCCGCGGGTGTGTTGGCGAATCCACTGGCCCGCGCGGTATTCGCGTGCATCACCGCGGAAGTCGACGTTGCCGACGACGACGTCGGCGATTATCACACCCGCAACCCGATGCGGTTCGCGGCGCGCCCGCGCGGATCCGGCTGGCGCTCTGCAGCGTCGGCGCCGTCATTCGACGAGGTGCAACCCGCGATTCGCGAGCATCTTCGGGCTGCCGCGCGGCGCCGCGCTTTTCGGGTGTGGCTCGACGCCCGCTGGTCCGCGCTCGTCGAACTCGCTCCCGGATACGAGCACCCGGGCGATCCGCACCAACCCGACAACACGCATCGCCACTGATGGCCGAGCTGACCCTCGCCCTCGACATCGGCGGTACCAAGACTGCCGCCGGGTTGGCGAATTCGGTTGGCGCGCTTGTTCGCACCGCAGTCATGCCCACTCCGCACGGCGACCCCGAAACGATCTGGGCCGTGGTGGCGCAATTGATTACGGCAATGTCGGGCCAGCCGGTGCGCGGTGTCGGAATCTCTGCGGCAGGCCCGGTTCACCTGCCGACGGCAACGATCAGCCCGCTGAACATGCCGGGCTGGCGCGACTTTCCGGTGCGCGACCGCGTCGCCGCGATGGTGCCCGGGGTGCCGGTGCGCCTTGCCAACGACGGTCTGTGCATGGCGCTGGGCGAGTACCGGCACGGCGCAGGCCGCGGATCGCGGAGCATGCTCGGCATGGTGGTCTCGACAGGGGTCGGCGGTGGCTTGATCCTGAACGGTGTCCCCTACGACGGGTTGACCGGCAATGCCGGACACGTCGGCCACGTCGTCGTCGACGTGGACGGCGACCCGTGCGCGTGCGGCGGGCGTGGGTGCGTGGAGGCGATCGCGTCTGGTCCTCGGATGGTGCGCTGGGCCCGCGAAAACGGTTGGGCCGCACCAGCTGAGGCCGGCGCAAAGGAACTCGCAGCGGCAGCCAGCGCCGGAAATGCGGTGGCGCTCAACGCGTTCCGTCGTGGGGCGACGGCGATCGCGGCGATGATCGCCTCCGTGGGGGCGGTCTGCGATCTCGACCTGGTGGTGATCGGCGGGGGAGTCGCGAGAGCGGGCGCGCTGCTGTTCGACCCGGTGCGCGAGGCGCTGAGCACCTACGCACGGCTCGAGTTCCTGCGGGGACTGCGGGTAGTGCCCGCCCACCTCGGCAGCGACGCGGGCCTCGTCGGCGCCGCGATGCTCGTCGACGCCTGAGGTGTGAGCGAATTGGCTGTTCGGCGGGGCTGACTGCTAGCCTGGGACCGCTCCACCGAAGACCGTCGGTCGCCGAAGCAATTCGGTCGAAGGCCCGGGACGTGTTCCCGGCGGCCCACGCAGGAGGACGAGATTCTGACGTGCGCGTCGCGTGCGGTCTTCTCGGGGCAACGGACACCCCACCCGAGGAGGCAGAAATGGCAAAGGCTGACAAGGCCACCGCCGTCGCCGACATCGCCGAACAGTTCAAGGCCGCCACGGCCGCGTTGGTCACCGAATACCGCGGGCTGACCGTCGCCAACCTCGCCGAGCTTCGTCGCTCGCTCGGCGACTCCGCCACCTATGCCGTCGCCAAGAACACGCTGGTCAGGCGCGCGGCGACGGAGGCGGGCGTCGACGGCCTCGACGAGTTGTTCGTCGGACCCACCGCGATCGCGTTCGTCAGCGGTGAGGCGGTCGACGCTGCCAAGGCGCTGAAGAAGTTCGCCAAGGAACACAAGGCGCTCGTCATCAAGGGCGGCTACATGGACGGCCGCCCGCTGACGGTCTCGGAGGTCGAGCGAATCGCCGATCTCGAGTCGCGCGAGGTGCTGCTGGCCAAGCTCGCCGGCGCGATGAAGGGCAACTTGACCAAGGCCGCCGGCCTGTTCAACGCGCCGGCGTCGCAGGTGGCACGGCTCGCTGCCGCGCTGCAGCAGCAGAAGGCCAGCCAAGAAGAACCGGCTGCATAACCCCGACTACCCCAAAAACCCCAGTTAGGAAGGATCCACCATGGCAAAACTGTCCACCGACGAGCTGCTGGACGCGTTCAAGGAAATGACGCTGCTCGAGCTCTCCGAGTTCGTCAAGCAGTTCGAAGAGACCTTCGAGGTCACCGCCGCTGCGCCGGTTGCGGTCGCGGCCGCTCCTGGCGCTGCCGCCGGCGCACCCGCCGAGGCTGCCGAGGAGCAGAGCGAGTTCGACGTCATCCTCGAGTCCGCCGGCGACAAGAAGATCGGCGTCATCAAGGTCGTCCGCGAGATCGTCTCGGGCCTCGGCCTCAAGGAGGCCAAGGACCTCGTCGACGCCGCCCCGAAGCCGCTTCTGGAGAAGGTGGCCAAGGAGGCCGCCGACGACGCCAAGGCGAAGCTCGAGGCGGCCGGCGCCACGGTCACCGTCAAGTAGCTCCACCGCAAAGGACCGCTCCCGACAATCGGGGGCGGTCCTTTCGCATCTCCGAGGCTGTGCGCAACCTCGCCGATACGTGTTGGTAGCTGCCGACGTAGGCTAAAGTGACTCAAGCCACAAGCGGGAGGGCGTGTGGCGCAGAGACTGGCGGAAGGATCACCGTGGGCATCGGAATTGAAGTAAAGGGACTCACCAAGTCCTTCGGTTCCCAGCGGATTTGGGAGGATGTCACTTTCGATCTCCCGGCCGGTGAGGTGAGCGTGTTGCTGGGCCCCTCGGGTACCGGCAAGTCGGTGTTCCTGAAGTCGCTGATCGGATTGCTGCGCCCGGAGCGGGGCAGCATCGTGATCGACGGCACCAACATCATCGAGAGCTCCGCCAAGGAGCTGTACGAGATCCGCAAACTGTTCGGCGTCATGTTCCAGGACGGCGCGCTGTTCGGCTCGATGAACCTCTACGACAACACCGCGTTCCCGTTGCGCGAGCACACCAAGAAGAAGGAGAGCGAGATCCGTGACATCGTCATGGAGAAGCTCTCGGTGGTCGGTCTCGACGGCGACGAGAAGAAGTTCCCCGGCGAGATCTCCGGCGGTATGCGCAAGCGCGCCGGGCTGGCCCGTTCCCTGGTGCTCGACCCGCAGATCATCCTCTGCGACGAGCCGGACTCCGGCCTCGACCCGGTACGTACCGCGTACCTTTCCCAGCTGCTGATCGACATCAACGCGCAGATCGACTGCACGATCCTGATCGTCACGCACAACATCAACATCGCCCGCACAGTGCCCGACAACATGGGCATGCTGTTCCGCAAGCACCTCGTCATGTTCGGTCCCCGCGAGGTGCTGCTGACCAGCGACGAGCCGGTCGTGCGCCAGTTCCTCAACGGCCGCCGGATCGGCCCGATCGGCATGTCCGAGGAAAAGGACGAGTCGACCATGGCCGAAGAGCAGGCCATGATGGACGCCGGACACCACCACGGCGGCGTCGAGGAAATCGAGGGTGTCCCGCCCCAGATCATGGCCACCCCGGGCATGCCGGAACGCCAGGCCGTCAACCGCCGCCGTGCGCGCGTGATGGAAATCCTGAACACGCTGCCCCCGGCCGCGCAGGAAGCCATCCGCGACGACCTCGAAGGCACGCACAAGTACAAGGCGCGCGAGCTGCCCGAGGACGACGAGACAGAGGGCCGGCACTACGGCGGCGGCGGCGAGGACGATTCGCCCACCGGACGCATCCCCCAGGCCCGCTGAATTAGCGCACGAAACCACGGTTGAACCCTTGACGGAAGGGGACGCAGCAGTCAGTCTGTTGGGCAGCATGTACATAGGTCGCAGTACAGGACGCCAGCCAGCGCCTTTACTGCAGCATGCCCGCGCTTGAGGAATACTCCGTCCTGCGCTAGTGTTGGACGTTGCGCTGGCTGCCTCCTGCCCATCTCACCTGTACCTGACACCGTGGTCCACGCCTGAGCCCTCGTCGGGCTCACTGTGCGTGCTCGTGAACCGGACAGGTCGTCAGCCGGTGCGAACCGACGCAAATAGCGACGAAGACGCCGGTCAAGCCGGTTTCTAGTGGTCGCGTGAGGTGCTGGAAGGATGCATCTTGGCAGTCTCCCGCCAGAGCAAATCAGCAGTAGCTACCGCCAATAGTTCCGTTCCCGGAGCCCCCAACCGAATCTCGTTCGCGAAGCTGCGCGAGCCTCTCGAAGTGCCCGGGCTGCTCGAGGTGCAGACCGAGTCGTTCCAGTGGCTGATCGGGTCCGACGAGTGGCGCGAGAAGGCCACCGCCCGCGGTGACGTGAACCCGGTCGGCGGCCTCGAAGAGGTGCTCTCCGAGCTGTCCCCGATCGAGGACTTCTCCGGACAGATGTCGCTGTCGTTTTCCGACCCCCGGTTCGACGAGGTCAAAGCGCCCGTCAACGAGTGCAAGGAGAAGGACCAGACCTACGCGGCGCCGCTGTTCGTCACCGCCGAGTTCATCAACAACAACACCGGCGAGATCAAGAGCCAGACGGTGTTCATGGGTGACTTCCCGATGATGACGGAGAAGGGCACCTTCATCATCAACGGCACCGAGCGCGTCGTCGTCTCGCAGTTGGTCCGTTCGCCCGGCGTGTACTTCGACCACACCGTCGACAAGGGCACGGAGAAGGACCTGCACTCGGTCAAGGTGATCCCCGGCCGCGGCGCGTGGCTGGAGTTCGACGTCGACAAGCGCGACACCGTCGGCGTCCGCATCGACCGCAAGCGCCGCCAGCCGGTCACGACGCTGCTTCAGGCGCTCGGCTGGACTAAAGAAAAGATCACTGACCGGTTTGGCTTCAGCGAGATCATGATGGCCACCCTCGCGAAAGACCCCAATACCAATCAGGACGAGGCGCTGCTGGACATCTACCGCAAACTGCGCCCGGGCGAACCGCCCACCAAGGAGTCGGCGCAGACCCTGCTGGAGAACCTGTTCTTCAAGGAGAAGCGCTACGACCTCGCCCGCGTCGGCCGCTACAAGGTCAACAAGAAGCTGGGTCTGCATCCCGGCGAGCCGGTCAGCTCGACCACGCTGACCGAAGAGGACATCGCCGCCACCATCGAGTACCTGGTCCGCCTGCACGAGGGCCACACCACGATGACGGCGCCGGGCGGCGCCGAGGTGCCCGTCGAGATCGACGACATCGACCATTTCGGCAACCGGCGCCTGCGCACAGTGGGCGAGCTGATCCAGAACCAGATCCGCGTCGGCCTGTCCCGCATGGAGCGCGTCGTCCGCGAGCGGATGACCACCCAGGACGTCGAGGCGATCACGCCGCAGACCCTGATCAACATCCGGCCCGTCGTGGCGGCGATCAAGGAGTTCTTCGGCACATCGCAGCTGAGCCAGTTCATGGACCAGAACAACCCGCTGTCGGGGCTGACCCACAAGCGCCGGCTGTCGGCGCTGGGCCCGGGCGGCTTGTCGCGTGAGCGCGCCGGCCTGGAGGTGCGCGACGTGCACTCCAGCCACTACGGCCGGATGTGCCCGATCGAGACGCCGGAAGGCCCGAACATCGGCCTGATCGGGTCGCTGTCGGTGTACGCGCGGGTCAACCCGTTCGGTTTCATCGAGACGCCGTACCGCAAGGTCGTCGACGGTGTGGTCTCCGACGAGATCCACTATCTGACCGCCGACGAAGAGGACCGTCACGTTGTGGCGCAGGCCAACTCGCCGATCGACGACAACGGCCGCTTCCTCGAGGAGCGAGTTCTGGTGCGCCGCAAGGCCGGTGAGGTCGAGTACGTCTCCAGCTCCGAGGTCGACTACATGGACGTCTCGCCGCGCCAGATGGTGTCGGTGGCGACGGCCATGATCCCGTTCCTCGAGCACGACGACGCCAACCGCGCGCTGATGGGCGCGAACATGCAGCGGCAGGCCGTGCCGCTGGTGCGCAGCGAGGCGCCGCTGGTGGGCACCGGCATGGAACTGCGCGCCGCGATCGACGCCGGCGACGTCGTCGTCGCAGAGAAAAGCGGTGTGGTGGAAGAGGTTTCGGCCGACTTCATCACCGTGATGGCCGACGACGGCACCCGGCGCAGCTACCAGCTGCGCAAGTTCGCCCGGTCCAACCACGGCACCTGCGCCAACCAGCGGCCGATCGTCGACGCCGGGCAGCGCGTGGAGTCGGGCCAGGTGATCGCCGACGGTCCGTGCACCGACCAGGGTGAGATGGCGTTGGGCAAGAACCTGCTCGTCGCGATCATGCCGTGGGAGGGCCACAACTACGAGGACGCGATCATCCTGTCCAACCGCCTCGTCGAGGAGGACACCCTCACCTCGATCCACATCGAGGAGCACGAAATCGACGCCCGGGACACCAAATTGGGCGCCGAGGAGATCACCCGCGACATCCCGAACGTGTCCGACGAGGTGCTCGCCGATCTCGACGAGCGCGGCATCGTGCGCATCGGCGCAGAGGTTCGCGACGGCGACATCCTGGTTGGCAAGGTCACTCCGAAGGGCGAGACCGAGCTGACCCCCGAAGAGCGGCTGCTGCGCGCGATCTTCGGCGAGAAGGCGCGCGAGGTTCGCGACACGTCGCTGAAGGTGCCGCACGGCGAGTCCGGCAAGGTGATCGGCGTCCGGATGTTCAGCCGCGACGAGGACGACGAACTGCCCGCCGGCGTCAACGAGCTGGTGCGGGTGTACGTCGCCCAGAAGCGCAAGATCTCCGACGGCGACAAGCTGGCCGGCCGGCACGGCAACAAGGGCGTGATCGGCAAGATCCTGGCGGTCGAGGACATGCCGTTCCTGCCGGACGGCACGCCCGTCGACATCATCCTGAACACGCACGGCGTGCCGCGACGGATGAACATCGGCCAGATCCTGGAGACCCACCTCGGGTGGTGCGCCAAGAGTGGCTGGCAGGTCGACAAGGGAGCCGGAAAGCCCGACTGGGCAAAGAAATTGCCCGAGGAGTTGCTCGAAGCCGAGCCCGGCACGATCGTGTCGACCCCGGTGTTCGACGGCGCCCGCGAAGAGGAACTGCAGGGGCTGTTGTCCTCGGTGCAGCCGAACCGCGACGGCGAAGTCCTGGTCGACGCCGACGGCAAGGCGGTGCTCTACGACGGGCGCTCCGGCGAGCCGTTCCCGTATCCGGTGACGGTGGGCTACATGTACATCCTGAAGCTGCACCACTTGGTGGACGACAAGATCCACGCGCGGTCCACCGGCCCGTACTCGATGATCACCCAGCAGCCGCTGGGCGGTAAGGCGCAGTTCGGCGGCCAGCGGTTCGGCGAGATGGAGTGCTGGGCCATGCAGGCCTACGGCGCGGCGTACACGCTGCAGGAGCTGTTGACCATCAAGTCCGACGACACCGTCGGGCGGGTCAAGGTGTACGAGGCGATCGTCAAGGGCGAGAACATCCCCGAGCCGGGCATCCCCGAGTCGTTCAAGGTGCTGCTCAAGGAGCTGCAGTCGCTGTGCCTCAACGTCGAGGTGCTGTCCAGTGACGGCGCGGCCATCGAGATGCGCGACGGTGACGACGAGGATCTGGAGCGCGCTGCAGCCAACCTGGGAATCAACTTGTCCCGCAACGAATCTGCCTCGGTTGAGGACTTAGCCTAATTGTTTTCTAGTCCCGAAAGGGGAAAGGGAGTTACGTGTTAGACGTCAACTTCTTCGATGAACTCCGGATCGGCCTGGCCACCGCCGACGACATCCGTCAGTGGTCCTACGGCGAGGTCAAGAAGCCGGAGACCATCAACTACCGCACATTGAAGCCGGAGAAGGACGGCCTGTTCTGCGAGAAGATCTTCGGACCGACTCGCGACT
>DASRFZ010000074.1:0-10936 GCA_035651275.1 Mycobacterium sp. | reverse complement strand
AGTCGGGCACCAAGTTCGTCGTCGATGCCGGGGACACGCTCAAAGCGAAGTCGGTGGTGATCACCAACGTCGGCGGTTTCACCGGCAGCGTCTTTGAAAACAAGATCGGTGATGCCCAGGCGCAAGTCATCGGAACGACGTTCCGGGTCCAAGGAACCGCGCAAGGCGCCAATGTCGACGATCCGAACCATCCGGCGAGCGCCACGTTCGACATCAAAGCGAATTGCTAGCCGCTGACCTCCGCCGGAACCCAACGCAGAACGCAATATTTGCATACAGGAAACGATCGTGCCGCGTCCGAATCAGCGGCGAACCGTGCAATTAATTTCCGGAATCGCATGACCGCGGACAGCAAAATCACCATACTGCTTGACGATGGTCCGGCGCGCTTTCGACGGACCACGACAATCGAAGGAGAAGAATCGTGAAGCGTGGTTTCGTGGTCACCGTCGCGGGCGCGGCCATCGTGGTCGCAGGACTCGCAGGCTGTTCGAGTAACAAGGCGACGAACGGAAATTCGACCGCGGCGGCCGGTAAGGGCACCGCCAAGGTCACGGTTGACGGAAAGGACCAGTCCGTCTCGGGTGACGTCGGCTGCGTGACGACGGGAGACAAAGTCGTCATGTCGGTGGGTGACCAATCGAAGGGTGTCGTCGGGGCCACGATCCAGGGCAACGACGTCGAAACGGTCGGCATCATCGTGAATGGCTCCCCGCTCGCCTACACGAAGGGCGTTCCAGGCGGCGACGCGGCGCTGAAGAAAGATGGCAGCAAGTACTCGATCTCAGGCCACCTGACGGGTATGCCCGACATGAGCAACCCGACCGCGGGCCCGTCGAATCATGCGTTCTCGATGGACGTGACCTGCCCCTCCTAACTGACAGTCCGACAACGCGGCGGCGCTCCTCGCGGGGCGCCGCCGTCGTCGTCGAAAGAGGTTGAAAGAGAACGTCATGCCGCAACCTGACGGGGAATTCCCGCCACCACAGCCCTATCCCCAGCCTTCGTCACCGCCCGGACCATTCATTCCCGACAACGGCTCCGGGTCGCGGACGACGCTGCTGGTGGTCGGCGGATTCGCGGCGATCGTAATCGCCGTGGTCGCCGTCGTCCTATGGGTTCTGTTGCGCGACAGGCACACTGGCAGCACCACGGCCGCCACGAGCAGCAGTTCCGCGACGAGCACTGCGGCGACGTCGACGACGATCACGATGACGATCTCCCCAACCGCGACAAGTGCGCACCCACCGACGGCCAACCCGCAATCGGGCGGCGTCAGCGTGACGGTCGACGGCGTCGTCCAGACCATCAACGGCCAAGTCGCGTGCGTCTCGGCCGGCGGGAACATGAACATCGCGGTCGGCGACCCGTCTGGGGGCAGCCTCGCCGTGGTGCTCACCGAGAGCGATCCGCCCGAAGTGCAAACCGTCGGGATCGTCCTCGGCGGGGAACCGCTTGCGTACAACAAGGGCGTCCCGGGCGGCGCCGACGCAAAAGCCACCAAAGACGGCAACACCTACACGGTCAGCGGCCACGCGATGGGGATGCCGGACCTGTCGAATCCGACTTCTCCGCCGCTGAAAGCCTTCGACATCAAGGTGACCTGTCCATAGACTCCATCAGCCTGTCCAGAATCACCCGATGACCCTTCAACAGCTTCACCCGGGCCTCGGCAATCGAAAACCATTGCACGCGATCGATTTCCGGGAATTCCCGCATCCGCCCTGATCCTTTGGGCCACTCGATCTCGAACGTGTTGCCGCGCGCCTCGCTGACGTCGAGGTCCCCCTGCACCGCGAAGGCGGTCAGCACCTTTCCGCTCGGCTGACGCACCGGCTCGAATTCGAGACGCGGACCGGTCGGTGGTTGCAGACCCGTCTCCTCGACGAACTCGCGCTGCGCAGCCCGCCACGGGTCGTCGCCGTCGGCGTACTCCCCCTTGAGGATTGACCACGCGCCGTCGTCTTTGCGCGCCCAGAACGGCCCGCCCGGATGACCGATCAATACTTCGAGGACGCCGTCGCGGACCCGGTAGAGGAGAAGGCCCGCGCTCCGTTTCAATTGCTCCTCGCGTCCGCAGAATTTCGGTATCCGGCTAGATGCCCGCGGCGCGTTCCAGGTCCTTCAGCGAGTCCTCCAGGTGACCGAGCAACCGCTGCAGATGCGGGACGCTGCGTCGGCACCCGACCAAACCGAAGTCCAGGTTGTCGGCGTTGTTGGTCAGCGTGATGTTCAGCGCCTGCCCGTCGAGGGCGATCGACAGCGGATAGTTGCCGTCGAGACGAGCACCCCGCCAGTAGTGCGGCTCCCGCGGGCCGGGCACGTTGGAGATGACGATGTTGAACGGCGGCGGCGCATTCGACACGAAGCCCGGCACCAGAGACAGCGCGATGCCGCCGGTCAAGAACGCCGACAGCGCGAACTGCTCGATCTGCGGCAGCTGGCTGAACACCTTCTTGTTGTCGCTCATCGACTCATGTATGGCGTCCAACCGTTGCGCCGGATCGTCGAGATGGGTGGCCAGGTTGCACAGGATCGTGCCGACCATGTTGCCGCCGCGGTCGTCGTCGCCTTCCTTGCGCAGGCTGACCGGAACCATCGCCACCAGCGGCGTATCCGGCAGTGCGCTCTGCTCCTGCAGATAGGCCCGCAGCGCGCCGGCGCACATCGCGAGTACCACGTCGTTGACCGTGACGCCGCCCGCGGCGGTCTTCACCCGCTTGAACCGCTCCAACGACCACGACTGCGCCGCCGCGCGCCGCGCGCCGCCGATTCGGACGTTGAACATTGTCTTCGGCGCTTGGAACGGCAGCGTCAACTGTTGTTCCACGAGTGCGGCGCGCGCCAGCGACACAGTCGAAGGAGCAAGGGCCGCAATAGATCCCGCGATGTCAGTCAGCCGCTGGAGCGGAGACGGCCCACGTTTCGAATCCTTGCGCCGACGCGGCTTCAGCTCCCACGGCACCCGCAACTCGTCGTCGTTCGGGTCGGGCGTCAGCGCGCGCTGCATGAGGCGCTGCGCCGAAACGCCGTCGATCAGCGAGTGGTGAATCTTGCAGTACAGCGCGTACCGCCCGTCATCGAGGCCCTCGATCAGATGGGTTTCCCACAACGGACGATGCCGGTCGAGCAGGCTGCCGTGCAGACGTGAGGTGAGCTCCAGCAGGTCGCGCACCTTGCCCGGCTGCGGCAGCGCCGAGCGCCGCAGGTGGTAGTCGAGCTCGATGTCTTTGTCTTCCGACCAGGCAACGTTGGTGATTCCACCCAGGAACGCCGGACGCTTACGGAACGTCGGCTGCACGTCCGCGCATGACAGCATCGCGTCGTAGACCTCGCGCGCGAACTCCGGACCGGCACCCTCGGGCGGCTGGAACAGCTGAAGGCCGCCGACGTGCATCGGGTGTTCCCGGGATTCGCCGAGCAGGAAGATGTTGTCGGTCGGTGAAATCAGCTCCATGATGCACTCGCTTCCAGAGTTTTCGGCGCGCCGGTTCGCTCTCAGCCTTACCACCATTTCTAACCGCGCCGGGGTCGGGAATGTGACGTTTGACCATTCAGGTTTGACCGGCAGCCGCTGGGGAAGGCTGGCCCAATGGGATTGAGCGTTGCCGTCACCGGCCCGACGGGTGAAATCGGCTTGTCCGCGGTGACGGCGCTCGAGCGAGAGCCGGCGGTCGAGAAGATCGTCGGGATGGCCCGGCGGCCGTTCGACCCGACGACGCACGGGTGGACGAAGACGACCTACCAGCAGGGCGACATCCTGGATCGCGATGCTGTCGACGCGCTCATCGCCGACGCCGACGTGGTGGTCCACCTCGCGTTCGTCATCATGGGCACCCGCGAAGAGAGCGCGCGGGTCAACTTGGCCGGCACCCGCAATGTTTTCGAGGCCACTGTGGCGGCCGAGCGTCCCCGGCGGCTGGTGTACACGTCGTCGGTCGCGGCGTACGGCTACCACGCCGACAATCCGGTGCCACTCACCGAGGACGTCCCGCCGCGCGGATCGCCGGAGCATTACTACTCCGAGCAGAAGGCCGCGTGCGAGGCGGTGCTAGCCGATGTCACCGAGGGCTCGTCGCTCGAGGTGTTCATCCTGCGGCCGTGCATCGTGGCCGGACCCAAGGCGCCCGCGCTTGCCGACGCGATGCCGTGGAACCAGTTGCCGGCTCCGCTGCGCCGCGTGACCAAGGCGGTGCCGGTGTTGAAGCCAGTGGTTCCTGATCCGGGCTTTCCGCTTCAACTCGTCCATCACGACGACGTCGCGTCGGCAATCGCACTGGCGGTCACCGCACCCGCCCCGCCCGGCGCCTACAACATCGCCGGTGATGGATTGGTCACCGTCTCGGATGTGGCAAAGTCGTTGGGCGGCAGGCCTGTTCGCGTGCCGAAGGCTGCGGCGTCGGCGGCCTCAGCGGCGATCGCACGGTTGCCGTTTGTCCCGTCGGAGCTCGAGTGGCTGCATGTCGCGCGCACGTCGGTGGTGATGGACACGACGAAGGCGAAGAGGGACCTCGGCTGGACCCCGACATACTCGTCGGAAGAGACACTGGCCGCACTCGCGGAAACGGTGTGACGCGGCTACACGGCCTTGGTCAACCAACCCTGGATCGTCGCCATGTCGCGGGTGTACGTCAGCATGCTCAGATCCTCGAACAGCGCGCCGCCGTTCAGCGTGTCCTCGGTGAATCGCAGTTCGATGTCCCGACGACCTCGCCGGTAGAAGTCCGTGCGGTCGAGTTCTCTGCGCTGCCATCCGGACTGCTCCGCGAGTTCGGCCAGCGCCTGTCGGTCGGTCGTCGCGCTCATGTGAAGTCCTCCTGAGGGTGCCGCGTGCAGGCTATAGCAGCGCCGATAACTACCCGGCAGCCGTGCCGAACAGCAGCCCGAGCAGATAGGTGATGCCCGCCGCGCCGAATCCGATGAGGAGCTGGCGCAATGCCCGGCGCAGCGGCGGTCCACCGGAGAGCAGACCGACGATGACTCCGGTCGACAGCAGCGCGATACCGACGAGCGTTGCCGCGACCGCCAGTGCTGCCCGACCTTGGAGGCCGCCGAGATACGGCAGCACCGGGATCAACGCACCGGAGGCGAACGAGCAGAAGCTGGACACCGCCGCGCCGAAGGCCGTGCCGACCGCCGCGTGCTCGTCGCCTCCGCCGGCCGGTCGGGCCGGGGTGATCGACGCGTAGGTGCGAAGCACGTCGGCGGCGTGTGCGTCGGCCTCCTCCGGACTCATCCCGCGGGCGCGGTACACCAGCGCCAGCTCGTTCGCGTCGACATCGAGGGCCGGCACCGCGCTGTCGGCTTGCGGGTTGGGCGCCGACGCTTCGAGGAGTTCGCGCTGGGACCGCACCGAGACGAATTCCCCTGCGCCCATTGATAATGCGCCCGCGAGCAAGCCGGCGAGTCCCGTGACGAGAACGGTGTGATTGGGCACGCCGCTGGCGCTGATGCCCAGCACAAGAGCCAGATTGCTGACGAGACCGTCGTTCGCCCCGAACACCGCCGCACGAAAACTTCCCGAGAGGCGGTTGCGACCCTGCGCCGCCAGCGCGCGAACGACCTCTTCGTGGATGCGTTCGTCGGCCGCCATGGTGGCCGTGGCGTCGACGTCGACGTCATAGGTCGAGCGGGACTCCGCTCGCTGCACCAGCGCGAGAATGAACAACGAGCCGAAGTGCCGTGCGAGAAAACCCAGCAGCCGCGTCCTGATGCCGCTGCGCACCGGCTTGCCGACCTGGTCACCGAGCAGTCGCAGCCAGTGTTGTTCGTGCCGGCTTTCGGCGGCCGCCAATGCTAGGAGGATGTCGCGTTCTTCACCAGTGCGCCGTTGCGCGAGATCCCGGTAGATCGCAGCTTCGGAACGTTCGTCCGCCAAGTGGCGCCGCCAACGACGCACTTCAGCGTCAGTCGGTCGCGTCGCCGTCACCACGCAATCATCGTCCAGGTCTGCGCGTGAGGCGGTAAGTGCCGCGGAAAAGTGCGAGAACAGGCCGCGTGGAATACCGTTTCGGCGCAGAGAGGAACTAGTCTCCTCCCGGAACGATGTGGGTACCTGAGGGAAGACAGCAGATTCGCCCTGATCTCGTAGGAGCAGCATGACCGAGCGCGAACACGGCGCGCCGGCCTCCGAAAAACGCAAGAACGCGCTGGTCGAACACGACGCTCCTGAGCGGTTGGTCGTCGCGCGCGGACTGTTCGCGGGGCCCAACCCACAGGTCCCGGACGAGATGTACGCCTGTATCCAAACCGGCCGAGCCCGTCGCGAACGCAATGCGCTGCACCTCGAGCAAGGCGCGACCGTCGACACCGACACATATTTCGGGCGCCTGCCCGCCAGCTACTTCCAGCGCTGGACGACCGTCACCGAGGTGCAGCTGAAGCTGGCGTTCGACGCGGCCGGCCCGGCCCGGCTGCACCTTCGCGCGTCGGACTCACATGGGACCCCGCGGACCGTCGACACCACCGAGGTCGACGGCACCGGCACCGCGGTGCTGTCGGCGCGGCTGAACGAATACGCCGACGGCGGCGCGCTGTGGATGGAGTGCACAGCGGTCGGGGGTGCGCTGCGGATCACCGACCTCGAATGGACGACGGCCGCGCCCCCGACGATCCGCCCCGCCGCTATCGCGATCTGCACGTTCAACCGGGCCGACGAATGCGCGGCGACGATCGCCGCCATCGCCGGCGACAAAGGATTGTTGGCCGGCATCGACGCGGTGTACGTCGCCGATCAGGGCACCGACGCCGTCGCGACCCGGCCGCTGTTCAAGGACGTGGCCGCTCAACTCGGTGACAAGCTTGTCTACTTGCAACAGCCCAATCTCGGTGGGGCAGGCGGCTTTACGCGCGGCCTCTACGAAGTGTCCAGCATCGCCGACCACGCCAACGTGATCCTGATGGACGACGACATCCTCTGTGAACCCGAAACGGTGTTGCGGCTCAACGCATTTGCCAATCTGACTCCCAAGCCCACGATCGTCGGCGCGCAGATGCTGTTGCTCAAGGACACCCGCAAGCTGCTGGCAGGTGCGGAGCAGACACAGCGGGAGAAGCTGCGGTCGGGCCGATGGACCACCAACGCTTTGCATTTCGCAGACATGACCAAACACAAGCAGGACAAGCGCGTCGACGCGGAGTACAACGCATGGTGGTCGTGCCTGATCCCGTCCGAGGTGATCTCCGCGATCGGCTTGCCGCTGCCGCTGTTCTTCCAGTGGGACGACATCGAATACGGGCTGCGTGCCCTCGACGCAGGCTTCCCGACCGTGACACTGCCCAACGCGGGGGTGTGGCATGCCGACTTCCACTGGAAGGACCGCGACGACTTCACCCAGTACTTCATCGTCCGCAACTCGCTGATCACATCAGTGCTGCACGGCACCGTCGACACGCGCACGACGGGCCGGTGGCTCGCGCGGATCATCACCGAATGCCTCGTGTCGATGCAATATGGCTGGGCGCACACCATGATTCGCGGGCTCGAGGACTTCTTGAAGGGACCGGAGATTCTGCGCGACGGCGGCGCTGCCGCGCTGGCATCGATCCGCGCGGAGCGGGCCGAGTACCCCGAGACGGTCGTGCACCCGGCGGTGACGATGCGCGAGCTCACCGACGGGGTGCCGCCCATCCGGCCGGTCGGGCACGAGCCGCGGGTCGAGCGGATCAACCTGGTGCTGGCGAAGCGGCTGGTGTACCAGTGGCTTGGGCGCACGATTCCTGGGCCAGTCGCGATCCCCGCCCAGGACAACCAGTGGTGGCACGTGTCGCTGTTCGACCACGCGATCGTCACCGATGCGTCGCAGTCGGGGGTGCGGGTGCGCCGGCGTGACAAGAAGAAGCTGAAGGAGCTGTCCCGGCGCGCACGCAAGGCGCTTCGGCGGTTCCGCAAGGAGGCGCCGGCGCTGCAAGAGCGGTACCGGGAAGCGCTTCCCGAGTTGATCAGCCGGGAGAACTGGGCGCGGTTGTTCGACAGCTGATCAATGCACGCGGACGACGACTTGCTCGTTGTTGCCGGTGTAACCGAGGTATTCGAAAGTGCGGCCGGTCTTTTCGATGAACTCGTGGAACGCCCGGAACTCGTGTTGCTGCCAACCGGGGTAGTTGAAGAACTCGTCCAACACCAGCACGGCGTCCGGCGCGATCCGGTCGGAGGTGAGGTCCAGCACGGTCTTGGTCGACGAGTAGAGGTCGGCGTCCAGATGCATGAACGCGATCGGCTCGTCGTTGTCGGCCAGGAAGGCCGGCAGGGTTTCTTCGAACAAGCCGCTGACTACCGTCGCGCCGTCGATGTGGGTCGGCGGGTCCTGGGCGAATTCGCCGGCCGGGAAGCCGGTGCGCCATGTCTCGGGCAGGCCGTTGAAACTGTCGAAGCCCACGACCGTGCGATCGCCTGCCACGGTCTCGGCAATGATCCCGAGTGTGGTTCCGGTGGCCACACCGAACTCCAGTGCCAGACCGGGTCCCTTGATCTCGCCGAGCGCGAACCGGAGGGTGTCGTGCGGGTCCCAGAAGACGGCGGCCGTCGGCATGTTTTCGAGCACGAAGGCGGCGGTCTCGCCGGTCACCCGCACGTCGCGCGCATACCAGACGTCGCGGCGGGCGCGGAATTCCAGCTCGTTTTGCCGACGGATCACTTCGTCAAGCCGGTCGCGCACGTCGGCGAGGCGGTCGAGGACGTCGTCGAGCTGATGTTGTGTTTCGCCCAGCGTGTTCGTGACGCCGGTGGCTCGTTCCTCCTGTCGTTCTTCCTGGCGTTCTTCGGACCGGGCTGCCTCTGCGGCGACGACCTCGGCGACGGCATGCTGCAGCTTCTGTCGAGCAGCCGCCTTCCAGCGGTCGACGATGCGCATTCTTCGACTTTAAAGCGTGAGGCGGGCGCGCAAGCCACTACCGTTTCCTCCGATGGATGGTGTAGCCGAGCTCGTGCCGGTATTACCGGCACACCGTTTCGACGAGGCCGCACTCGCCCGTTACTTATGCGGGCGCCTGCCGGGTTGTGACGGGCCGTTGGAGATCCGCCAGTTTCAGGGCGGCCAGAGCAACCCGACGTTCCACCTGCGAAC
The DNA here is from genome assembly GCA_035651275.1 of Mycobacterium sp. GTDB lineage: Bacteria > Actinomycetota > Actinomycetes > Mycobacteriales > Mycobacteriaceae > Mycobacterium. The sequence continues at coordinate 1,871 of DASRFZ010000074.1, read as the reverse complement.
AGACGGGGGCGAGTATGTGCTCCGCAAGAAGCCGCCCGGCAAGCTGCTGCCGCGGGCGCACGAGGTGGAGCGAGAACACCGGGTGATGTCGGCGCTGGCCGACACCGATGTTCCGGTTCCGCGCATGCGCCTGCTTTGCGACGACGAATCCGTCATCGGCACAACATTTTTCGTGATGGACTACGTTGTCGGGCGGATCTTTGCGGACCGGGTGATGCGCGAGGGCACGCCGGAGCATCGCGCCGCGGTCTATGAGGATCTCGCGCGCGTGCTCGCCGTGCTGCACGGCGTCGACTGGCGTGCGGTCGGTTTGGAGGGGTTCGGCAAGCCCGACGGGTACATGCAGCGCCAGGTCGCGCTGTGGACGCGGCAATGGCACGCCGCGCGCGTCGAGGACATGCCCGAGATGGACTTGCTGGCCGAGTGGCTGCCCGCTCACCTGCCGCCCGACGACGAGCCGGCGTGCATCGCACATGGCGACTTTCGGCTGGGCAACGTCCTGATTCACCCGACGGAGCCGCGGGTGGTGGCGGTACTGGACTGGGAGCTCGCGACGATCGGGCACCCCCTGGCGGACCTCGGCTACACGTGCTTGACCTATCACTTGCAGCCGGAAGACCTCAGCGGCAGGAGCGGCGTCGCAGGCGAGGATCTGACCGGCAGCGGTATTCCGGACCAGGACACCTTCGTTGCGAGTTACTGCCGGCATGCAGGGCGCGAGGCTCCGGAGTCGCTGGACGTCTTCGTCGTCTTCTCGATGTTTCGCCTTGCGTCGATCACCGCCGGTGTCTACCGACGCGGGCTCGACGGGAACGCCGCGGACAGTCGCGCGGCCACTTTCCGCGACCGGTATCGCGGTTTGGCCGAGACGGGTTGGGCACTCGCGCAACAGCTATGAGCCGTCTGACGAGGTGTCTGCGTAACGATTCGGTCACTATCGATATCACGATCAGTTAAGAGTTCGGGCGTAAGCCTGAGCACGTTAAATGATCGGGTATGGAAAACGGGCGATATTGCGGCCCAAATCACGCCGTAGAGGTGTAACGCACGCTGCCGCGGCACCGCGGAGCGAACGACGCAGGTTTGGACCGGGTTGTGTTCGGCTACTTTGGTTTTCGGGCGGGGATCTGCGACCAATTCGCAACGTGAAGGAAAAATGATGATGAAAATTAGTGGTATCAGCGTGCGCCGTCGAGCTGTCGGCGCCTGCGCAGGCAGTCTGCTCGGGGGGCTGGCCGCCGCGATCGTGGCGTCCCCGACAGCGGCCGCCGCACCCGACCAGTGCACTGCCAGTGGAGTGGCCGGCACCGTGAGCTCGGTGACGGGGTCCGCGCGCCAGTACCTCGACAGCCACCCGGACGCCAACCAGGTGGTGACGGCGGCGTTCAACCAGCCGCGTCCGGAGGCGGAGGCCAACTTGCGTGGATACTTCACCGCGCACCCGCAGGAGTACTACGACCTGCGCGGCATCCTGGCGCCTCTTGGCGACACACAGCGCCAGTGCAACGTGACGGTGTTGCCGCCGGAACTGGCGTCGGCGTACTCGCAGTTCATGGCCGGCTGATCTGTCGGTAAGGACGACCCGCTGCGGCTATCGTCGCAGCGGGTCGTTTTCGTTATAGAAAATATGTCAGGGCGAGGCCGAAATTGCGAGGCACCCGTCTATATAGGTAATTTGTCAGGGGGGTCACTTTATCGAGCAGCGGCAGCCCTCGTCGGCGGATACGTCGGTAGCACAGCGCCGGCCAGCGCGATGCCCAACTGCCAAGGCGGCTGGTCACCGTATGGCGGCGGGAGCTACTGCGACGGCACCCAATACACCGACGGCAGCTATGACCATTGCGCCAACGTGACGGTGCTCGGCTTCGGCG
>DASRFZ010000073.1:0-14893 GCA_035651275.1 Mycobacterium sp. | reverse complement strand
ATCACCGCGTACGTGCTGACGTTCGGCGGCCTGATGCTGCTCGGCGGGCGGCTCGGCGACACCATCGGCCGCAAGCGCACGTTCATCGGCGGCGTCGCGATGTTCACGATCGCCTCGATCCTGTGCGGCCTGGCGTGGAGCGAGGCGACCATGGTCGTCGCGCGGCTCGCGCAAGGCGTAGGCGCGGCAATCGCGTCACCGACGGCGCTGGCGTTGGTTGCGACCACGTTCCCGAAAGGCCCGGCCCGCAACGCCGCGACGGCGATTTTCGCCGCGATGACCGGCATCGGCTCGGTGATGGGCCTGATCGTCGGCGGCGCGCTGACCGAATTGTCTTGGCGCCTGGCGTTTCTGGTGAACGTGCCGATCGGAATTCTGATGGTGTACCTGGCGTACACCACGCTCGTCGAAACCCACCGCGAGCCAATGAAACTCGACGCCACCGGCGCCATCCTGGCCACCCTCGGCTGCACTGCGGCCGTGTTCGGCTTCTCGATGGGGCCCGAGGCCGGCTGGGTATCCCCGCTGACCATCGGCTCGGGTGTCGCCGCCGCGGTGTTCCTGTCCGCTTTCGCGTTCGTCGAGCGCTCGGCAGCCAACCCGCTCGTGCCGTTCGACCTGTTCCGTGACCGCAACCGGGTGGCGACCTTCGCCGCGGTATTCCTCGCCGGCGGCGTGATGTTCACGCTGACCGTGCTGATCGGCCTGTATGTGCAGGACATCATGGGCTACAGCGCGCTGCGCGCAGGCGTCGGCTTCATTCCATTCGTCATCGCGCTGGGGATCGGGCTGGGAGTGTCGTCGCACCTAGTGTCGAAATTCCCGCCGCGCGTGCTGGTGATCGCCGGTGGCGTTCTGGTGCTCGGCGCGATGATCTACGGGTCGACGCTCAACGGCGGCATCCCGTATTTCCCGAACCTGGTCCTGCCGATCACGGTCGGCGGGTTCGGCATCGGCATGATCGTCGTCCCGCTGACCGTGTCCGCGATCGCGGGCGTCGGCTTCGATCGCATCGGCCCGGTGTCGGCCATCGCGCTGATGCTGCAGAACCTCGGCGGCCCAGTGGTTTTGGCGATCGTTCAGGCGGTGATCACGTCCCGCACGCTGTACCTGGGCGGCACGACCGGCCCGGTGAAGAACATGAATCCCACGCAGCTGCATGCACTCGACCACGGGTACACCTACGGCTTGCTGTGGGTGGCCGGGGTCGCCGTCCTCGTCGGCGGCGTGGCCTTGTTGATCGGCTACACCTCCAAAGAGGTGGCGCACGCGCAGGAAGTCAAGGACGCGCTGGATTCCGGCGAGCTGTAGCTCGCCATCCAGCCGGCCCAACGTCGGCTTGTGTTCGACATTTCGGCCAAACCTCTGTCATAAGTCGACGTTCGCGGGCTCAATAGAGGGATGACCAGCATCCTCGAAGCGACCATTGAAGTCCGCAATCCCGCCGACGGGAGCGTCGTCGGCAAAGTGCCTGTTGAGACACCAGAGGCAGTCGCCGCCAAGGCCCGTGAGCTGCGTCTCTTCCAGGCGCAGTGGGAGGAAGTGGGTCCGCGCGGACGCAAGGAGTGGCTGCTGACGTTCGGTGACTGGATTCTCGACAACGCCGAGCGCCTCACCGACGTCGTGCAGTCGGAGAGCGGAAAAACCCGCGCCGACGCAGGCATCGAGGCGCCCGGGACGATCGACATGGTCGGCTACTGGGCCCGCAACGCCGAGCGGTACCTGGCCGACATCCGCGCAAAGCCGCACAGCGCGATGAGCGCCACCAAGAAGCTGACCATCGTGCACCGGCCCTATCCCGTCGTCGGGGTGATCACCCCGTGGAACTTCCCGTTCGCCGCTCCCTGCATGGACGTGCTGCCGGCCCTGGCTGCCGGCGCCGCGGTGCTGCTCAAACCGTCGGAGGTCACGCCGCTGAGCGCGGTCGAACTCGTTCGCGGCTGGGCGGAGATCGGCGCACCGCCGGTTTTGCAGATCGCCACCGGCTACGGCGACACTGGCGCGGCCGTCATCGCCAACTCCGACTTCGTCCAGTTCACCGGCTCCACCGCGACGGGCCGCAAGGTCGCGATGCAATGCGCTGAGCGGCTCATTCCGTACAGCCTGGAACTCGGCGGCAAGGATCCCGCGCTCGTGCTCGCCGACGCCGATCTCGACCGGGCCGCGAACGGCATCGCCTGGGGCGGCATGTTCAACTCCGGGCAGGTGTGCGTGTCGGTCGAGCGGGTCTACGTCGAGGCACCCGTGTACGACGAATTCCTGGCCAAGCTCACCGACAACGTGCGCCGGTTACGGCAGGGAAAGGACGGCAAGGGCAGAAAAGACGCGTATCGCTACGACGTCGGCGCAATGGCAACCGCCGCCCAGCGCGACATTGTCAAGCGCCATGTCGACGACGCCGTCGCAGCGGGTGCCCGGGTTACCACCGGGGGCAAGCCGGCGGGCGAGGGCACCTTCTTCGAGCCCACCGTGCTCGCCGACGTCGACCAGTCGATGTCATGCATGCAGGAGGAGACGTTCGGCCCGACGCTGCCCGTGGTCAAGGTCGCCGATGAGGCAGAGGCGCTCCGGCTGGCCAACGACTCCGCGTACGGCCTGTCGGCCACCGTGTGGACCGGCGACAAAGAGCGCGGCGAACGCATCGCCCGCCAGCTCGACGTCGGCGCGGTCAACGTCAACGACGCGATGTCCAATCTGTTCAGCCTTGCCCTTCCGATGGGCGGGTGGAAGAACTCCGGGGTGGGCAGCCGCTACGGCGGAGCCCATGGGATTCTGAAATACACTCGGGCCCAAGCGATTACATCGCCCCGCATCCCGACGCAGAGCAAAGAGCTGATGTGGTATCCGGTGTCGCGGCGCAAGATCAAAGTGGCGATGAGCGTCATGCTGGTGGCGGCGGGACGCGGCATGCGCCGGTTCGGCATCACGCCGAAAGCTCGTCGGTAGTGTCCTAGGCATGTTCGCGGCGCGACGTACCCACCGCTCGTCGCGCCCTCTGGCTTCCAGCGTCGTCGGCATCGCGATCATCGCGATCACCGGTATGCAGCTGATGTCGACGCTGGACGGCACGATCGTCATCGTCGCGCTGCCGCGCATGCAGGCCGAGCTGCATATGTCGGACGCGGCGAAAAGCTGGGTGATCACCGCCTACGTGCTGACGTTCGGCGGGCTGCTGCTGCTCGGCGGCAGGGTCGGCGACGCGATCGGGCACAAGCGAGCGTTCATCGGTGGCGTCGGAGTCTTCACGGCGGCGTCGCTGGTGTGCGGGCTGGCGTACGACCCGGCGATGCTGATCGCTGCCCGGGCCGTCCAGGGCACCGGGGCCGCGGTCGCCGCACCGACGGGTCTTGCGTTGATCGCGTCGACGTATGCGGTTGGCCACGCCCGCAACCAGGCGATGGCGGTGTCGGCAGCGATGCAGGGGATTGGTTCGGTCCTCGGCCTCGTGCTGGGCGGCGCGCTCACGGTGGTCTCTTGGCGGCTGGCGTTCTTGATCAATCTGCCGATCGGGATCGTCATCACCTACATCGCGGCGACGCGGCTGCGGGAAACACACCGCGAACGGCTGCGGCTCGATGCCACTGGCGCACTGCTGGCGACGCTGGCGTGCACCACGGCGGTATTGGTGTTCACCCAGGGGCCGCCACTGGGCTGGAGCAGCGGCTGGGTGATCGGCGCAGCCGTGGCAACCGTGCTGCTGTTCGCGGCGTTTCTTGTCGTGGAACGCACCGCCGCGAACCCGATCGTGCCGCTGTCGCTGTTCACCCACCGCAATCGGGTGATGACGTTCGTCTCGTGGTTCATGGCCGGTGGGGTGTTGCTGGCGCTGACCGTGATGATCGGGCTCTACGTGCAAGTGGTCCTTGGTTATTCCGCTTTGAAGGCCGGCATCTGCTTCATCCCGTTCGCGGTCGCGCTCGGGCTGGGCAATGTGGCGGCCGCCCGGGTGGCGCCGTTGATCGCGCCGCGCTGGCTGATCATCGGTGGCGGCTTGTTCGTCCTCGGCGCGATGCTGTACGGCTCGACGCTGGACCGCCACCTGTCGTACTTCCCAGAGTTGTTCGTCCCGATCGTCGTCGGCGGGTTCGGCATGGGGGTGATCGGGGTGATTCTCCCGCTGTGCGCCCTTGCGGACGTCACGCCCAGCGAGTTCGGACCGGTGTCGGCGATCACGCTGATGGTGATGAACCTCGGCGGTCCGATGGTGCTGGTGGTGATCCAGGCCGTACAGACGTCGCGCACACTGTATCTGGAGAAAACCACCAAGCCGGCGTACGCCCTGGACCACGGCTATACCTACTCGCTGCTGTGGATCGCTGCCGTCGCGGTGTTCGTCGGTATCAGCGCGGCCTGCATCAGGTTCTCGGCCCGGCAGATCGCCGCGGCCCAGCACACCCGTGAAGCCGTAGAGGCCGGCGAGCTTTAAGGTTGTCGGCTGTGATCACCCGCATGTCCGAGCTGTTCCTGCGCACGCTGCGGGACGCCCCCGCCGACGCCGAGGTGCCCAGCCACAAGCTGCTGGTCCGGGCCGGCTACGTCCGGCCCATCGCGCCGGGGTTGTACACCTGGCTGCCGCTGGGTTTGCGGGTGCTGAGAAAAATCGAGCGCATCGTCCGCGAAGAGATGAATGCGATTGGCGGGCAAGAGATTCTGTTCCCCGCGCTGCTGCCCCGCGCGCCGTATGAGACTACGAACCGCTGGACGGAGTACGGCCACAGTGTGTTCCGGCTCAAGGACCGCCGCGACAACGACTACATGCTCGGGCCCACCCACGAAGAGCTGTTCACGCTCACGGTGAAGGGAGAGTACAACTCCTACAAGGATTTTCCGCTGGTGCTGTACCAGATCCAGACCAAGTACCGCGACGAGGCGCGGCCGCGTGCCGGCATTCTGCGGGGTCGCGAATTCGTGATGAAGGACTCGTATTCGTTCGACATCGACGAGGCCGGGCTCAAGGAGCAGTACCACGCGCATCGCGAGGCATACCAACGGATCTTTGACCGGCTCGGCGTGCAATATGTCATCGTTTCTGCGGTGTCCGGCGCGATGGGTGGCAGCGCCTCCGAAGAGTTCCTCGCCGAAAGTCCGATTGGGGAAGACACTTTCGTGCGGTGCCTGCAATCGGGCTATGCCGCCAACGTCGAGGCGGTGACCACCGCGCGTCCCGATCCAAAACCTTTCGACGAATTACCGCCGGCGGTGGTGCACGACACTGGCGACACCCCGACGATCAGCACGCTTGTCGAATGGGCGAATTCTGCGTTGGACCGCGAGGTGACCGCGGCCGACACGCTGAAGAACGTGATGCTGAAGGTCCAGTCGCCCGGCGGGGAGAGTGAACTGCTCGCGGTCGGTGTTCCCGGCGATCGCGAGATCGACGACAAGCGCTTGTCCGCCGCGCTCGACCCGGCCGAGTACGCGATGCTCGACGATGCCGATTTCGCCAAGTACCCGTTCCTGGTCAAGGGGTACATCGGGCCGAAAGCGTTGGCCGAGAACGATGTTCGCTACCTCGTCGATCCGAGGGTGGTGGACGGCACGGCGTGGATCACCGGCGCCGACGCGCAGGGCAAGCACGTCGTCGGCTTGGTCGCCGGCCGTGATTTCGTCCCCGATGGCACGATCGAAGCCGCCGAGGTGCGCGACGGAGACCTCTCGCCCGACGGTGCCGGACCGCTGGTGTCGGCGCGCGGAATCGAGATCGGCCACATCTTCCAGCTCGGCCGCAAATACACCGACGCGTTCTCCGTCGACGTACTCGGCGAGGACGGCAAGCCCGTGCGACTCATCATGGGCTCCTACGGAATTGGCGTCTCCCGGCTGGTCGCGGTGATCGCCGAACAGCACCACGACGAGATCGGCTTGCGGTGGCCGGCGTCAGTGTCGCCGTTCGACGTTCACCTGGTGATCGCCAACAAGGACACAGCCGCGCGCGACGGTGCCACCGCGTTGGCGCGCGACCTGGACCGGCTCGGCGTCGATCTGCTGCTCGACGACCGAGGCGCCTCGCCGGGGGTGAAGTTCAAGGACGCCGAGCTGCTCGGGGTGCCGTGGATTGTCGTGGTGGGCCGCGGCTGGGCCGACGGCGTCGTCGAATTGCGCAACCGCTTCAGCGGCGAAACACGCGAGGTCCCCGTCGACATCGCGGCAACCGAGATCGCTGCCGCGGTCTCGGGCTGAGCTACTCGTTCCCGCCCGGAAACGGCTTGGTCATCGGCCACTGGTTGTTCACGTGCCGCCAGCGTGCCGCCGACGCGGCGCACTGGCTCAAGGCGGTCACGGCGAAGGTGCGGTCCTCCGACGACGTCGCCTGTTCCAGCACCGCCCGCCACGCGACAGCATCGTCGTCTTCCATCTTGGCCGCCAGCGCTGACGCGTCGTTGACGTTCTTGACGGCCATCGGCAGCTGGTAGCCGATCGCGGCGATCGGCGCGACGACGCCCCGGGCGGTGAGCATCGCGATCGCGGTGTCGCGACGGGCACGGTGCTCGGCGAGCGCATCCGACACGAGGTCGTTGAGATCGGGTGTGGAGTGCGCGGACACAAACCCGTAGCCGTAGATCGTCGCGTGCTCCGCGGCGATCGCGTCGGCCAATGCTTTGTCCCCGCTTGACGTGGGCTGCTCGGTCGGGGTGGGTTGCGGCGACGTCATTGTGCGGGCGCCTTCAAAGCCAGCGGAACGGTCGCTGAGGTGGTGCACGATGCGGCGATCGAGCCGAGCAGACCCGCCCGATAGCCGGATGAGTTCGCCGCAAGTTTGCCTGCGCTGTCGGCAGATTCACGTAACGCGGCGGTGACGTCGTCGCGGGACGGAGGTGGCGTCGCGCCCGGCGATCGCGTCACCGCGGGCGGTGCCGACGACGCCGCCGACGCGCCGGTGGCTCGGGCGATCTCTTCGGACAGGGCCTTCGCATGCGCAGCGCGTTCGTCGGCGACCACGTTGAGCAGCGGAGCGTAGAAGGCGCCGGCCGGGCCGGCGGCGGCACTGGCCATCTGGCTGTCGCGGTGAGCGAGATCGAGTTGCGCTTGCAGCTCGTCGGTCTGGGCCGACTGCTTGGACCCGCAGGCTGCGGTTGCGCCGAGAGCAGCGAGGGCAGCGGCGCCGATCAGCACGCTACGGCGACTGACCGGGCGCGGGCGCGACATGGCGGCCATCCTGCCATCCGCCGTCGGTCCGCCTACGGGCTGTCGACTGGAACTATGGGCGGCGCCGTTTCGGGCGTTTCGGAGCCGGTGTCAGCTGCCGGGGCCTCTTGTCCGGACGGCACCACGATCGGCGTCGGAGCCGGCGTCTGAGTCTTCTTGCCGCTGTTGCCGTTCTCTGCGTTCATGACGCTGCTGGGTGGCCAGCTCAGATCGGTTGGAGGCCATACGGTGTTCTCGCCCGCTGACGAGGAGTTGAAATCGCTGCTGCTGCTGCCGATTTGCGTGACGTCGTTGGTGTTGCTGTTGCTGTTGCTGTTGTCGGCATGAGCGACGCCCGGGCACGCGATCGCGAGGACCACAGCCCCGATCGCGGCCAGTGTGCGAATGCGACTGCTCATAGCGTGACGATGTCTCCGTAGACGTTGACGCTGTCATTGCCATTGTCCGTCGTGATCTCCGCGAAAGCGAAGAATCGCATGACCACATGACCGGCGCACCCGTCGATTTTCACGTGCGCGTCGTGAACGGTCACCTCGCCGTTTCGGCCCTTGAGCGCAAGCTTTCCCAGGCCCAGCGTGTTGATGTTGCCGGGCAACAGGTTGATCGAACCGTTGGGGCTGATGTCGGCGTTCGGGCCGAGTGCGCTCAGCAGGTTCGAGCTGCTGGTGTCGAAACCGCCCACGCCAACGTCGCCGCTGAGCCCAACGTTGCCACCCTGGCTCACGTCGAGTTGACAGCCCAGTTGCTCGCCGAGCAGGAGATTGCCGGAGTTCACCGCGGAGGTGCCGTCGCCGTCGATGTTGGCCACGGCCTTGCCGCTGACGAACGCTTCCTTCGTCAGCGGGGTGTCCGCCATGTTCGCAACCGAGTCGACGGTCATTTGCGTCAGGCTGGCGCTCAGGTGCCAGCCGTCGTCGGTGTCCGCCGACCGTGACACGTCCGCGATCGTCATCGGATCGGCCGCGGCCACCCCGCTGCAGACCAACAGAGGACTGACGGCGACGGCGATCCGACGAACGATCGTGCGCACAACACCGCCTTATGTCTGCAGTCGGTCGGGGCAACGATATTGCCGCGTCTCGCATATCGCGTGTTCGGCGCGCGTGCGCACAGCTATCTGTTAGCGAGTTGGCATCATCCTCACGACTGCGGGTCGATCGGGCCGTTGAGCACGCGTTCTGGCGTATCCTTGGGGGCTGGCTCCCATGTGCGGAGCGACTGGCCGGACAACTCAAGATGAGGAGCTCGCCGTGGCCCCGTGGCTGCCGTCGCAGGAACAGGTGATCGAGCTACTCGATAACGAGTTCGCGCGCGCCGGCTATGAAATCGAGGACGTGGTCGTCGACGCAAATGCCCGTCCGCCCCGCGTCAGGGTGATCGCTGACGGCGACGAACCGCTCGACCTCGACACGATCGCGACGCTCTCACGTCGCGCGTCGACGCTGCTCGATTCGGCGGACACCAATGACGGTGCCGGCCGCTACGTGCTCGAGGTCAGCTCACCCGGCGTCGAACGGCCGTTGACGTCGGAGAAGCATTTCCGCCGGGCACGCGGCCGCAAGGCGGAGTTGACGCTGACCGACGGGTCGACGATGACGGGGCGCCTGGGTGAGGTTCACGACGGCCGGCTCCGCGTCGTCGTCCGCGCCAAGCAGTCCGAGTGGACCGTCCGCGAGATTTCACTCGACGACGTCGTCAAAGCCGTTGTCCAGGTTGAGTTTTCGGCGCCGAATCCGCGCGAGCTCGAACTTGCGGGGTTGGCTACATGAACATCGACATGGCGGCCCTGCACGCGATCGAAGTCGACCGCGGGATGACGGTGGGCGAGCTACTGGAGACCATCAAGTCGGCCCTGCTCACGGCGTACCGCCACACCCACGGTCATCAACCAGATGCGCGCATCGAGATCGACCGCAAGACCGGTGAGGTCACCGTCATCGCGCGCGAGGTCGACGAAGACGGCAACGTCATCAGCGAATGGGACGACACCCCAGAAGGTTTCGGCCGCGTCGCCGCGACCACCGCTCGTCAAGTCATGCTGCAGCGGCTGCGCGATGCCGAGAACGAGAAGACCTACGGCGAGTTCTCGGCGCGCGAAGGCGACATCGTCGCCGGCGTCATCCAGCGCGACGCCCGAGCGAATGCTCGCGGACTCGTTGTCGTCCGAATGGGCAGCGAGACGAAGGGATCCGAGGGAGTGATCCCTGCCGCCGAGCAGGTGCCCGGCGAACGCTACGAGCACGGCGACCGCCTGCGCTGCTACGTCGTCGGGGTCAGCCGCGGCGCCCGCGAACCGCTGATCACCCTGTCGCGGACGCACCCGAACCTGGTCCGCAAGCTGTTCTCCCTCGAGGTGCCCGAGATCGCCGACGCGTCGGTGGAGATCGTCGCGGTCGCGCGCGAGGCGGGGCACCGGTCCAAGATTGCGGTGCGCTCGCGGGTGCCCGGGCTCAACGCGAAGGGCGCCTGCATCGGGCCGATGGGCCAGCGGGTGCGCAATGTGATGAGCGAGCTGTCGGGCGAGAAGATCGACATCATCGACTACGACGAGGACCCGGCGCGGTTCGTCGCCAACGCGTTGTCTCCGGCGAAAGTCGTCTCGGTGTCGGTGATCGACGCCAACGCGCGGGCGGCGCGCGTCGTCGTGCCCGACTTCCAGCTGTCGCTGGCCATCGGTAAGGAAGGGCAGAACGCCAGGCTGGCGGCCCGGCTGACCGGTTGGCGCATCGACATTCGCAGCGACAGCGAACCGCAGCACGAGGCCTAGCCGACCGGCCCGACGCCCGATCGGGGAACTGAGCAGCGTGACGGTAGACTGCATCGTGATCCAGCGCGAGACTTCGGCTCCCAAGCAGGGGCCGGTGCGGACCTGCATCGGGTGCCGAAGACGAGAGCTGGCTGTCGAACTGCTTCGCGTGGTTGCGGCGCCGACAGGGAATGGCGAGTACGCCGTGACCGTTGACACCGCAGGTCATCTGCCGGGGCGAGGTGCCTGGCTGCACCCCGACCAGCAGTGTTTGCGCGCGGCGATTCGGCGGCGAGCCTTCGGTCGAGCGCTGCGCATCACCGGTTCGCCGGACACATCCGCGGCCGCCGAGCACATCACTGCGCTCGAGGTCGGCAACAGAACAGGTAGCGAAGAACATGAGCACACCGTGAAGTCCCGATGACCATGCGTCGTAGCTAAACCCGAGGCGCCGGCCTACCCGGCCCCGCCTCGAGAGATGGAGAGGTAGTGGCAGGTAAGGCCCGCGTGCACGAGTTGGCGAAGGAACTCGGTGTCACCAGTAAAGAAGTCCTCGCCCGGCTGAGTGAGCAGGGCGAATTCGTGAAGTCGGCGTCGTCGACCGTGGAAGCCCCGGTCGCGCGGCGCCTGCGGGAATCATTCGGCGGCGCGAAGGCCGCGCAGCCCGCGGCGGGCAACGGCAAGGCCGCGAAGGCGACCGCACCGGCGAAGGCCGCCGCGCCGCCTGCCGCGCCGGCCCCACCTGCTCCAGCTGCCCCAGCTCCTGCACCGCCTGCGCCGGCGGCCAGCGCACCCGCCCCCGCCCCGGCGCCTGTGGCCCCCGGCCCGGCAGGCCCGCGACCTGGGCCGCGGCCCGGCCCGCGCACTCCGCGCGTCGGCAATAACCCGTTCTCCAGCGCACAGCCGGTCGAGCGGCCGATCCCTCGTCCGCAAGCCCCTCGGCCCGGCATGCCGAGGCCGGGTGTGCGTCCCGGCGCGTCGCCGGGCAACATGCCGCCTCGACCGGGCGGCGGCGTCGGCGGACAGCGGCCCGGTGGCCCTCGCCCCGGACCGGGCGGCCGCGGTGCCGGCGCGCCCGCGGGCGGTCGGGGCGGCCCAGGCGGTGGCAACTACCGCGGCGGCGGTCCCGGCGGCGGCGCGCCTGCCGGCGGTGGTTTCCGCGGCCGTCCCGGCGGCGGCGGTCGACCAGGCCAGCGTGGAGGAGCAGCCGGCGCGTTCGGCCGTCCGGGCGGCGCACCGCGGCGCGGTCGCAAGAGCAAGCGGGCGAAACGCGCCGAATACGAAAACATGCAGGCGCCGGTCGTCGGTGGTGTGCGGTTGCCGCATGGCAACGGCGAGACCATTCGGCTGGCCCGCGGCGCGTCGCTGTCCGACTTCGCCGAGAAGATCGACGCCAACCCGGCTGCGCTGGTGCAGGCGTTGTTCAACCTCGGCGAGATGGTCACCGCAACTCAGTCCGTCGGCGACGAGACGCTGGAGCTGCTCGGCAGCGAGATGAACTACAACGTCCAGGTCGTCAGTCCCGAGGACGAGGACCGCGAACTGCTGTCGTCGTTCGACCTGACCTACGGCGAAGACGAAGGCGGCGAGGAAGACCTGCAGACGCGCCCGCCCGTCGTCACTGTCATGGGTCACGTCGACCACGGCAAGACGCGACTGCTGGACACCATCCGCCAGGCCAACGTCCGCGAGGAGGAGGCTGGCGGCATCACCCAGCACATCGGCGCCTACCAGGTGACCGTCGACCTCGACGGCACCGAGCGGCCGATCACGTTCATCGACACCCCGGGCCACGAAGCGTTCACCGCGATGCGTGCCCGCGGCGCGAAGGCGACCGACATCGCGATCCTGGTGGTGGCCGCCGATGACGGCGTGATGCCCCAGACGGTGGAAGCGGTCAACCACGCGCAGGCCGCCGACGTGCCAATTGTGGTGGCAGTCAACAAGATTGACAAGGAAGGTGCCGACCCGGCGAAGATCCGCGGACAGCTGACCGAATACGGTTTGGTGCCAGAGGAATTCGGCGGCGACACCATGTTCGTCGACATCTCGGCCAAGCAGGGCACCAACATCGAGGCGCTGCTCGAGGCCGTCGTGCTGACCGCCGACGCGGCACTGGACCTGCGGGCCAACCCCGACATGGAGGCCCAGGGTGTGGCGATCGAGGCTCACCTGGACCGCGGCCGCGGACCGGTGGCGACCGTGCTGATTCAGCGCGGCACGCTGCATGTCGGCGACTCGGTGGTGGCCGGCGACGCGTACGGTCGCGTCCGCCGCATGGTCGACGAGCACGGCGGCGACGTCGAGGCGGCCCTGCCGTCGCGGCCGGTGCAGGTCATCGGGTTCACGTCGGTGCCCGGCGCCGGTGACAACTTCCTCGTCGTCGACGAGGACCGCATCGCCCGTCAGATCGCCGACCGGCGCAGCGCCCGCAAGCGCAACGCGCTGGCGGCCCGCACTCGCAAGCGGATCTCGCTCGAGGACCTGGATTCGGCGCTGAAGGAAACCAGCCAGCTGAACCTGATCCTCAAGGGCGACAATGCCGGCACCGTCGAAGCGCTGGAAGAGGCGCTGCTCGGAATCCAGGTCGACGACGAGGTCGAGCTGCGGGTGATCGACCGCGGTGTCGGTGGCATCACCGAGACCAACGTCAACCTGGCGTCGGCGTCGGACGCGATCATCATCGGGTTCAACGTGCGCGCCGAGGGCAAAGCCACCGAGCTCGCGAACCGCGAGGGCGTGGAAATCCGCTATTACTCGGTGATCTACCAGGCGATCGACGACATCGAGAGCGCGCTGAAGGGCATGCTCAAGCCGGTCTACGAGGAACGCGAGCTGGGCCGCGCCGAGGTGCGCGCGCTGTTCCGGTCGTCGAAGGTCGGCATCATCGCGGGCTGCCTCGTCACGTCGGGCATCATCCGCCGCAACGCGAAGGCCCGGTTGCTGCGCGATTCCGTGGTGGTGTCCGAAAACCTCACGGTGCAGTCGCTGCGCCGGGAGAAGGACGACGTCACCGAGGTTCGCGACGGCTACGAGTGCGGTCTGACGCTTTCCTACAACGACATCAAGGACGGCGACGTGATCGAGACCTACGAGCTGGTTGAAAAAGAAAGGGTCTAAATGGCCGATCCGGCACGCGCACGTCGGTTGGCCAAGCGGATCTCCAGCATCGTCGCGTCGGCGATCGAGTTCGAGATCAAGGACCCGCGGCTGGCCGGTGTGACGATCACCGACGCGAAGGTCACGGCGGACCTGCACGACGCGACGCTGTACTACACCGTGATCGGCCGCACGCTCGACGACGATCCGGACTACGCCGGTGCTGCGACGGCTTTGGAGCGGGCGACGGGCGTGCTGCGGACGAAAGTTGGTGCAGGAACCGGCGTTCGATTCACCCCGACGCTGACGTTCGTGCGCGACACCGTGCCCGACACGGCGCACCGGATGGAGGAGCTGCTGGCCCGGGCGCGGGAGGCCGACGCCGAAGTGGCGCGCGTACGGCAGGGTGCCAAACCGGCGGGGGACGAGCAGCCGTACCGTGTGGTGGGGACTGACGACGGGCAGGACGACGGTGACCGCGATCGAGACGACTGACAGGACGCGCGTCGACGCGCACGGTGCGGCCGACGCGTTGTCCGCGGCTCGCACGGTCGACATCATCTGCCACGTAAACCCCGATGCCGACAGCGTCGGCGCAGGACTGGCACTCGCCCTGGTGCTCGATCGCGACGGTGTCGACGTGCAGGTGAGTTTCGCTTCTCCCGACATTCTTCCCGAGTCGTTACGGACGCTGCCCGGTTGCGAACTGCTGGTGACGCCCTTGGACCTGCGTCGTGACGCCGATTTGGTTGTCACCGTCGACGCGCCGAGCCTGAACCGGTTGGGCGTGCTTGCGGACGTCGCTGCGCCTGGACAGGCGGTGCTGGTGGTCGACCACCACAAGTCGAACGAGTTGTTCGGCAGTCTGAATTTCGTTGACGTCGAGGCGGATTCGACGACTGTGCTGATTGCCGACATCCTCGATGCCTGGGGTAAGCCGATCGACCGCGATGTCGCTACATGCATCTACGCGGGATTGACCACCGACACCGGGTCGTTCCGGTGGGCGAGCGTACGTGCGCTCCGGCTGGCAGCCCGGCTGGTCGAGGCCGGCGCCGACAATGCGGCGATCTCACGGCAGCTGCTGGATACGCATCCGTTCGCGTGGTTGCCGATGCTGTCGCGGGTGCTGGCGACCGCGCGGCTGTTGCCCGACGCGGTCGGAGGGCGTGGGCTGGTCTACGCGGTCGTCGGTCACGAGGACTGGGTGAAGAGCCGACCCGAAGAGGTCGAGAGCGTCGTCGACATCGTTCGCACCGTTCAGCAGGCCGAAGTGGCTGCGGTGTTCAAGGAGACGGAACCTCAGCACTGGTCGGTGTCGATGCGCGCGAAATCGTTCGATTTGGCTTCTGTCGCAATGCAATTCGGTGGGGGTGGGCATCAGCTCGCGGCAGGCTATTCGGCGAGTGGCCCGATCGAGGATGTCGTCGCAGCGCTGCTGCGCGCGGTTGGCTGAGCGTCACACGCGTCACTGCGGCGGTGCGGTGGGCATCGTTTCTCTCTGCGGGCGAGCGATGCGTACCCGACTTGGCTCACGTTAGTGCGCATTGCTGGGCGCAACCGTGAACGAATTCCTCTATGCCCCAATCCCTTCTATGCCTCGCTAGGTGCTGGGAAATAGCCGACTACCTAGTTGTTGGTCGACGGTGGTGGTTGGGGTTCGAAGGGTTGGTACCACCACCAGTCGGCACGCTCACCGGTGGGTCCGGGGTAAGGCGGGACGGCGGGTGGGGGATGAGTTGGTGGGCGGGCGAGCGATGCTGATGTCATGGTGTGGCCGGTGTTGTCGGTGACGGTGAGCTGGTGGGCGGGTCCGGTGAGGGTGATCAGGCCGCGGTGGTGGGCCCGGTGATGGTAGGGGCAGACGAGCACGAGGTTGGATAGTTCGGTGGGGCCGCCGTC
>DASRFZ010000072.1:0-4990 GCA_035651275.1 Mycobacterium sp. | reverse complement strand
AATTCGCCACCGTGGGCCGCCACCCATTGCGTCACTGCCCACACGTCTTCGACCGCCGCCGGGAACGGATGCTCGGGCGCGAGCCGGTAGTCGACGGATACCACGACTGCGCGTGCACCGGCGGCGTGCAGGCGTGCCTCCCTGTCATGGGTATCGAGGTCGCCGATCGCGAAACCGCCGCCGTGACTGAACACAACAATCGGCGGTGCCTCGTTGTCGTCGCCCAATGGCCAGTACACCCGAATCGGGATCGGCCCGCCCGGCCCGTCGACGGCGTGGTTTTCGACGCGCATTTCGGGGTGAACCTCGTGGCGCGGCAGATCGCGGAACCGTCGCCGTGCCTGCTCGACGCCGCCTTGGGTTGTCAGTTGGAACGGAACAGCTTCCAGTACCTTCTGCAGGATGGCGTCAACGGACTCTTCCCCAGACACGGAGACACCGTACGCGCCGCGCTTGCTGTCGGGGGTGTGGGTCGCCGCCGGCTGGGCAGGCGTCCTCTACGGCATCTTCCTTACGTTCACCGCGCTGCACTCGCAGCCCGGCGAGTCCTTGACCGGCATCTGGGTCGGGCAGCCGGTGTCCAAAGCCCTGATGGCCGTGTTGCTGGCCTTCGCCGCCGCGGTCCATCCGATTGTCCGGGAACGGCGCTGGCTGATGTCGGCGCTGGTGTTCTCGGCGCTCGGTGACTTCTTCCTCGCGATCCCGTGGTGGAGCCCGTCCTTCGTCGTCGGGTTGGGCGCATTTCTGCTGGCGCATCTGTGCTATTTCGGTGCGTTGGTGCCGCTGGCGGTGCGGTCGCGGGGACGGCTCGTCGCGGTCGTGGTGATCTGCGCGCTCTGCGTGGCCCTTCTGGTGTGGTTCTGGCCGCAGATGGGTGCCGACCGCCTGACCGCGCCGGTCACCGTCTACATCGCGGTGCTGTGCGCGATGGTGTGCGCGGCGCTGCTGGCGCGGCTGCCGACGATCTGGACTGCAGTGGGCGCGGTGGCGTTCGCGGTGTCGGACGCAATGATCGGCATCGACAGGTTCATCTTTCAGTCCGACGTTCTCGCGGTGCCGATCTGGTGGGCGTACGCGATGTCGCAAGTGCTGATCACCGCCGGCTTCTTCTTCGGACGGCACATGTCGGCCGGCGGCGCCGAACCGTCGGACCCCGCTGATACACCTGCTTAAGTGAGTACCAGCAGCCGGCGCCCGGCGGAGGTCGAACCGATCGCGAGGGTGCTGCCCATGCTGTCCGTGCCGCATCTGGACCGCGACTTCGACTATCTGGTCGCGGCGGAGCAATCCAACGACGCACAACCCGGTGTGCGGGCGCGCGTTCGATTCCACGGCCGCCTGGTCGACGCGTTCGTTCTCGAGCGACGGTCTGACACCGACCACGTCGGCGAGCTGGGCTGGCTTGACCGCGTCGTGTCGCCGGAACCCGTTCTGACGCCCGAGATTCGGCGTCTCGTCGATGCTGTCGCCGCCCGTTATGCGGGCACCCGCCCCGACGTCCTTCGTCTTGCGGTGCCGCCGCGACACGCACGGGTCGAACGCGAGGTACGCCAGGCTCCGGCCATCGCCACCATTGCGCCGGTCGATGCCGGCGGCTGGGGTGCGTACGTGCAGGGCGAGCGCTTTCTGGCCGCGCTCGCCGAACACCGCGCCGCCCGCGCTGTCTGGCAGGCGCTCCCCGGCGAAGAGTGGGCCGCACGCCTTGGGGAAGCTACAGCTGTTGCGGTCGGCGCGGGCCGCGGGGTGCTGGCGGTGATGCCGGACCAGAGCGACGTCGACGCGCTGTTCTCGCAGACCGTCGCACTTATCGACCCGGCGTGCGTCGTCGCATTGTCGGCGGGGCTCGGTCCGGCCGAGCGGTACCGGAGATGGCTGGCCGCCCTACGCGGCACGGCCCGCGTCGTCATCGGAACCCGCAGTGCGGTTTTCGCGCCGGTGGCCGATCTCGGGCTGGTGATCGTCTGGGACGACGGCGACGACACTCTCGCCGAGCCGCGCACCCCCTACCCGCACGCCCGCGAGGTGGCGATGCTGCGCGCACACCAGCTGCGCTGTGGCGCCGTGATCGGTGGCTACACCCGCACCGCGGAGGCCCAAGCACTGGTCCGCAGCGGCTGGGCAAACGACCTCGTGGCGAGCCGGCCCACGGTACGCGCCCGTGCTCCGCGGGTCGTCGCGGTCGACGACAGCGGATACGCCGACGAGCGCGACCCGGCAGCGCGGACGGCTCGGCTGCCGTCGATGGCACTTAGAGCGGCCCGGACCGCACTGGAGGCGAAATCGCCTGTGCTAGTGCAGGTTCCACGCCGGGGCTATGTTCCCGCGTTGGCATGCGGACGCTGCCGCACGATCGCCCGCTGCCGCCAGTGCACGGGTCCACTGTCGTTGCCCGACGCCGCGTCCGCCGGTGCCGTGTGCCGGTGGTGCGGTCGCGTCGACCCGATGCTGCGGTGCGTCCGGTGCGGCGCCGAGGCGGTGCGTGCGGTCGTCATCGGCGCGCGGCGCACCGCCGAGGAACTAGGTCGCGCGTTCCCCGGGACCGCCGTCGTCACCTCAGGTGGCGACACCGTCGTCCGCGAAATCGACGGCCGCCCGGCGCTGGTCGTCGCGACGCCGGGCGCCGAACCCCGGGCGTGCGGGGGATACGGCGCGGCATTGCTTTTGGACAGCTGGGCGTTGCTCGGCCGCCAAGATCTGCGCGCCGCCGAGGACACGCTGCGGCGATGGATGGCTGCCGCCGCCCTGGTGCGAAGCCGCGCCGACGGGGGTGTCGTCGCGGTCGTTGCCGACTCAGTGATCCCGACGGTCCAGGCGTTGGTGCGGTGGGATCCGGTGGGCCACGCCGAAGCCGAGCTTGATGCCCGCACGGAAGTCGGCCTCCCGCCAAGTGTGCACATCGCGGCGCTGGACGGCCCGCCAGACGCGGTGAACGCGCTTCTCACGCGCGCGGAGCTGCCCGATGGGGCGGAATCACTGGGACCGGTCGAACTGCCGACGGCCGCGCGCCGTCCCGCCGGAGCGGCCGAGACCGACACCGTGATTCGGATGCTGGTGCGAGTCGGCCGCGATCAGGGGCTTTCGTTGGCCTCTGCGCTGCGCCGAGCTGTCGGCGTGGCGTCCGCTCGCCATGATCATGAGCCGGTTCGCGTCCAAATCGATCCGTTGCACATAGGGTAGTGAGTCGGGGTGCACACCAGGAGCGCACAATGAGCAGGGTTCGCCGAGCGGCGGCGTTCGTAATTTCGTTGGCGCTCATCGTGATCGGGTTGTTGTGGCCGCTCGTGTTGACAGGCGCGTCTCAGCCCGGTAGTACCGACGACCCCGTTTGGTTCTCGTCGTACAAGGCCGACTACCACGTAAGCGCCGACGGGCGCGTCGACGTGACGGAGAACATCACCGCGCAGTTTCCGGGCGGCAAGCACGGCATCTTCGAATTCTGGGATGTTGCAGCGCCACACGACCCGAAGGTCCGCTTGGTCCCCACGGTGCTGTCGGCGTCGATGGATGGCGCGCCCATTCGCTACACGGTGTCGTGGGAGAAAAACCGGCGGATCGTCACCGCGAAGATAGGCGACCCGGACACCTATCTGAGTCCCGGCAGCCACGAGTATGTGATCCATTCGGTCATCCCTGATGCGCTCGCGCCCGCAACCGTCGGCAAGAATCTCGAGTTCGCGTCGTCATCCGGTGAAACCAGCAGCGCCCCAACGGTTTTCTACTGGTTCGCGGTGAAGAGCTGGAACAACCGGATGAACCGCGCCGACATTTCCGTCACTTTGCCCGCCGCCGTCCACGGCGTGCAGTGCACTATCGGCTGGGGCAAAGGCGACGCGTGCCCCGCGCCGACGATCGACGGGAACCGGATCGACATGTCGTTTTCCGGCCTTCCGGCGCGCACGCCGGTCAGCTTGCGCGCGGGCGTGAACATCGCGACGCCACCGCGTCACGAGATGCCCTGGCCCTACACGTGGGATCGCATCCTTGGCACCTCGCAGAACAAGGTGATCTCGCTTCTCGTCGCGAGTCTCGTCGCAGGCCTGGTCGGCTTGGCATGGTGGCGCACGACTGTCGAGACCAAACCACCGTTCCCGCTGCAGTACGCGCCACCAGAAGGCCTCGGTCCGGTGCAGTGCGAATACATTCGCACCGAAGCGGTTCCGCGCAACGCACTGACCGCGACGCTGTTCTATCTCGCCGAGCGAGGTCTGGTCTCGCTCACGCAGGTCGGCGAGAAACACTGGACTGTCGGGGGATTGGCCGAACCAAAGGACTGGGACTCGGTTGACTCGGTCAGCCAAGAGGTCGGCAAGCGGCTACGGGTGACCGACCGCGGGTCGGAGTTCGAGGCGAAAAACAGCGTCGCCTCCGGACAGACGCTGTCGGCGGCGAAGACCGATCTCACCAAGGAGGTTCAAAGGTGGGCCAAGCGCGAGAAGCTGGTTGCCAGCCGCGGCGTTGAGTTGTGGGTGCGGGCCGCCAACGTGGCCGCGGGCGTCCTGGCCGTTTGCGGCTTCTTCACATGGGGCTTCACGATCACGCTGTGGGGCCTGCCGTTCGCGATCTTCTTCGTGGCCACGATCGCGTCGTGGGCCCCGGGCGTCGGCAGTCGCCGTACCGCGGCGGGCCGTGAATTGTGGTCGCGGATAGGCGGATTCCATCGCATGCTGACCACCGACTCCGCTGAAGCGCGTTTCGACTTCGGTGCTCGCAAGGACCTCTACAGTGCATACGTCCCGTTCGCGGTAGCGACCGGGGCGGCAGCGTTGTGGGCGAAGAAGTATCAGACGACGACGGGAACGGCCGCGCCGCAACCGGATTGGTACCACAGCACCATGCCTGTCGGGTATGGGTTCATCGGCTCCGGTGGTGCAGGTTTCGACAGCTTCGAGTCGACGTTGTCGTCCTCGATCGGTGCGTACACGGCCTCGCAGTCGTCGTCGAGCGGGGGCGGAGGCGGCTTCGGTGGTGGTGGCGGCGGGGGCGGAGGAGG
>DASRFZ010000071.1:0-29539 GCA_035651275.1 Mycobacterium sp. | reverse complement strand
CGGACATCGTGCGTCAACTGAAGGCGTCGCCGTACGTCACACCGCAAGTGACTGATGCGTGGACGTCGTCGTCGCCCCAACTCGTGAGCAAGGACGGCAAGACAGGACTCATCGTCGCCGGCGTCACCGGCACCGAGACCGAAGCCCAACAACACGCGAAAGCACTTGCGGCCCAAGTCGTTCACGACCGCGACGGCGTGACCGTCAAGGCCGGCGGCGAGGCGATGATCTACGTGCAGATCAACGGCCAAACCGAAAAAGACCTGCTGTTGATGGAGTCGATCGCGATTCCACTGAGCTTCCTCGTGCTGGTATGGGTGTTCGGCGGTCTTCTGGCGGCAGCACTTCCGTTGGCGGTCGGCGGCTTCGCGATCCTCGGGTCGATGGCGGTCCTGCACGCGATCACGTTCGTCACAAACGTGTCGATTTTCGCGCTGAACCTCACGGTCGCAATGGGATTGGCGCTGGCGATCGACTACACACTGCTGATCATCAGCCGCTACCGGGACGAGCTCGCCGACGGCGCCGACCGCGAGACAGCGCTGATTCGTACGATGACGACCGCCGGCCGCACGGTGTTGTTCTCGGCGATGACGGTGGCGCTGTCGATGATCGCGATGGTGCTGTTCCCGATGTACTTCCTGACGTCGTTCGCGTACGCCGGTGTCGCGGTGGTCGCGTTCGCGGCAGCGGCGGCGATCGTGGTGACACCGGCGGTGATCGTGCTGCTGGGCGATCGGCTGGACTCGCTGGACGTCCGCAGGTTGGTCCGTCGGCTGCTCGGACGTCCGGAACCTGTGCTCAAGGCGGTCGAGCAGACGTTCTGGTATCGATCCACGAAATTCGTGACGCGCCATGCTATTCCGGTTGGGGTCGCGATCATCGCGCTGCTGCTGGTGCTCGGCGCGCCGTTCCTCGGCGTCAAATGGGGGTTTCCCGACGACCGGGTGCTCCCGCAGTCGGCGTCCGCGCGTCAGATCGGCGACGAGATGCGCGGCGATTTCGCTGTCGACGCCGCGACGAACGTCACGGCAGTCATGCCCGAGGCCACCGGCGTGAGTCCCGCGCAGTGGAGCCGCTACGCCGCCGACGTGTCGAAAGTACCTGGCGTTTCATGGGTTACGCCGCCCGTCGTCAAGGATGGCCGCGCGTTCGTCACGATCGGTAGCACCGCGCCGTTGTTCACGCAAACCTCGGAAACACAGCTCGAACGGCTGCACGCGGTCGCGGGCCCTGGCGGCCGCGACGTATTGCTCACTGGCACAGCGCAAATCAACCGCGACAGCAGCCGCGCGGTGACATCGCGGATACCGACAGTGCTCACGATCATCGCGGTGATCACGTTCGTGCTGTTGTTCCTGCTGACGGGAAGCGTCGTGCTGCCGCTGAAAGCGTTGCTGCTCAACGTGTTATCGCTGACAGCTGCATTCGGCGCGCTGGTGTGGATCTTCCAGGATGGACACCTCAGCGCGTTCGGCACGACACCCACCGGCACGCTGGTCGCCAACATGCCTGTGCTGCTGTTCTGCATCGCGTTCGGGTTGTCGATGGACTACGAGGTCTTCTTGATCTCCAGGATTCGCGAGTACTGGCTCAAGTCACCGCAGCGCGACCGCGCCGATAGCGACGAGAGCGTCGCGCTCGGTCTCGCTCGAACCGGGCGGGTGGTGACGGCCGCGGCGCTGCTGATGGCGATTTCGTTCGCGGCCCTCATCGCCGCACAGGTGTCCTTCATGCGGATGTTCGGTGTCGGGCTGACGCTGGCGGTGCTGGTGGACGCCACGCTGGTGCGGATGCTGCTGGTGCCCGCGTTCATGCATGTGCTCGGCCGGGTCAACTGGTGGGCGCCCAAACCCTTGGCACGGTTGCACGCCCGGTTCGGGATCAGCGAGGCCTCGGCTGTGGCTCCGGTCGAGGCGATGGCGGAAACTGGTGAACGTGTCGAGTCCCGTACATAGCCAGGACCGCAGGCGTCGCGCGCCCCGCGGGTCGGGCGATCAGCTACGCGACGAGATCCTCGACGCGACCACCGACCTGCTGCTGGAAACCGGGCAGGCCAAGGCGGTGTCGATCCGCGCGGTCGCGCAGCGCGTCGGAGTCACGCCTCCGTCGATCTATTTGCACTTCGACGACAAGGACGCGCTTCTCGACGCGGTGTGCGGGCGGTATTTCGAAAAGCTCGATGAGGAGATGCAGCGCGCCGCCATCGGGAAGACCACCGCGCTGGAAGTGATGCGGGCGTTGGGGATGGCGTACGTGCGGTTCGCGCTGCAGAATCCCGAGCTGTACCGGATCGCGACGATGGGCGAAGGCCGTCCGGGCAGCGATGTCGACATGACGCTCAACAGCTCGGCGTTCACGCATATGCGCGCCGGCGTGCAGGCGATGATGGACGAGGGCATCTACACCCCCGGCGACACCACGCGGGTGGCGCTCGAATTGTGGACGGCGGCACACGGTGTCGCGGCCCTGCTGATCGCCAAGCCATACCTGCCGTGGGGCGACGTCGACGAATTCGCCGATCGGGTGCTGCGGGCGGTGTGCTGTGGTCAGATCGTCAGCGGCATCATCGGATACGACACTTGCCCGCGCGATACCGTCGAGCTGCTGATGAACCTCAGAGGACGTGACCATGACTGAAACCCGCGTGTCCAATCCGTTCTTCGCACGGTTGTGGACGGTGATTTCGGCTCACGAGCCGGAGTCGCTGCGGCAGCTTCGGCGGGAAAACCTCGCCGGCCTGACCGGGCGTGTGCTGGAGGTCGGGGCGGGTACCGGCTCTAATTTCGTGCATTACCCGACGACCGTGGAAGAGGTGGTAGCCGTCGAGCCGGAGCCGCGGCTCAATCCGATTGCGCGCCGCACCGCAGAGACGGCGCCGGTGCCGGTGACGGTGATGGATCGCACGGTTGAGGAGCTCGAGCCCGGTGCGCCGTTCGACGCGGTGGTGTGCTCGCTGGTGCTGTGCTCGGTCGACGATCAGGAATCTGTTCTGCGGCAGCTATTTTCATTGATGCGGCCCGGCGGGGAGCTGCGCTATCTAGAGCATGTCGCCAGCGACGGGTTTCGGGGCAGAATGCAGCGGTTCGCGGACGCCACGGTGTGGCCGCGGATGGCCGGCAACTGCCACACCCACCGCGACACCGAAACAGCAATCGCGAACGCGGGATTCGTGCGGGAGAGCGGCAGACACGAGTGGACGCTGCCGGGGTGGGTGCCGGTGCCGGTCTCGGAGCATGCGCTTGGGCGCGCGATTCGGCCGGCTTAGTTCGCCAGCTTCTCGATCCGGTCGAGCAGGCCCGGCAGTGCGCGGGCGGCGGTCTCGCGAATTGTGAGAGTCGCGCTGTCCGACAGCGGGGTCGCGTCTGGGTTCACTTCGACTACCGGAATTCCTTGCGCCAACGCGGCCGACGGCAATCCCGCTGCGGGATAGACGATTCCGGAAGTGCCGACAACCACGACGATGTCGGCGTCGGCCACCGCGTCGACGGCCTCTTGCCACGGCTCGTCGGGCAGCGGTTCGCCGAACCAGACGACGCCCGGCCGAATCTTGCCGCCGCATGAGCACAGCGGCGGGTCGACCGCGCCGATCGGCTCCGCCATGTCGGCGAGCTCACCGTGATATGGCTTGCCGCACCGCGAACAGCGAAAGTCGAACAGGCTGCCGTGCAGATGTGCGACATGCTGACTGCCGGCGCGCTCGTGCAGGTTGTCGATGTTCTGGGTGATCACGCGAACGTCGGCCCGCCGCTGCCAGTCGGCGACCGCGTAGTGTCCGGCGTTCGGTTCGACAGACCGCACCAGGTGATAGCGCCAGAGGTACCAGGCCCACATCACGTCTGGCTGGCGCTGCCAAGCGCCGGGACTCGCAAGCTCCTCGGGATCGAATGTCTCCCACAGCCCGGTCTGCGCGTCACGGAATGTCGCCACACCGCTCTCGGCCGACATCCCCGCTCCGCTGAGCACCGTTACGCGCACTCGGCCAAGGGTAGCCCGCGTTATGTTGGGCTGGTGGCCGACTTGACGGGCGTGCAGCTGGACCCGGAGGCGCGCACGCCGCTTTTCGACCAGTTGCGGACGCAGATCATCGACCGCATCCGCGACGGCCGGCTGGCGGCGGGAGTGCGTATGCCGACCGTGCGAGACCTGGCGGCGCGGCTGGGCCTCGCGGTGAACACTGTCGCCCGCACCTATCGCGAACTCGAGACCGCCGGGATGATCGAAACCCGCGGTCGTGGCGGCACTTTCGTGTGTGGCGTCGATCCTGCCGACGCCACAATGGTTTCCGCTGCCCGGTCGTACGTCGACACCGCGCGGTCGCTGGGTCTGGGTTCTGCGGAGGCGGTGCGCTACGTCACGGCGGCGTTCGAGGCTGGCGAGCCCTAGCCGAATTCCAGCAGCGTGACCGTCGGCCGCACGGCGTCGAACACAGGCAGCCGCTGGATGGTCCACATCATCCCGTTGAACACCGGACCCCGACCGCGCGGCAGCGGAATGTCGTGTACCGCGCGGATGCCGGGCGTCGTGTTGACCAGATCCGCGATCTCGCCGATCGACAACGCGAACGGCATCGGCGGCACGCGGTAGCGCAGCGACGCCCGGAAGCCGTGTCGGGTGAACGTCGCAGCCCATCGCGGCGGAAGGTCGAACATCATCTGGCCGCCGGGGAATCGTCGGGCACATTCGCGGATCAAGCTGAGCGCTTGCTCGCGCTGCAAGTACATCAGCAGGCCCTCGGCGGTGATGAAAACGCCGGACCCGGGGTCGACGTCGTCCATCCACGAGAAGTCGAGCGCAGACTGGGCGCGCACCGAGATTCGCTCCGAGCGGGGTAGCAGCCGCTGCCGCAGATCGACGATTGGAGGTAAATCGACTGTCAGCCAACGGAATTCATGACCGACGGCCATCGTATCGAGACGCCAGAAGCTGGTCTGCAGTCCTTCAGCCAGCGCGACGACCGTCGCGCGGGGGTGCGCGCCGAGATAACGACGGGCGTTGTTGTCGAACGCCAGCGCCCGGACCGCGATGTCCTGGCGGGTGGACGAGCCGAACTTGGCGAAGTCGTAGTCGATGGAGTCCATCAGCCTGACGGCGACCGGATCGTCGATGATCGCGTCGTCGCGGCGTGCTTCGTTGGCGCGCGATCGCAGCGTCAGCAGCGCCGTCTCGGACACGCCTGTCAGCGTGGTGGCGTCGGCGCGGTGGCCGTTCACAGCGGTCATCGACGCGAACTCTACCGGCGCAGCACTTTCTCCAGCGTGCGCAGGTTGCGGGTGGTCGTCGACGACTTGTAGCGCTTCTTGCCCATCGTCTTGCCGATCGCCGACTCCAGCGTCTTCGACCGCGCCACCTGCCAATAGATCACGCCGTCACCGCGCCGGATGCGTTCGCCGGGGCCTGGTTTCAGCGTCGCCAACTCCTCCAGGACATCGGGATCTGAGACGAACGTGACATACGAATGGTGTTCGGGGACTTCGCGTTTGAACGGGTAGCCATCCGAGATGGCCGCGACGGTGTCGACGTCGTACACCAGCACCCAGGCGTCGTAGCCGAACGCGTCACGCAGCGCGGCCTCGGCCTTCTTCCGCACCGCCGCGACCTTGGATCGCGACGTGAGGACGACGTTGCCGCTGGCGAGGATGGTCTTGACGTCGCCGAAGCCGGCGTCGGTCAGCGCCTGCGCGACATCGGCCATTTTCAGGTTCACCCCGCCGACGTTCACACCGCGCAGAAACGCCGCATATGTGGTCATCGCCCGCCAATCGTAGAAGCACACACGTAGGCTTCCAACCTATGGCGCCGCAGGCATTCGACGACAAGCTCTTGGCCGTGATCAGCGGTAACGCGCTGGGTGTGCTGGCCACGATCAAACGCGACGGGCGCCCGCAGCTGTCGAATGTGTCGTATCACTTCGACAAGCGCGCCGCGACGATCGAGGTGTCGATCACCGAGCCGCGGGCCAAGACCCGCAATCTGCGCCGTGACCCCCGGGCCTCGATTCTGGTGAGCGCCGACGACGGCTGGTCATACGCGGTTGCAGAGGGGGCCGCCGAGCTCAGCCCGCCGGCCGCCGACCCGCACGACGACACCGTCGAGGCGTTGATTGCGTTGTACCGCAACATCGCTGGCGAACATCCGGACTGGGACGACTACCGCCGAGCAATGGTCACCGACCGCCGCGTGCACATGCGGCTGCCGATCTCGCACCTGTACGGAATGCCGCCCGGCGTCCGCTAGCGCGTTAACCTGTGGGCATGGCATCCGACGACGCTCCCGAAGACGACACCAAGCGCAAATTCCGCGAGGCGTTGGAACGCAAGAACGCCCGGTCGTCGGGCGGCGAGCAGCACAAGGACACCGGCGCGAAGCGCCCGCGTGCGCACGGGCCGGCCGAGCACCGCCGCGAGTTCCGCCGCAAGAGCGGCTAGCCCGACTCCGACTCCGGCTCCTGCGCTTCCCGCCGCGCGCGCGTCTCCCGCCGCAGGATCACCGCGAGGCAGACCGCCGCCAGCGCCGACACTCCGAGTGCGAAAACGATTCCGGCCGTTTTCAGTCCCCACGCCTCGACCGCGAGACCTTCGCCGATCACCGGCACTGATATCGCCACATACGCGACGACGAAATAGCTGGAGCTGACCTCCGCGCGCCGTTCCTGCGGCGTCTGCTCCGTGACGGCAGCGAGTCCGCGACTGAAGCTGATTCCTTGGCCCGCACCTGCAACGACCGCCCCGACGATCAGCAAGGTGATGCTCGAAACATGAAGGGAGGCAGCGATGATCAGCATTCCGACGACGAGAACCGCGCAGCCGGCGGCGACCGCCTTGTTCGCGTCTACGCTGCCAGACACCAGCTGTGCGATTACCGACGCGGCGAAGATCGAGCAGACGATGGCCCCGGCGATCGCATAGTGCCCGTCGCCGATGATGTCCGCGACGAACGTCGGCGACACCGCCGTGAACAGGCCGAGCACCGCGAAACCGGCGAACGCCGCGGTGGCCGCGATGACGAACACCGGCCGCACTTCTGCCGGCACCGCGATCCGCTGAAGCCCGAGCCGCCCGGTGCGAGGACTGGTCTCCGGCACGACGACAACGCTTGCGGCGGCGAGGCCCATCAGCAGGATGTGGACTAGGAAAGCCAGGTTGAGCGGCTCGGGTGCGAATTGCATCAGAACGCCGGCCAGCAGCGGGCCGAGGCCCAGGCCGCCGATGTTGGCCACGGTGGCGATCGCTGCCGCGCGGGTGCGCCAGTTCCTGGGCGCGGCCTCGATGACGGCCGCCGTCGCAGTGCCGGTGGCGATCCCCGCTGACACGCCGGAGAGCAGCCGCCCCAGCAGCAGGTCACCGATGGCAACCGCGTCCAGAAACGCGAACGCGCTAGCTATCGCGAAGACCGTCGCCACCAACAACATTGGGCGCCGGCCCACAACGTCGGACCACCGGCCGACCACCAGCAGCGCTGCCAACACCCCGGCCGCGTACGTCGCGAACACCACAGTCGTCATCAACAGGGAGAAGCCGATGCGTTCGCGATACAGCTCGTACATCGGGGTCGGCAGCGTCGTGCCGAGCATGATCGCGGCGAATACGTAGGCCAGGAGCGGAAAAGCGAGTTGTGTACCGCTGCGAGTGCGCACAGTTGATGGTATCGGCGCCGAGCGTGACGCAGGTTTCAGCGGTTAGCCCACGGACAAGCCGAATGTCTCAACGAGCGCCCGCGAATCCACGTCCGAGACCCTAAATTCGGGTTCTTGCTTTACCTTAAGCACGTTGCCGCGCCACCCGCGACGACATTGAATGGTCAGTGGTTTCAAGCCAGGAACACCCACGACTAGGACGGGCACGTTGTACGACTGCTCTGGATCGACGTGCTTGTAATTTGCCGGTGTCGCGGTCACCTGCGCGCGCGAAGCCGAGGCTATGAGCGCGTTGGTGTTCGGGTCGATCACCCGGATCGCATTGGTACGCACTTCGATGGCTAGGCGTGGTTGCGGCGTTTGTTGTTTTCGTCGGAATGCGAACGGCCCCATCGGTTCGGGACGCGGATACAGCAGGCAGCGAACCGGCTCGCCCGGTGCAGGCCCCGGTATATCCAACCCAGAGCGGCGGCCCACCATGGTGAGGACCTCATCGAAGTCTGCGGCCTGCAACCACCCGTCGACGCGGCCGGTGGGCGGTGCTTGGAGCGGCGTTGTGGTGCCGAGGCGATGATTTCGTCCGCCGAGAACGAAGAGGCGGGGGCCACATTGCAGGTGAAGCGCTGTACCCGACATCATGACGTCCTGAGCCCACAAGCCCAGCCTTGCGTCCTTGAAGGAAAAGACGTCGCCTTGCTTGTCGTCGACAGTCAGGCCATCGCTCGTGACGCGAATGGGAATCTTTTTGCTCCAACCCCACCGCCGAACGCCCACGACACCAAAAAGAGTTAGCCCGACAACCACGAGGCCGATGACCACCCAGCCAGTGATGTACGCGGAAGGAACTAGGAACATCACCGCGAACACCGCCGCGAGTGCCGCCCACGACCCGTAAATGCAGATGTACAGCCACGTCTGTATCCGTGAGGTGGTCGCCACGAAACGGCGCGACTCAGCCGTGTGGTCTTGGCTTGCCGATCGGAGATCTGTGACGTGTTTCTGCTCCTCACGTTGACGTTCAAGCTCGGCGATGCGTCGCTCGGGGTCGTCCTGGTCCATCAGCAGATAGTTGCACCCCAGAGCCGCTGCTGCAGCCAAAAGGATGTGGTCATGGATGGACCTGGCGAGGCGCCGCAACGCCCCTGGTGCAATCCTCTCTACGTGTTTCAATCACCGCGCAGTCCTAGACTGGCCGGGTGCCGAAACTGCAACTCGTATCTGACCCGGCCGCGGACGCGCTGCTCGGTGAGAACCCGATGGCTCTGCTGATCGGAATGCTTCTGGATCAGCAGATTCCGATGGAGGTTGCGTTCGCCGGGCCGAAGAAGATCGCCGACCGGATCGGCGTCATCGACGCGCATGAAATCGCCGACTACGACCCGGAGAAGTTCGCCGCGCTGTGCGCGGAACGCCCTGCGGTGCACAGGTTTCCGGGGTCGATGGCCAAACGGATACAGGCGCTGGCGCGTGAGATCGTCGACCGTTACGACGGCGACGCCGCGGCGCTGTGGACCCAGGGTGACCCTGACGGCGCGGAGGTGCTGCGTCGCCTCAAAGGCCTGCCCGGCTTTGGCGAGCAGAAGGCCCGAATCTTTTTGGCGCTGTTGGGAAAGCAGTACGGCGTCACGCCGAAGGGCTGGCGCGCCGCGGCCGGGGACTACGGCAAGGCTGGCACGCACATGTCGATCGCCGACATCGTCGATGCAGGGTCGCTGGAGAAGGTGCGGTCCTACAAGAAGAAGATGAAGGCGTCGGCGAAGGCCGCCAAGTCCTGAGTCCGATGTACCTCGGTGTGCCAAGGTGAAGATATGAAGACACATCTGAACTGTCCATGCGGCGAGGCGATCACGGGCAAGGACGAGGACGATCTGGTCGAGAAGGCTCAGGCGCACTTGTCGGAGGCGCACCCCGGTCGCGAGTACGACCGGGACGCCATCCTTTTCATGGCGTACTGACCTCGCGCGCGTCGTCGAAACTTAATCCTTGGCGGTCCACCGCGGCGTGTCGCCGCCGAGGTTGCAGTGTCGCGGAGAACCGCTAGGGGACGACGGTGGAGCCGATCGTCGGCATGAACGTGCACTGCTTGTCGACGGTCGTGACCTGGCCGAAGATCGTCGACATGATGCTGCCGGACCCTGTGTCCGCGATCGCGACCAATGTGGTCGGGCCGTTCGGGTTGATGTCCGGGTTCGGTTTGAGCGTGGCACTGCCCGACTGGCCCGTGGTCAGGTTCACCCACGTGACGTTCAGCGGAAGCTTCTGTTCGGCCGCGGGCGCAGACGTGCCGATTGCCGTGAACACGTAGGCGGTCTGGCCCGCTTTCGGCCCCGGTTTCGGAATCGACGCAGGCCCCGCCACCGAAATGGCAGTCGCGAGGACATTGCCGCCGTCGGCGAGGCAGCCGTTGCCGATCGAGGGGTACATGAAGTCCTGCGTCGGCGGGGCGTCCGGACCGAAGGACGGATTCGCCGCCGAGGCCGGATCTGGGGCAGGCGCGTCGGGCGCGGGCGCGTCAGGAGCAGGTGCTGGTGGTGCTGCCGCGTCGGGTGCCGGTGGTGCCGCCGCTTCCGGGGCGGGCGCAGGCCCGGGTGCTGGACCGGTTGCGGGTGGCGGCGCGGGAAGGGCCGCGGGGGTGACCGGAGCGGCAGCGGGAGCCGGGGCCGGCGCGGCGGCCTCAGGAGCGGGTGGCGCGGCAGGTGCTGGAGCCGGAACCGGGGCCGCGGCAGGCGCTGGCGCTGGAGCGGCCGGAGCCGCTAGCGGCGTGGAATCGGGCGCGGCACCGGGCGCCGGTGCGGGTGCTTCCCCGGGTGCCGGCCCGACGACAAATGCGGGACTGACCCCAGGCGGCAGATGTGGATCCAGGCCCGGGCCCGCGCCCGGTGCCGGGATGTGCGCGTTGGGGTCCATGTCCGGAGGCGGAGCGGCCGGTTTCGCCCCCGGCACCTTCGCGTCCGGACTGGGCAACTGGAATGCCTTGGGCAGCAACGCATTCAAGTCGCCTGGCAGATTCAGGTTGTGCGGCAATGGAATTGGCACGCCGGGCAGTGCGCCCGGCATCGTCAGCTGCGCCGACGGCACGAGCGACTCCGGTTGGCCGGGCGTCGCGGGCTTCTGCACGAACTGGTTGACGGAGGAGGCCACCTGTCGCGAATCGGCCGGCGCAGACGAATTGTTCGCGAACGCCTGCGCTGCCGCCATCAGCATCGACGCGGCGTTCTGCGGATTGCCCGCCGCCTGCTGCAACACCGGGCTGAGCTGTTGCATCGCTGGCAGCCCGGGCGCCTGCGCCACGTCGATCGGGATTCCCGGCGCCGCCGGCGGATCGGCCGCACACGTGCCCGGCGCCGCCAGCGCCGCAGTGCAGGCGAGCGCGAGGGTAGCGACTCCGGCGTACAGCTTGTGGGCTCGTGACACGAAGTGATCCCTCTTTTCGGCAGGCATGAAACCGAACGTATCCCGGTACTGGAGTGACTCAAGTGACACGTGTGTGGTTTATGTAAGCGTTACCGACGTGAGCGGCTTTAGTGACCGGGCCGTCACCGACGGACCCGGTCGTTAAAGTCGGGCGGGTAGAAGCCCCGATAGAAACCGGTGCA
This sequence comes from Mycobacterium sp., assembly GCA_035651275.1. Classification (GTDB taxonomy): domain Bacteria; phylum Actinomycetota; class Actinomycetes; order Mycobacteriales; family Mycobacteriaceae; genus Mycobacterium. The sequence goes on along the minus strand of DASRFZ010000071.1, from coordinate 18,307 downwards.
CCCGCACAACGTCGGCGCGACCGGCTGGCCGTCGTCGCGCCGGTGTTGCTCGCGCTGAGCGTCGGCGCGCGCCTGGCGTGGACCTATCTGCTGCCCAACGGCGCGAATTTCGTCGACCTTCACGTCTATATCGGTGGCGCGGCCACGATCGGCACGGGCCATTCGCTGTACGACTTCGTCTACGGGGATCGCACTCCCGACTTCGCGCTGCCGTTCACGTATCCGCCGTTCGCGGCTGTCGTGTTCTACCCGCTGCACTTCCTGCCGCTCGGCCTCGTCGCATTCGCCTGGATGCTCGCGACCATGGCCGCGCTGTACGGGGTCGTGCGTCTCAGTCAGCGGCTCCTCGGTGGAGGCAGTCACGCCGCGGCGATGTGCTGGACCGCGGTCGGCATCTGGATCGAGCCGGTGCGCAGCACGCTGGACTACGGGCAGATCAACGTGTTGTTGGCGCTGGCCGTGCTATACGCGGTGTACAGCAAGCGCTGGTGGGTGTCTGGGCTTCTGGTCGGCCTGGCCGCCGGGATCAAGCTCACCCCCGCAGTGAGCGGGTTCTACTTTCTGGGTGTAAAGCGTTGGGGGACAGCGCTATTCTCCGCTGCCGTATTCGCGGGCACCGTCGTCGTCTCGGCTCTGGTCGTGGGCAACCAGGCCCGCTACTACTTCACCCACCTCCTGTTCGACCCCGATCGGGTGGGTTCGGTCGGCACGTCGTCGAACCAGTCATGGCGTGGAGGCATCAGCCGGATCGTCGGGCACGATGCCGGTTACAGCGCGCCGGTGCTCATCGCGATCGCAGCGACCGCAGTCCTGACGGTGCTGGCGTGGGCAGCGATCGGCGCGGGCAATGCGGACCGACCGGACCGGCTCGGCGGCATCGTCGTCGTCGAGCTGTTCGGGCTTCTGCTGTCGCCGGTTTCGTGGACCCATCATTGGGTGTGGCTACTCCCGACAATGATCTGGCTGATCCACGGCCCACTCCGCGCGCGGCTCGGCGCGCGGATCGCCGGCTGGGGGTGGTTGGTGCTGACGCTGATCGGGCCGCCCTGGCTGCTGGGCTTCGCTCAGCCGAGCATCTGGCATATCAGCCGGCCGTGGTATCTGGCGTGGGCCGGCCTGGTGTACATCGTCGCGGCGGTGGCTACGCTGGCGTGGATTGCCGCTACTGGCCGGCGATCTCGTCGATCTCTCGCGCCAGCGCAAGATCCTTCTGTGTGATACCGCCTTCGGAATGCGTCGACAACACGAAAGTTACTGTGCGCCAACGGATATCAATATCGGGATGATGGTCGGCGGCCTCGGCGCGCTCGGCGACCCGCCGCACCGCCTCGATGCCGTCGAGGAACGACGGAAACTTGACCGAGCGACGCAGTTCCTTGTCGACGCGTTCCCAGCCGGCGAGGTCCGCCAGCGCGGCGTCCACTTCTTCGTCAGAGAGCACAGCCATACGACCAAACCTACGCCTGCGTGGCGTTGGCGCCGCTACTCTCCAATGCCTTCGCGCAGCCGGCGAGCACCGCGTTGAAGCTCCACGTCAGCAACCGGGCGCTGACCGCCTCCATCGCCTTGCCACCGGCGCGGGCCGGATGGGAATAGCTGGTCACCCAGTCGACGTGGGTGCCCTCGCCGGCCGGCGTGAACGTCAGCGTGCCGCCCTCGTGTTCGAAGGGTGGGAACGAGCGGAGGATGAGGTACGAGTAGCTGTGCGGCGGGTCGAAGGCCGTGAGCTCTTCGCGAAACCACATGCCGAGGCCCGTCACCTCCCGCAGCGCACCCTTGCCGGGCCCGGGCGAGTCCTTGGCATATCCGGCCTTCAGTGCCAGCGGCGCGGCGGTCAAGTTGGCGGGATCGGCCAGCCAGTCGAAGACGCGTTGCGGTGGCGCGGCGATCGTGCGCTCGATGTGAAGCGTGACCATGAGAGCTCCTTTAGGGAGTGGTGCCCATTCCCGGACGAGCCTAGTAGCGTGCTCGCGATGAGCGCGTCCGCAGAGGTCGTTGTCGCCGGCGCGCTGATCGTCAACGGCACGGTCCTGGTGGCGCAGCGCGACCGCCCACCTGAATTGGCCGGCCGCTGGGAACTGCCGGGCGGCAAGGTCGGCCCCGGCGAGGACGACGCCGGCGCGTTAATCCGTGAGCTCGCAGAGGAACTCGGCATCGACGTGCGCGTCGGGCCGCGTCTGGGTGCCGACGTCGCATTGAGCAAAACGACGACGCTACGCGCGTACCTGGTCACGCAGACGTGCGACGGCGTCGCGCACGCGCATGACCACCGCGCGCTGTACTGGGCAGCGGCCGCCGAATTGCAGCGGCTGGATTGGGTGCCTGCCGACCGCGCGTGGCTGCCTGAACTGTTGCGGCTCCTGGCCGACCCCACTTGCCTAGGCTGACAGGCGTGGGTTTGCCCGACGACGTGTACGCGCGGCTGCTGGTGTTGCGCAGCCGCCTGCGGCGCTTCGAGCGGTGGAGCGCCGAGCAGGCGCAGTCGGCGGGGCTGACGCCGGTGCAGCATCAGCTACTGCTGGCCATTCGTGGGCATGGGGACCATCGCGGCCCCACGATTGGTGACGTCGCCGACTACCTCCTTCTGCGACACCACAGCGCGGGCGAATTGGTGCAGCGCGCAGAGACCGCGGGGCTTGTGCGCCGGGTGGGCGACGAAAGCGACAGGCGCATCAGCCGATTGCAGCTGACGTCTGACGGGGCTGCGCGTCTGGAGTCACTGACCGCGCGGCATCTCGAAGAACTCGAGCGTCTCGCGCTGCGACTACCGGAATCCTGACGGCTGCTACTACTGGGCGGCGTGCATGTCGGACGCATCCCGCCGGTGCAGCATCGCGTGCGCCGGGTGCAGCAGCACCGGATGGCGGCAGCGAGAGCACGCGTGCTGAGGCCGCTTCGTCGACGAGAACATGAGGTGACCGCAGTCCTGGCACCGAACGAAGTAAAGGCCGCCGAGCAAACCGATCAATCCGACGTAGATCGCGGCCGTGGCCGCCGTCGCGAGGACGCCGATGAGGATGACAGTAAGCACTTCGTAGACGGACATACGAATATATTACCTCGTAATACGATATTTAACGCTGTGGCCCACGCCACGCGTGGACGTCGGTTTTCGCGATCGGACCGTCGCACTGCCACAATCTCCGCGTGCCTGGCTCTTTCCGGAATGTCGCGATCGTCGCCCATGTCGACCATGGCAAGACGACGCTCGTCGACGCGATGCTGCGGCAATCCGGCGCGCTGAGCCACCGCGGTGACGACGCGCTCGAGCGGGTGATGGACACCGGCGACCTCGAGCGCGAGAAGGGCATCACGATCCTGGCCAAGAACACCGCGGTGCACCGTCATCACGCCGACGGCAGCGTCACGGTGATCAACGTGATCGACACCCCCGGGCACGCCGACTTCGGCGGCGAGGTGGAGCGCGGGCTGTCGATGGTCGACGGGGTGTTGCTGCTGGTCGACGCGTCGGAGGGTCCGCTGCCGCAGACCCGCTTCGTGTTGCGCAAGGCGCTGGCCGCGCACCTGCCGGTGATCCTCGTCGTCAACAAGACCGACCGGCCCGACGCCCGCATCGCCGAGGTCGTCGAAGCCAGCCACGACCTGCTGCTCGACGTCGCGGACGATGTTGCCGTCAGCGACCCAGTAGCCGCAAAGGCCGCCGAGCACGCGCTCGGATTGCCGACGCTGTTCGCGTCGGGCCGCGTCGGTGTGGCCAGCACCAAGCAGCCGCAGGACGGCCAGGTGCCCGACGGCACCAACCTCGACCCGCTGTTCGACGTGCTGCTGGAGCACATCCCGCCGCCGACGGGTGACCCCGACGCGCCGCTTCAAGCGCTGGTCACCAACCTCGACGCGTCGACATTTCTCGGGCGGCTGGCGTTGGTGCGCATCTACAACGGCCGCCTGCGTAAGGGCCAGACCGTGGCGTGGCTGCGTGAGGACGGGGTGGCGAGCGCGAAGATCACCGAGCTGCTGGCCACCGAGGGCATCGAACGGACGTCGACCGACGAGGCGGAGGCCGGTGACATCGTCGCCGTCGCCGGAATGCCCGACATCATGATCGGCGACACGCTGGCCGATTCGGCGAATCCTGTTGCGCTACCACGGATTACGGTCGACGAGCCGGCGATTTCGGTGACGATCGGCACCAACACCTCGCCGCTGGCCGGCAAGGTGTCCGGTCACAAGCTCACCGCCCGGATGGTGCGCGCCCGTCTCGACCAAGAGCTCGTCGGCAATGTGTCCATCCGCGTCTTCGACATCGACCGTCCCGACGCGTGGGAGGTGCAGGGCCGCGGCGAACTGGCGCTGGCGGTGCTCGTCGAGCAGATGCGCCGCGAGGGCTTCGAGCTGACCGTCGGCAAGCCGCAGGTCGTCACCCGGACGATCGACGGGAAGCGGCACGAGCCGTTCGAAGCGCTGACCATCGACTGCCCCGAGGAATATGTCGGCGCGGTCACCCAGCTGATGGCCGCCCGCAAGGGCCGCATGGAAGAGATGGCCAACCACACCACCGGCTGGGTGCGGATGGACTTCGTGGTGCCCAGCCGCGGGTTGATCGGCTTTCGCACCGACTTCCTCACCGAAACGCGCGGCACCGGGATCGCCAACGCGGTCTTCGACGGCTACCGACCCTGGGCAGGCGAGATCAGATCCCGCTACACCGGCTCGCTGGTGTCCGACCGGGCCGGCACGATCACAGCGTTCGCGCTGCTCGCGCTCGCCGACCGCGGCAGCTTCTTCGTCGAGCCGGGCCAGGACACCTACGAAGGCATGGTCGTCGGCGTCAACCCCCGCGCGGAGGACCTCGACGTCAACGTCACCCGGGAGAAGAAGCTGACGAACATGCGCAGCTCGACCGCGGACGTCATCGAGACCCTGGCCAAGCCGATCGAACTGGACCTCGAGAAGGCGATGGAGTTCTGCGCAGCCGACGAGTGCGTGGAGGTGACCCCCGAGGTAATCCGGGTGCGCAAGGTCGAGCTGGACGCAACGACGCGGGCCCGCAGCCGGGCGCGTGCCAAAGCCGCCGGTCGCAGCTAGAGGGGCAGCTAGCCTGGTGGGCGTGCCACGAGCCAGCCGCGTCGCCGCCGCTCTGGCGGGTGTGCTGGTCACGCTGTCGGCCTGTACCGTCAGCCCGCCGCCGGCGCCACAAAGCACCGACACGGAGAACAAGTCGGTGCCGCCTCCGCAGCGTCCGTACCAGATCATCATGGGCATCGACTCGATCGGCCCCGGCTTCAACCCGCACCTGCTGTCTGACCAGTCGCCGGTGGACGCGGCGGTCGCCGCGCTGGTGTTGCCGAGCGCGTTCCGGCCCGTTCCCGATCCGACGACGACGACCGGCTCCCGCTGGGAGATGGACCAGACGCTGCTGCAGTCTGCCGAGGTGACGAGCAACGACCCGTTCACCGTCACCTACAAGATTCGGCCCGAAGCGCAATGGACCGACAACGCGCCGATCGGCGCCGACGATTTCTGGTACCTCTGGCGACAGATGACCACCCAGCCCGGCGTCGTCGACCCTGCCGGGTACAACCTGATTTCGTCGGTGCAGTCGATCGACGGCGGCAAGCAGGCGGTCGTGACGTTCACGGCGCCTTATCCCGCGTGGCGGGAACTGTTCTCCGACATCCTTCCCGCGCACATCGTCAAGGACGCGCCGGGCGGGTTTCTGGCCGGGCTGGCGCGGGCGATGCCGGTGACGGGCGGGCAATTCCGCGTCGAGAACATCGACCCGCAGCGCGACGAGATCCTGCTGGCCCGCAACGACCGCTTCTGGGCGGCCCCGGCACAGCCCGAGCACATCCTGATGCGCAGGGCGGGCGACGCTGCCGCGCTGGCCGACTCGATGCGCAACAGCGACACCGAGATAGCCCAAGTGCATGGCGGAGCGGCGGCGTTCGCTCAGCTGTCGGCGATTCCGGAGGTCCGCACGGCCAGGATCATGACGCCGCGGACCATGCAGCTGTCGCTGCGTGCCGTCGAGCCCAAGCTGGCCGATGTCCGGGTGCGCAAGGCGATCCTCGGCCTGCTCGACGTCGACCTGTTGGCCGCCGTCGGCGCGGGCAGCGACAACACCGTCACGCTGGCCCAGGCCCAAGTGCGGTCGCCGTCGGATCCGGGCTATGTGCCCACTGCGCCGTCCGCGATAGGTAAGGACGGCGCGTTGGCGCTGTTGCGGCAGGCCGGCTACGAAACCGACACGGACGCAGGCACTTCGGTCGCACCGGCGCCACCGTCTGCGGGATCTCGTACGACGGAGGCGCCGCCGCCCGCGCAGGAGTCGACGCGCGGACGAATCAGCAAGGACGGCGTCACTCTGTCGTTGGTGATCGGGGTGGCGGCGAACGACCCGACATCCGTTGCCGTGGCCAACACCGCAGCCGACCAGCTGCGCAACGTGGGCATCGCCGCGTCGGTGCAAGCGCTGGATCCCGTTGTGCTGTACGGAGATTCGGTGCCGAACAACCGGGTCGATGCGGTCGTTGGCTGGCGGCGTGCGGGCGGCGACCTGGCAACGGAGTTGGCGTCGCGATACAGCTGCACGGGTCTGCCCCCGGAAGGCGGTGGCCCTCTGCCGCCGCCGTCGCCTTCGTCGTCGCCGTCACCTACCCCTCCGTCGTCGGACGTCCCGACCTCTGGACCCGGGACGCCCCCGCAGGTGCCCGCCAATCTGACCGGCGTATGCGATCCGGCGGTCCAGCCGCGCCTCGACTCCGCGTTGGAGGGGCATGTGCCGATCGGTCCGGTGATCGACATGATCGAACCGAAGCTGTGGGAGATGGCGACCGTGCTGCCGATCCTGCAGGACACGACGATCGTCGCCGCCGGCCCGCACGTCCAGAACGTCAGCCTCACCGGCGCGGTTCCGGTCGGGATCGTCGCCGACGCCGGGCGCTGGGTGAAGACGCCGCCGTGATGACCGAGACCCCGCGTCTGCTCTTCGTGCACGCGCATCCCGACGACGAGTCGCTGACGACGGGCGCGACGATCGCGCACTACGCGAGTCGGGGCGCCGACGTGCGTGTCGTCACCTGCACGCTCGGCGAAGAGGGCGAGGTGATCGGCGAGACGCATGCGTTGCTGGCCGTCGACCACGCGGATCAGCTCGGCGGCTACCGGATCGCCGAGCTCACGTCCGCGCTGGCGGCCCTCGGCGCCGGGGAGCCGATCTTCCTCGGTGGCCCCGGCCGGTGGCGCGACTCCGGCATGACCGGAACTCCGCCGCGGCGGCAGACCCGGTTCATCGATGCGGGCCAGGCCGCGGTGGACGAACTCGCCGGCATCATCAGAGGGTTCCGCCCGCACGTCGTCGTCACGTATGACCCCGCCGGCGGGTACGGACACCCGGACCACGTCCACGCGCACCGCGTCACAACGGACGCGGTTTCGGCTGCGTCGGCAGCGTCTGAGGCCGAATCTGGTTGGGCCGTACCGAAGTTCTACTGGACGGTGTTGGCGAACTCGGCGATCGCCGAGGGACTCGCATCGGTGGGTGGGGTGCCCGACGGCTGGATCCGGCCCGAGCCCGGCGACATCGACTTCGGCTACCCCGACGACAAGATCGACGCCGCCATCGACGCCAGTGCCCAGATGCCGGTGAAGGCGGCCGCGCTCGCTGCGCACGCCACGCAGGTGTCCGTGTCGCCGGACCGGCGCATGCTCGCGCTGTCCAACAACTTCGCGTTGCCGATCGGCGGCATCGAGCACTACGTCCTTGCGGCGGGGATAGCCGGCGAACGCGACAGCCGGGGCTGGGAAACCGATCTCCTGTCCGGGCTGAATCTTGGCTAGCCGATATTGCTGCGCGTAAGCTTCGAGGGCACCCGAGGCGCAACGGAGGGACTTCCATGGACCCGGATCTGGATCCCCAGCTGGAGTACTGGCAGTGGCACGCCGATAGCTTCCAGTGGGTCGTCGGCTCACTTGCCGGGGTCCTCGACAGCATCCCGACCTGACCGAACCTTCTGCGCCCGCCGATCCACGCGGTCGGCGAGGCGACTCGGTGTTGCGCGTCGTCGTCTTGTCGCTGCTGGCTCTTGACGGGGTGATCTCGGCGGTACTGGGCGCGGCGTTTCTGCAGAAGTTCTACGTGGGTTCGGTATCGCTTCCGTTCAGCGCATTGGCCAGTGGGCTGGCGAACGCCCTTTTGGTGTGGGCCGGTCTGCAGTGGACGAGGTCGCTGCGGTTGGCGGCACTGGCACTGTGGACCTGGTTGTTGACGGTGGCGGTGATGACGTTCGCCGGTCCGGGAGGCGACATGGTGTTCGGCGGTCCCGGCATTGAGCAGTGGAATCCCGTGGTGCTCTTGGTGCTCGGCGTGGTGCCGCCCGGGATCGTGATGTGGCGAGGGACCCGTCTACGCTGACTGCATGGCCGCCGACGTTTCAGATGCTGAGACGCAGAGGATGATTCTGCAGCCCGCGGAAGTTACACGGACGTGGCGTTGACCTCTGGCGACGATCTGCCGATGCCCGTCGTGCCGTCCAGGCCGAGCGCGGCGTCGCTGCGGCGGGTGTTGCGCCGGGCGCGGGATGGCGTGGCGCTCAATATCGACGAAGCCGCCGTAGCGATGACAGCCCGTGGCGACGACCTCGCGGACTTGTGCGCGTCGGCCGCACGCGTTCGCGATGCCGGGCTGTCGGCCGCGGGCCGAGTTGGGCCGTCGGGGCGGCTGCCGATCACCTACTCGCGCAAGGTGTTCATTCCCGTCACGCATTTGTGCCGCGACCAATGCCACTACTGCACCTTCGTCGCAGTGCCGGGCAAGCTGCGCGCGTCGGGCATGGGCATGTACATGGAGCCTTCCGAGATCGTCGCCGTCGCGCGGCAAGGTGCCGAATTAGGTTGCAAGGAAGCGTTGTTCACGTTGGGTGACCGGCCCGAGACGCGCTGGCCGGAGGCTCGGCAGTGGCTTAGTGAGCGCGGGTACGACACCACGCTGGACTACGTGCGGGCGATGGCGATCCGGGTGCTCGAGGAGACAGGTCTGCTGCCGCACCTGAACCCCGGCGTGATGAGTTGGTCGGAGATGTCGCGACTGAAGCCCGTCGCGCCGTCGATGGGCATGATGCTGGAAACCACGTCGCGGCGGCTGTTCGAAACGAAAGGCCTTGCGCATTACGGCAGTCCGGATAAGGACCCCGCCGTGCGGCTGCGCACCTTGACCGACGCAGGCCGGCTGTCGATCCCGTTCACGACCGGGCTGCTGGTGGGCATCGGCGAGACATTGACCGAGCGGGCTGAGACTCTGCATGCGATCCGCAAGTCGCACAAGGAATTCGGGCACGTGCAGGAAGTGATCGTGCAGAACTTCCGGGCCAAGCCGTCGACCGCCATGCGATCGGTGCCGGACGCCGACATTGACGACTTCGTCGCGACGGTGGCCGTCGCCCGGTTGGTGCTCGGCCCGAAAATGCGGATCCAGGCGCCGCCAAACCTGGTCTCCCGGTCGGAATGCCTGGCGTTGGTCGGGGCAGGGCTGGACGACTGGGGCGGGGTATCGCCACTGACGCCCGACCACGTCAACCCCGAAAGGCCTTGGCCCACTCTGGATTCGCTCGCCTCGGTGACGGCGGAGGCGGGTTTCGAGCTGGTGCAGAGGCTTACCGCGCACCCGCAGTACGTGCTGGCCGGCGCGGCGTGGATCGACCCGCGGGTGCGCGCGCATGTGGCGGCGCTGGCGGATCCGTCGACGGGATTTGCGCGCGACGTCCGGCCCGTCGGGCTGCCGTGGCAGGAACCCGACGACACGGAGTCCAGCGGACGCGTCGACCTCTTTGCGGCGATTGACACCGACGGCCGCTTGACGACTGCCCGCAGCGATCTGGGCAGCGCGTTCGGTGACTGGGAATCGGTGCGAGAGAAGGTCGCCGAGCTGGCTGCCCGCGCGCCCGAACGCGTCGACTCCGATGTGCTGGCGGCTCTGCGGTCGGCCGAGCGTGACCCCGCCGGATGCACTGACGCCGAGTATCTGGCGCTCGCCACGGCTGACGGTCCGGGGCTGGATGCGATTGCGGCGTTGGCGAATTCGCTGCGGCGCGACGTCGTCGGGGAAGACGTGACCTACGTCGTGAACCGCAATATCAACTTCACGAACATCTGCTACACCGGCTGCCGGTTCTGCGCGTTCGCGCAACGCAAGGGTGATGCGGACGCGTACACGCTGTCCTACGACGAGGTCGGCGAACGCGCCTGGGAGGCTCACCGCGACGGCGCCACCGAAGTGTGCATGCAGGGCGGCATCGACCCAGAGCTGCCCGCGACGGGGTATGCCGACCTGGTGCGCGCGGTCAAAAAGCGGGTGCCGGAGATGCACGTGCACGCGTTCAGCCCGATGGAGATCGTCAACGGGGCGGCGAAAAGTGGTCTGAGCGTTCGCGATTGGCTGATCGGACTGCGTGAGGCCGGGCTCGACACCATCCCGGGCACGGCCGCCGAGATCCTCGACGACGAGGTCCGGTGGGTTCTGACCAAAGGCAAGCTGCCGACGTCGGCGTGGATCGAGGTGGTCAGCACTGCCCACGAGGTCGGCCTTCGGTCAAGCTCGACGATGATGTACGGCCACGTCGATTCACCTCGGCACTGGATCGGACACCTGCGCGTTCTGCGCGAAATTCAAGACCGGACAGGCGGTTTCACCGAGTTCGTGCCGCTGCCGTTCGTGCATCAGAATTCACCGCTGTACCTCGCGGGGGGTGCGCGACCGGGGCCCACGCACCGGGACAACCGCGCAGTGCACGCCTTGGCACGGATCATGCTGCACGGCAGGATCTCTCACATTCAGACGAGCTGGGTCAAGCTCGGGGTCGAGCGGACGCAGGTGATGCTCAACGGCGGCGCCAACGACTTGGGCGGCACGCTGATGGAGGAGACGATCTCGCGGATGGCCGGCTCTGAGTACGGGTCGGCGAAGACGGTCGCCGAGCTCGTCGAGATCGCAGCGGGCATTGGAAGGCCGGCCCGCCAGCGCACGACGACATACCTGGCGGCCGCCTGATTTTTGGCGCGAGCGTGCGTGTCTGTACGTCGACACGCCGGCATTCCATGTACCGGAGCGCACGCTCACGCCGCCCGAGCGCGACGTAATTGCCCGTCGACGCGTGCGGTGAACTCCCACGGCCGGTATCGCACGTCGTCGAACAAGATCACAATGACGATCCAGCCGACGTCCATGAGTGCGGCGGTCCGTTTGCGATCCCGGCGCATCGCGTCGTCCCCCGTGTGCCAATCGAGCCCGTCATACTCGACCGCGATGCGCTGCTCGGGCCAAGCGAAATCGACGCGTCGCAGGTCGCCATTACCGTCGACGATCTCGTACTGCAAGACCGGCATCGGCAGACCACCGTCGATCATGGCCAGACGGGCCTCGCTTTCCATTGGTGATTCAGCTCGGGAGTCAGCTAGCGGCAAGAGTTCGCGCACGGCAACGATGCCGCGACGGCCGGCTTGCTCGATGGCTGCACGCCACATTTCGGCCCGCGAGCACGCGCCGCTGCGCAACGCGGCGTCCAGCGTCGCAAGTGCCCGCGGCCGGCGCATGCTACGGGCCACTTCGACGGCCGTCCACGCGGGTGATGTGACGGGGCGTCCCTCGACGACGCGGAGTGGAGCACCGTCGCGGCGGTGGATGACGAGCCCATCAGCGTTACGGAGCTGATGACCGGGCGGGCTGAGCACATGGAAGTTGGGGTCCTCCTGGATATCGAAACCGTAGATTGCCGCGGCTGTCGCCAAGCACACCGGAACGACGGCTCCGCACGACAGGTCGAGTCCGCGCAGCCGCAATTCATCGTTCGGCTCACCTAGGCAATACATTCCGCTCCAGATGCGTTCAACAGCACCCGTGTTCACCAGGCGTTCGAACCGGCGACGGCTGATCACGCGGTGAATTTGTGCGCTTGTCGCGACTCCATCTTGTTCACGAAACAGTTGCTCAAGGGATTCCTGCATTCCGACATCGTCGGTCCTTGGTATCGGCAGATGTAGGGGCTCCGCCGATCTGTGTATGAATGAGTATCTGTGCACACTCACCGCGCCGCCAACGTGCGGCGGGTGTACGCAAAACCCGGCGTGTCGACGTACAGACACGCACGCTCGCGCAGACGGGGCTACAGCCGCGCGGCGAGTTCGGTGCCCTGCTTAATCGCACGCTTGGCGTCCAGTTCGACCGCCAGCGCGGCACCGCCTATGACGTGTGGCTGAATGCCCTTCTGCCGCAAGCCTTCCTCGAGATCGCGCACCGGCTCTTGGCCCGCGCAGATCACGACGTTGTCGACCTCGAGCACCCGCGCGCCGGATCGCTGCTTGCCAAAGCTGATATGCAGGCCGCGGTCGTCAATTCGCTCATAGTTCACACCCGAAAGCTGTTGCACCTTCTTGGCTTTCAGTGACGCCCGGTGCACCCAACCAGAAGTCTTGCCGAGTCCGCGACCTTGCGGAGCCTTACTGCGTTGGAGTAGAAACACCTCGCGTGCCGGCGGCGCCGGACGCGGATCGGTAAGCGCGCCGCGCGCTTCCTGCGGATCGGCCGCGCCCCATTCTTCTTTCCACTCCTTGAGATTCAGCGTCGGCGACGAGTCGGTCACCAGTAGCTCGCTGACGTCGAAGCCGATTCCGCCCGCACCGACGACGGCCACCCTGTCGCCGACGGGCGTGCCCAGAATCGCCTCGGTGTACGACAGCACCATCGGGTGGTCGATGCCCGGGATGTCCGGCACCCGCGGCGTCACCCCGGTGGCGAGCACCACTTCGTCGAAGCCACTCAGGGCATCGACGTCGGCGCGGGTGTTCAACCGGACGTCGACGCCGTGAACCTCCAGCATCCGCCTGTAGTAACGGATGGTCTCGCTGAACTCCTCTTTGCCGGGAATCCTTTGCGCCAAGTCGAATTGGCCGCCGATGGCATCGCTTGCCTCGAACAGCGTCACGTTGTGTCCACGCTGTGCGGCGGTCACGGCCGCGGCAAGTCCGGCCGGACCCGCGCCGACGACCGCGATGCGACGGCCCCGCCGCACAGGGGTGATCGTCAGCTGCGTTTCGTGTCCGGCACGCGGATTCAGCAGGCACGACACCGTCTTGTGCACGAACGCGTGGTCCAGACATGCCTGGTTGCAGGAAATGCACGTGTTGATTTCGTCGGCCCGGTCGGACGCGGCCTTGCGCACCCATTCCGGGTCGGCTAGCAACGGGCGTGCCATCGAGATCAGCTGCACGTTCGTTTCGGCGAGGATCTGCTCGGCCGCTTGGGGCATGTTGATGCGGTTCGACGCGACGACGGGGATGTCGACGTGTTCGGCGAGCGCGCTGCTGATGTCGACGAACGCGCTGTTGGGCACCGATGTCACGATCGTCGGCACCCGCGCCTCATGCCAGCCGATACCGGTGTTGATGATCGTCGCCCCCGCCTGCTCGACTTCGCGTGCGAGAGCGACGATTTCGTCCCACGACTGCCCGTCTTCGACATAGTCGGCCATCGACATGCGGTAGCAGATGATGAAGTCGGGCCCGACCGCCGCTCGCGTACGACGCACGATCTCCACCGGAAGCCGCCGTCGCCCCGCCGGTGTCCCGCCCCAGGAGTCGGTGCGCTTGTTGGTCCGCGGCGCGAGAAACTGGTTCAGCAGGTACCCTTCGCTGCCCATGATCTCGACGCCATCGTAACCCGCGTCGCGGGCCAGTCGCGCGCAGCGTGCGAAGTCGTCGATTGTGTGCTGCACGCCGCGCCCCGATAGGCGACGGGGACGAAAAGGATTGATCGGGGCCTTGATTGACGACGCACTCACCGAAAACGGATGGTAGGCATAGCGTCCCGCGTGCAGAACCTGCAGCAGGATCTTGCCGTCGGCTGCGTGCACCGCGTCGGTGATGTGACGGTGTCGCCGCGCGTCGGCGCCACTGATCATTTGCGCGGCGAATGGCAGCAGCCAGCCCGCGCGGTTCGGGGCGTAGCCGCCGGTGATGATCACCCGACGCCCCCGCGGGCCCGCTCGGCGAAGTACTCGGCGAGCCGGTCGATGTCGCGGGCACGGTCTTCCAGCCCGGTGTGCATTGAGCCCATGATCACGCGATTGCGCAGGGTGGTGAACCCAAGGTCCAATGGCGACAATAGATTTGGATATGAGTTCATAGGGCTGCTTTCACTTCGTCGAGCCAGTCGATCGTGTTCTCTTCGACGCGGATGCCACCGCGTAGGACCAGGTACTGATGCAGCGCAGTGCCGGTGAGGCCGCCCGGCCGCGGGAATTGGCGTTTCTCCATCTCGCGGTAGAGGTCGAGCCGGGCGACGTGCTCGTCGCGCATCACGATGGCATGCCGTTTCACGGCGGCGACATCGCCGAAACACGCCCCGCGGATCTTGACGGCGAGGTCGCGCACCCGCGCTTCGGGCCCGGAACCCGTTGGTGCCTCGGCGATCCAAGCGGCGAGGTGAGCGCGCCCGGCGTCGGACACGTCGTACACCTTTTTGTCGGGCCGGCCACGCTGACGGACTGGCGTTACGCTCACGAGCCCGTCGTCTTCCATCGTGCGCAGCGTGCGATAGATCTGCTGATGAGTGGCGCGCCAGAAGAAGCCGATGGACCGGTCGAATCGTTGCGCGAGCTCGTAACCCGAACCCGATTGCTCGGACAGCGACACCAGGATTGCGTGTGCCAGGCCCACGGCGGAAGCCTAGGGTTTCGACGGTGGGATATGCAACTTGTTGCACATGGTCACCCCGAATGGGCGAGCCGCGTGTGCGAGGGTATATGCAACGGTTAGTATCAGTAACCGCACGGTGGTGTACGCCGCCGGGCGGAGACGAAATTAGGGCACACTGACACCGAAGTTGCGGGCAAGGCAACCCATACTGTCAGCAACGAGCAGGACCAACAGGGGACCCCACACCGAACAGAGGATCTGAGGAGACCTTCGTGACGTACACGATCGCCGAACCGTGCGTCGACATTAAAGACAAGGCATGCATCGAGGAATGCCCCGTCGACTGCATCTACGAGGGCGCCCGCATGCTGTACATCCACCCCGACGAGTGCGTGGACTGCGGCGCGTGCGAACCGGTGTGCCCCGTCGAGGCCATCTACTACGAGGACGACGTGCCCGAACAGTGGTCGTCGTACACGCAGATCAACGCGGACTTCTTCGACGAGCTTGGGTCGCCGGGCGGTGCGTCGAAGGTGGGCTTGACCGAGAACGACCCGCAGGTGGTCAAGGATCTGCCGCCGCAGGGTGAGAGCGCCTGACCTGACCGACGTTCCGTCGCTGATCCGCCGGAGGATTTCGGCGTCACTGCCGGTGTTCCCATGGGACACGCTCGCCGACGCGTCGGCGCTGGCCCGGTCGCACCCCAACGGGATCGTCGACCTGTCCGTGGGCACTCCCGTCGATCCGGTCGCGCCGGTGATCCGTGACGCACTGGCGGCCGCGAGCGCATCTCCGGGATATCCGGCGACAGCCGGCACGCCGGAATTGCGCGAAGCTGCCGCTGCTGCGCTGGCTCGTCGGTACCGGGTCACCGGCCTCGCGCCCGACGCCGTGCTGCCGGTGATCGGCACCAAGGAGCTGATCGCGTGGCTGCCGACGCTGCTTGGCCTGAGCCCCGACGATATCGTCGTCGTTCCCGAATTGGCTTATCCCACATACGAAGTCGGCGCGCGCCTGGCCGGTGCTCAGGTCGTGCTTGCCGATTCACTGACGCAGCTCGGCCCGCAGCGGCCGGCCCTTGTCTACTTGAACTCGCCCAGTAATCCGACCGGCCGGGTGCTCGGTGTGGACCATTTGCGCAAGGTCGTCGACTGGTCCCGCGACCGGGGTGCGCTCGTGGTGTCCGACGAGTGCTATCTAGGGCTGGGCTGGGAAGCCGAGCCGGTATCGCTGCTCGACGACGCTGTGTCGGGCGGGGACCACACCGGACTGCTGGCTGCTCATTCGCTGTCGAAAACCTCGTCGCTGGCGGGCTACCGCGCCGGGTTTGTCGCCGGTGACCCTGCCGTCGTGGCCGAACTGCTGGCCGTGCGCAAGCACGCCGGGATGATGATGCCGACGCCCGTGCAGGCGGCGATGGTCGCGGCGCTTTCCGACGACGCACACGAGCGCGAGCAGCGAGATCGGTATGCACGACGACGCGAGGCTCTCTTGCCTGCCGTGCGTGCGGCAGGGCTGACCGTTGACCACTCCGAGGCCGGGCTGTATCTGTGGGCGACGCGCGGGGAACCGTGCCGCGACACCGTGACGTGGTTTGCGCAGCAGGGGATCCTCGTCGCACCCGGCGAGTTTTACGGGCCGCGCGGTCGTCAGCATGTGCGGATTGCGCTCACCGCAACCGATGAGCGGATTGCCGCTGCCGTGTCACGGTTGAATGCCTGATCGTTGCCCGACGTCGCCAGCGCGGGGATGCTTGATGCATGGACGCTGTCACTGACGTACCCATGCCAGCGAACGAACCGGTGCACGATTACGCCCCGGGCAGCCCCGAACGCGCTCGGTTGGTTTCGACGCTGGACCGGCTGGCTGCTGAGCCGATTGACCTGCCGCATGTCATTGGCGGCGAGCACCGGATGGGCAGCGGTAAGCGAATCGATGTTGTTCAGCCGCACCGGCACGCCGCCCGGCTTGGCACGCTGACCAACGCGACCCACGCCGACGCGACCGCCGCAGTGGATGCCGCTGCGGCCGCGAAGCCTGCGTGGGCCGCCACACCGTTCGACGAACGCGCGGCAGTCTTCCTGCGCGCGGCCGATCTGCTCGCGGGTCCGTGGCGGGAAAAGCTTGCGGCCGCAACGATGCTCGGACAGTCCAAGACTGCATACCAGGCAGAGATCGACGCGCCGTGCGAGCTCGTCGACTTCTGGCGGTTCAACGTCGCGTTCGCCCGCCAGATCCTGGCGCAGCAGCCGGTCAGCACGCGCGGCGTCTGGAACCGCACCGACTATCGCCCGCTCGAGGGCTTCGTCTACGCCGTCACCCCGTTCAACTTCACGGCGATCGCAGGAAATCTCCCGACCGCGCCGGCATTGATGGGCAACACCGTGATCTGGAAACCGTCTGTCACACAGACGGTTTCGGCATATCTGACCATGCAATTGCTGGAGGCCGCCGGCCTGCCGCCCGGCGTCATCAACCTGCTGACCGGCGACGGATACGCGGTCTCAGAGGTGCTGCTTTCTGATCCGCGGCTGGCCGGCATCCACTTCACCGGGTCCACGAACACCTTTCAGCACTTGTGGCGGGAAGTCGGCAGCAACATCGAACGCTACGCGAGCTATCCAAGGCTTGTCGGCGAGACCGGCGGCAAGGATTTCATCGTCGCGCACACCTCTGCGCAACCAGATGTGTTGCGGACAGCGCTGATTCGCGGCGCATTCGATTACCAGGGGCAGAAATGTTCGGCCGCGTCGCGGGCATTCATTCCACGCTCGGTGTGGCAGCGAATGGGTGACGACTTTCTTTCGGCGACAGAAGCCTTGACCTACGGCGACGTCACGGACCTGACGAACTTCGGTGGGGCGTTGATCGACGAGCGGGCGTTCGCCAAAAACGTCGCCGCCATCGAACGGGCGAAGGAGGCCTCGGGTGTGACGGTCGCCGTCGGCGGCGAATACGACGACAATGAAGGCTATTTCGTACGGCCCACCGTGTTGCTGTCCGACGATCCGGGCGACGACGCGTTCTGTACCGAGTACTTCGGCCCGATCCTCGCCGTCCATGTCTATCCCGACGAGCGCTTTGACGAGATCCTCGACGTCGTCGATCGCGGTGCCAAGTACGCGCTGACCGGTGCCGTGATCGCCGATGACCGCGATGCGATCCAGCGTGCGTCGGACCGGCTGCGCTACGCGGCCGGCAACTTCTACGTGAACGACAAGCCGACCGGAGCGGTCGTGGGCCAGCAGCCCTTTGGCGGCTCGCGTGCGTCGGGCACCAACGACAAGGCGGGCTCTGCACTGAACCTTCTGCGATGGACGTCGGCGCGGTCGATCAAGGAGAACTTCGTCCCGCCCACCGATCACGCATACCCGCACATGGAGGTCTGACGGTGAGCGTGTTCTCCACCACCGCCCGCCCGGCGATCTTGGCCGCCAGCCGATCGCAACGGTTGCGGCGCGCATCGGAACGCTGGCCGGTCACACGCCGCGTGGTACGGCGCTTCGTGCCCGGCGAGTCACTGGATGATGCGTTGTCTTCCGTTGCCGCGCTCCGGGATTCGGCTCGGATGGTGTCGATCGACTACCTCGGCGAGGCCGTCACCGATGTCGACACGGCGAATGCCAGCGTCGAGGCATACCTGAAACTGGTGGCGGCGCTC